>CAIJFT010000186.1 GCA_903820035.1 uncultured Opitutia bacterium
ACCGCAAACACCAGCAGGCTGGAGAGAGTGGTGGCGAGCATCGGGCGGGGCGGAAGGCGGAGGGGTTCAGCGCGGTGCGGCGGGCGTCACGCGGAGCAGCACCATGTCGGCGTCGAACCAGACCCGTTGCAACGCCCCCGCAGGATCGCGGAAGAAGGCGCTCCGTGCCAGGAAGCGTTCGTTGACGCTGCCGGTGTTGAGCAACACGAAGCCGATGCCCGTGGCGCGCAGCCGGCGCGCGATTTCTGGCGGCGGTAACGCCGGGTCGAAGAGATACCGCACCTCGGGGCTCCACAGCGGTAGCGTGCGCGCGCCGGCGCGAGTGAGGAGGGCGTTGGGCCCGAGCACGAGCATCCGCTCGTGGCCGGCGAAGCGGGCGAGTTCCGCGTACACGGGCCGCTGGTGGTAGTCGTGGAGCGCACGCCCGACGGTCAGCCACTCGTGCGGGGAAACGCGATACACATTCGCGGGTAACGTCAGGGTGCGCAGTGACGCATCGGTGGCGATCAGGCCTAGTCCCAGCGCCACCGCCCCGAGGGTGGCGCGCCCGGGGACGAATCGCGCCAGCGCCGCGCCGCCGAGCACCGCCGCCCCGGCGAGGGCGGGACTGAGCACACGAAGCGAGTACATGAAACCGGCGGCGGTGTAGCCGAGCGACGCGAACCAAAGCCCGCCGAAGAGTGCGCCGGCCGTGGCGAGTGGCCACGCGGATCGAAAATAAAACGCGCAGCCCATGCCGGCTCCGAGCAGGGCCAGGCCGCAGTGGGTGGCGATCAATCGCGGGGCTTCCGCGGGGAGGTGATCCCAGCCGAGTTCCGCGAGGTAGCTCTCGTTGAGCCAGTGGTGGACTTCGTTGACGGGAAACCAGCCGCCGACGCCGACGTTGAACAGCGGGTTACCGGTCAGCACGGCGTTGCGTAGGTACCAGGGCGCGGTGACCAGTAAGGCGACGAGCGCAAAGAGTCCGCAGGCCCGCGCCGAGAGTCGGCGGGTTAGTGCGAGGGCAAATCCGAAGACCGGCAGCACGAGGGCATACTCGCGGGCGAGCGCGCCGAGCGACGCGGCAAGGGCGGCGAACACGATCGCGCCGGTCGACTCGGTCTCACGCGCCGCGGGGAGGTAGATGAGCAGGCCGAGCAGAGCCAGCGCGGTCAGGCCTGTTTCCTGGCCCATGGTGGTGCCCCACCACAGGACTGGCGAACCGGCGGCCAACGCGACGGCGAACGCGCCAGCCCGCGGCGAGAACAGATGCCTGGCGAGGGTATACGCCCCGGCCGCCACCAGCGCGGCTTGCAGTAGAATGACGGGAGCCGTCGCGACGGGACGCGCGGCGCCCGCGACGGCGTAGACCCAGCCGTACAACGTTGAAACGATGGGCGCTATACCGTCGGGCCACGCGTAAATTTCGTAGTCCGCGGCGGTGACCGGCGGATAAAATGCCAGCGAGCCCCGCGCGAGCAGCTCCTCCGCGAGGTAGTTCCAGCGGAAGACGGTATCGACGCCGAAGAGTGGTTGCGTGGTCGTGCGGTAGGCGAGAATCGCGAAGACGGGTAGCAGCGGCAGGAGGAGGAGCCGGTGTTCCTTTGATAAGGATTCACCCGGGATTTCGGCTGAGTTTGCGGTCGCGGGCCTCCGCCAAGCGATGGCTACGGCGGCCGCGGTGAGCAGGCCCCATCCGATGAAAAAATTCCGCGGCGAGAGCGCGACGTGCGCGGCGTCGCCCGCGAGTACCAGGCTGAAGAGCGCCACGGCTCCGCCGATGAAACCGGCGAGCAGGGGTTGCGCCAGGCGCAGCCGTCGGGCGACGAGCCAGCCGGGTAGAACGAGTGCACCCGTGGCCGCGACGCCCGACAGAAGGTCGGCTGCGATCATGGCGGCGGCGGCGACGATGCGGCGCGCCGGTAGACGAGGAAGACCGCGTCGAAATTCAGGTAGCCCCGCCCGGGCAGCACCGGCTCCGCGTCGATCGCCGCGCGGGTATCGAACGTCCGCACCAGCTCATACCGGTTGCGCAGGTCGGGCAGGTCGGCGAAGACGCGGCGCGCTTCAATCGGCCGCAGGATGACCCAGGTCGGTTCCAACGTCCCGATGATTTGGGCCCAGGCGGTCCGGCCCGCGCGGCGGACGGCGACGACCTCCGGGGCGGCGAGCCCGGGGTGATCGAGCATCTTCAATCCCGAGTAATAGCCGATGTAGCCGAGGCATTCGAGGAAGACAGTGTCCTTGGCTCCGGCCTCGTGTCGCAGCCACCGGCCGATTTCAGCGCGGTGGTGGTTTTCAATCAGGTCCTGCTGCTTTCGCATCTGCCAGGCCACGCAGCCGAAGATGGCCGTCTGGGTGAGCATCAGGAGCAGCGCGCCGATGCGCAAGCCCGAGGGCAGCATGCGGGAGGCCCACGGTGCCGCCGGTTGCGCCCGCCAGATCGCCTGCAGGAGGTAGGCCCAGCTGATCAACGCGAGGGCCTGCCAGCCGGGGAAGTACCAGGCGAAGGGAGGAATGTAGCTGACGTAGAAGCCCCCGAGGAAAAATGCCGCGGACGCCATGCGCCCGCCGGTCGCCACCCGCGGCCAGAGCCAGGCGAGCGCCGCGCCGGTTACGATGACCCGGGAGATGATCCGCAATGCGTCCGGCCAGCCGCCGAAGAAGTGATAGGCCGGCAGGAAAATATCCTGCAGCGCGGTGTGTCCGAAAAGCAGGTTGAGCGGATAGAGCGCCAGCAATCGGGCGACTTCCCCCGCTCCCAGCAGGCCGCCCTTGGCGAGGATCGTGTGCGGAATCGGCGAGCCGTAGTAGTGCCAGGCCCAGAGTAGCCACGGCAGGTAAAGGACGATGCCGAGGCCGATCGCGCGCGCGAGAAACGCGACGCGGTCCGGCCAGGAGCGGCCTTCCCGTGTGGCGCCGAAGACCAGCCACGCGCCGGCGATCACAGCGTAGAACACAAAGCCGTCGGGTCGTGTCCATTGCAGGCCGGTGCAGGCCAGCGCACAGGGCCAGAGGCGGGCGCCGGCAGAAAACGCCTGCCAGGTCCACGTCACGAAGAACACCACGAGCGCCGTCTCCATGCCGTTGGTGGCAAAATCCACGGTCTTGGCGTCGAAGATCCACGCCACCCCGGCCGCGGTCACCGCGAGGGTGGCGAGTCCGTCGCGTTGCCAGGCCCGCACCGCCAGCCACAGTGCGCCGCCGAGGGCGAGCGCGCTCACGAACCGCAAAATCCAGAGGGCGCGCACGGCGACATCCTCGCCGCCGCCGAGGGCGAAAAGCGCGGGCAGCAGGGTGCCAAGCGGCGAGGTGAAGCTGTGGACGCGTTCCCCGGGTTGGAAGACGAGGCCCTGGCCGGTGGCGAGGTTGAGGCTCGCGCGGAAGGTGATGAAGTAATCCTCCCACATGTGGCCCGTGAACGCGGCGAACAGCAGCGCGACGCCGGCGGCGGCGAGGCCGAACGCGAGGGGCCGCCGGGCGGAGGAAGGGAGGGGGGGCGGGACGGACGGTGAATCAGCCGGATGCATACAGCTGAGAGTTTATGGCTGAGGGTTGAGCGAAAAAACAAGCCGTGGGTCGTCCCGGCAGGTCCGATTCACGTTGGCTGCCGCCCGGAGATTTTCCCTCAACGCTCAACTCCCGTCCGGCAACGGCTTGAGCCCGGATCGCCACCGGCCCGGCGGCGTACGCTCAGCGCAGGAAGTTGTATTTGAAAATCGCCCACAGCGCGCGGAAGCCGTCGCGCCAGCCGATCTTCTTCCCCTCGGCGTAGGTGCGGCCGTAGTAGCTGATGCCGACCTCGTAGATCACCACGTCGAGTTTCGCGACTTTGGCGGTGATCTCCGGTTCGAAGCCGAACCGGTTTTCCTCGATGGTGATTTTTTTCAGCACGTCGCGGCGGAAGACTTTGTAGCAGGTCTCCATGTCCGTGAGGTTGATGTTGGTCGCCATGTTCGAGAGGAGCGTGAGCACCTTGTTCCCGATCATGTGCCAGAAATAGACGACGCGGTGGGGCTGGCCGCCCTGGAAGCGCGAGCCGAACACGACATCGGCGCGGCCGTCGATGATGGGTTTGAGCAGGTGAGGATATTCCTGCGGGTCGTACTCGAGGTCCGCGTCCTGAACAATGATGGCGTCGCCCGTGGCGGCGTTGAAGCCGGTGCGGAGGGCGGCGCCCTTCCCTTGGTTGACCTCGTGATAAATGATCTTGTCGACGAGCGGGGCGATCTGGGTGCGGAGCAGGTCGCGGGTGCCGTCGCGCGAGCAGTCGTCGACGATGATGATTTCCTTGTCGGCGACCGGCGCCGCACGCACGCGATCCACGATCGTGCGGATCGTCTTGGCCTCGTTGTAACAGGGAATGACGATGGAAAGCTTCATGCGGTGGAAAGAAGAATCAACACGGGTCCGGTGCGCACGATTAAGTAAGCCGTTTCCGAGTCCACCACGAAAAAGCAGGTTGCCCCGTAGCCGCAACGGACTCCCGGCTCGACGATCGATGCGTCTTGCCGCGTAGATGGTTTGTAATGCGCCGGCGGTGCCGGGGCAGGCGGGCAGGTGCAGGCCTCGCGCCGGCTAGGAGCGGTTGCAGAAACGGCGTCCTCGGCAAGCCGTCCTGCCTTGATTTGATCGGCACCAGGTGACGGGTGCTCCCTTCGATCCGGAGAAGCGGCCTCACGCTTTTGGGTATCACGTGCGGAACGTGGGCGAACGATCATGTCGATGGGTCCAGCAGGGGATGCGCGATCGGCTTTCCGCCCGACCCACCGCACCCCAATTTGCTCGTCAGCCTAGACAAGCTTCGGCTCGGATGTGGGGCTATGCTGAATCGGGCTGCCGGATCCTCAGAACACGGTTCAACTCAGGAGCGGAAACCGGAGCCTGGCCGGAACCGTTGGGTGATCTGGCTGCTGATGGCGTTCATGATCTCGGTTTACGCGTGGATCGCCAGCGCGAACCTATGGCAAATGGGTGCGAGTCGGGCCGAAGACGCCTATTATAATCGGCTCGTGCGAGGATTCCGCGCCGGTCAGCTCGACTTGAAAATTCAGATTCCGGACGGGTTGCGTGAGCTGCGGAATCCCTACGATCCGGTGGCGAATGAGCCATTCCGCGCGACACTTCACGACACCAGCTATTACCGCGGCAAAATCTACCTCTATTTCGGCATCACCCCCGCCCTCGTGCTTTTTTGGCCCTTCGCGGTGTTGACGGGGACCTATTTATCGCACGCCCAGGCCACCGTATTTTTTTGCGCCGTCGGACTCTTTGGGAGTGTAGCGCTTTTTCTTTCAATCCGGCGTCGATATTTCCCCGGTCCCCACGTCGGCCTCGACGCGATCGGCACGCTTGCCGTCGGCTTCGTCACGGCTGTGCCCGTGCTACTTGGGAGGGCGGATATCTGGGAGGTGCCGATCAGCTGTGCCTATGCGTTTTCTGTGCTCAGCCTCGGCGCCGTCTGGCAGGCGCTGCATGACGACAAGCGCCGTGGACGCTGGTTGGCGGCCGCAAGTCTTTGCTATGGCTTGGCGCTGGGCGCACGCCCATCCCTTTTATTCGGAGGCCTGATCCTGATCGTGCCGGTCATATGGGGTGTTCGTAGTCTGGCCAAACGGGGCCGGGCGCCCTGGCTTGAGGTATTCCGACTTTTGGCGGCCGCCTTCGGGCCCGTCATGTGTGTCGGCGCGGGACTGCTGCTCTACAATTTTGCCCGCTTTGATCAGCTCGGCGAGTTCGGCCAAAAGTATCAGTTGGCAGGCGTCGAAGTCGCTCGGCAGAAACTTTTCAGCGTGGATTATATCGCGGTTAATTTTCGCATTTATTTTCTCCAGCCGTTGCGCTGGAGCGGCGATTTTCCCTTTGCGCAGGGGATCAATGAACCGCCTCTTCCGCCCGGCCATTTGGGGGTGGACGGGGCGTTCGGGGCCTTGACCAATATCCCGTTTCTCTGGCTGGCGGGGGCCGCCTGCCTGGCGTGGCGGGCTCGGCGCCCGGAGGATCGTCGCGACCCCCTGCGGTGGTTCATCGTGGCGGCGGTACTTTTCTTTACCCTCTCTGCCGCCACGCTCTGTATGTTCGGTGGAGCGTGCGATCGCTACCAGGCGGAGTTTTTACCTGTGCTCACGTTGGTGGCGGTCGTCGGATTGCTCGAGTTGAACCGTATGCTCGTCGCGCATTTTTCCGTTCTCATGGTGGCCGGCGTATTGCTGGTTTTTTCCGCGGCCACCAACTGGCTTGCCAGCTACAAGTCGGGTCCGCAGGCCCAGATAACTTCCGGTAATCATTTGGCCTCCCTTGGTCAGTTGCCTTTGGCGATCATCCAGTACCGGCGGGCACTCCTAACGGAGCCCGATTCTCCGCACGCCCATCACGGTCTCGGTCTGGCGCTCGCAAATTCCGGCAACGTGGCGGAGGCCATCGGGCACTACCGGCTAGCCGTGCGTAATAAACCGGATTTTGCGGAATCATATAACTGCCTTGGAGTGGCTCTCCTTCGCCAAAATCAAGCGGGAGAAGCTGAGCGCGAATTCGCGGCCGCTTTGCGCGTGGCGCCCGGTATGTTTGAGGCCCATTTCGGACGGGCGGTGGCGTTGATCGCGTTAAATCGGGCCGACGACGCGATTCCCCACCTGGAGGAATCACTGCGGCTGAAGCCTGATTTCCAGAGAGCGCACGCCCTCCTTGAATCGTTAAGGAACAAAGGCATCCCCCGGTAAAGCGATCCTTTGCCCGTGCCCCGGCCCCGGGTGGGGCAGCGGAGTGCTTGGGGTTGTTTTTTTGCGCCGATCAATCCTTCATCCCGGTTCATGATGGTTCCTCTTTGCCCCTCTTGGGCTCCGAATGGGAGGGGCGGTCGAAGCGTTCGGGTGCGGCCGTGCCCCGCCAAATCCCCGCTTGCCATGGATCATCGCGGGGACGCGACGCGGAGGTGGCAATGACCAGCGCCCGGATCCGGAACCATCGACGGCGTGTTGTGGAAATGACCGCGACCACCGGCACCGGGCCGGCGAATTCGGCGATCCGATCCCCGAGGTTGGTCTGGCTTTTCGCCCTGCTGATCGCGGTCGTTGCGCTTTGGAACTGCCGGTCGGTGCTCGCTTTCGAGTTCGTTGCGCGCGACGACGATATCAACATCTACTATAATCCGCATCTCGGCCCGCCCTCTGCGCCGGGCCTCACGTGGATGTTCACCGACCCCACCTACATGCGACGGTACGTGCCGATTGGCTGGCTGACGTTTTCCGTTGTGTATTACTTTTCCGGACTCTCACCGGTGGGCTATCATGCGGCCAACCTCGTCTTGCACGTTTCAAATACGCTGCTGCTTTATATCCTGTTAGGGATGCTATGCCGGAGGTTCGGTCATAAAACCGAGCCGGGTTGGCGTGCCCTCGCGGCCGCGGCGGGCGCGGCGTTCTGGGCGTTGCATCCGCTACGGGCTGAAACGATCGGCTGGTCGTCGGGCCTGCTCTATGGTGCGGCTGGATTTTGGGCTTTGGGCAGCCTGCTGGCCTACCTCCGACTCCAGGGCTCCGGCCCCGCAGGACGCCTTCGGATGCTCTGGCTGGTTCTGGCTTCCCTCTGTTACACCATGTCGATCCTGACGTATCCAATCGGGATTATGTTGGTTGCCGCCTTTGTTCTTATCGATGTCGCTCGGCCTCTGCACCGCGAAGCCCCGGAGCGCCCTCCGTGGCGGCGTCTGGTCATCGAAAAGCTGGCCTTTATCGTGCCCGGCGCCGCGATCCTGATCGTCACCCTGCTGGCGCGTTTTGAGGCTTCCGCTTTTTGGCCCCGGCCGCCGACTGCGGAGGAGTTTTCGTGGGTACAGCGGGCGGCCCAGGCTTTCGGCGTCTGGGTTCACTATGTTGGGGCGACTGCCTGGCCGGACGCTCTGACACCGGGGCCGACCTGGTTGTTTAAGGTGAACCCGTTCGATCCGGTCTTCGTTGGCAGCGCACTCTCCGTGGTCGGCGTAACTCTATTGGCGACACAGATAAGGTCCGGGCGGAAGTGCCTGTGGCTGTGGCTGGCCTATCTCGGTTTGCTGGCGCCTTTTCTCGGCTTCACCGAGCACCCTCATTTCGCCTCTGATCGTTATTCCTATTTGTCGTGTCTTCCGATCAGTGTGGCGGTTGCGGGCGGTCTGCTGCCAATCCAAGGCTTCGCCCGCGCAGTGGCGATCGTGGTGGTGGTAATTTGGCTGGCGGGATTGGCCGTCCTGCAGCGGGCGCAATTGCGCACCTGGGAGAGCACCGACACGGTGTTGGCCAGAACGATTGAACGATCGCGCGATCACGATTACAGCCTGCACAATTACAGCCTTTGGATGTCGTATCATGCGAATGCGGGGCGTCGTGAAGAGGCCCGCGACGTTCTGCGCAAGGCGGAGCGCTTTGCCCCGGATGATCCGCGGGTCCTGATGATGGCGCGTGAGCTCACAAGCCGTGGTGGATCGGCGACCGGGCGCGGCGAGGATATTACCCTGCCGCCCGCGGCGAAGCTTCACGCCAAGCTGGCGCAGGATTTTTCCCGGACGGGTCGCGTCATGGAGGCGCAGGAACATTTTGCAGCGGCCCGAAGGTTGGCGCCGGACTCGGCGACGCTGGCCTATAATTGGGCGGTATGGTGTGCGGTTACGGGCGAGCCCGTCCGCAGTCTGAACCTGTACCACCATGCGATAGGCGCAACAGCCCCCGACCGGCCGGCACCGACCGCACGGGTCAAACTGCTCCTGCTGATCTCGGATGCATTTGCGGCGCGAGGCGAGCCAACGCCGGCCCTCCGGGCCGCTGAAGCCGCCTTGCGACTTGCGCGGGTAGTTCCGGAATCCGGCCTAGCGGACTCGATTGAGGCACAGGTGGAGCGCATCCGGGGAGACACGCGGCTCCGCACCAGCGCTCGGCGACTGCCGTGATTGAACTTGCGGAGTTACTAAGCTGCCAACGCAAAGCAGGGATGATGGGAAGGCATGTTTGAGAAATGAGAACGACGAAGCGCTGGGACTTGCCCGAGCGCCCCTGCACCGCGAAATCATCGCAGAATAAGAACGGATCCTGCCTCTCCTGCCGGAGCGAAGCCTCGCCCGACCTGAGAGTGGGGGCTCTATCCACGCCGCAACTACAGCGCGCGTGTCAGGGCGATCACCTCGAGCACGATGGTGCGAGCCTTGACCGGCTCGGACGTGAAACTCAGCATGCGCGGAAATGGAGCAGATGGTCGATGTCCTGGCAAAGCCCGGCTTTCGTCAGGCCGCCGTCAATTTCAGTTGGCTGCTGGCGGAGCGGGCGGGGCGTTTTGTGCTCGGGGCGTTCGTGGGTTTTCTGGTGGCGCGGCACCTTGGCCCGGTCCGGCTGGGTTCGTTGAGCTACTGTTTGGCCCTCGTGACGCTGATGGGATTCATTCCGGCCCTCGGGCTTGAGGCGTTGCTGAAGCGCGAACTGCTCAAGTCCCCGGTCCGCGCGACCGGCTTGCTCGCCAGCGGCTTCCTGCTCCGGTTCGGTGCGGGCGTGGTCGGCGGTGTGATCATCTGGCTGGCGGCGTGGGCGGGTTGCGGACTAGCGGGCGATGAGCCGCGGTTGCTGGCCATCCTCGCCCTCATCCTATGGCAGCCGGCGCTGTTTCTGCCGGAGCTGTGGCTGCAAACCCATCTCCAGGCCAAGTCGGCGGCGGTGGTGCAGCTCGGGGCGCTCGGGATGGCGGCAATCGTCCGCGTCTTGCTGATCAGGGCGGACGCGCCCCTGCTGGCTTTTGCCGCGGTGCTTGTCGGCGAAATGTTCGTGGGCGCAGTAGGTTATTGGTTCGTCGCGCGTCGCGCGGGACTGCGCATCCCGTTGGCGGCGGCTGACCGTCCAACGATGCGGTGGCTCGTGGCCGAGTCCTGGCCGCTGATGTTCACGAGTCTGGCGATTGTCGTCTACATGAAGATCGACGAGGTCATGTTGCGCCAAATGGCCGGAGCGGAGTCGGTGGGGGTTTACGCGGCTGCCGCCAAGCTCAGCGAGGTTTGGTATTTTCTGCCCACCGCGCTCGCTTCCAGCGTCCTGCCGGCGCTGCTGCGGGCGAAGCAAAACGACGCGGCCACTTATGCGCGGCGGCAGCAGCAGTATTACGATCTGAGCGCCGCGGTGGCCTATGCGCTTTCCGTTCCCATCGCCCTGGTCGCCCCCGGCATCGTGCGGCTGGCGTACGGGGCCGGGTTCGAAGCGGCCGGCCCGATCCTCGCGGTGCACATTTGGTCGAGTGTTTTTGTTTTTCTCGGGGTGGCGCGCGGCCAGTGGCTGGTAAACGAGGGCCTGCAGAAATTCTATCTCGTGGCGACCGGGGCCGGGGCAGTGGCGAACATTGTGCTCAACCTCGTGTTCATCCCGCGTTGGGGCGGGCTCGGGGCGGCGTGGGCGACCGTGATTTCCTACGGCCTCGCGGCGTGGCTCGCGTCGTATTGTCATCCGGCCGTGCGGGCCACCGCCACGCTTCAGACGCGGGCCCTATTGATTCCGTTCCGCGGATGGCGTTATCTCCGGCGCACATGAAGTTGTCCGCCGGTCTCCGTCGCCCCTTGACGCGCTTGCGCCGCTCGTTGTTCGAGTTGGCGGGCAGCGCACGTTATTCGCGGCTCGGGCTCAATGATCTCGATCGAAAACTCGGCCGGCATCTCGATTGCGACGGGGGTTTTTTTATTGAAGCCGGGGCGAACGATGGACTGGCGCAGAGTAATACCTACTTTCTGGAAAAATTCCGCGGCTGGACGGGTTTGTTGGTTGAGCCGGATCCCGTGCTCGCGGCGGCCTGCCGGCGTAATCGCCGCTCGCCGGTGGTGCAGGCTGCACTGGTCGCCGAGGCGGTGCCCGGCGCCACCGTGGAGTTGCACCTCGCCGGACTCATGTCGACGATTACCGGCGCACTGGGAGACTCCGCCGCGACGGCGCGACATGTGCACGCCGGTCTGCAGGTGCAACAGTTGCCGGCCCGCGGTCTGATCCGCGTTCCGGCCCGGACGCTCTCCGCCGTGCTGGATGAAACAGGCCTGGCGCGGGCGGTGGACCTGCTCAGCCTTGACGTGGAAGGCGCGGAACCGGGCGCCCTGCGAGGGATCGATTTTGCCCGCCATGCCCCCCGCTTCATTTGCGTCGAGGCGTGGAATGAAGCCGCCATCGTGGACGTGCTCCGGCCGCATTACCGCATGGTTGAAGTGCTGTTCGACGCGGGCACGTATCGGGATCTGCTGTTTGCCCGACACTGAACCGGTGCGTTCATCGATCCTGGTCGTTCTCTTTGCCTGCGCCTGACCGGCACACGTGGCGTGCTCCTAGGCGGTTTGCGGGATAATGGCGCACCCTTGATTTTGGCTTTTCCGACGGTGCCATGGGTGACACTGATGCGCCGAGGGTCGCCGAAGTGCGGCGATTGCTGCGGGTGGTCGATTGGCGTGAGCTGTGACTGATCGAGCGGACCGATAAGCCAGGACTCGGTCGGAACGTGGTGACGGTTGTGCGCGAGGTCGCCGCGACACATGACGCCTTCATCGTTTGGGAGGATGATCTGATCGGCGTGCCGGGAACTTACGCGTGGGTGTGCGCCGCACTCCGGCAACACGCGGGCGATGCCCGCGTGATGCGGATCACCGGTTGGACCCACCGGCGGCTTACGCCCGCCGGCCGAGGTGACCGGCCGTAGTGCGATGGCCGGGCCGAATGTTTGGTTTGGGGCGCCCGGGCCCGGGCCGGAACCCATCCGCAAGTCGGATGATCGCGAGTGGCACGAGGGCCGGTCCTTTTTTCGCCTACTCAGGATGCGGGCTGGATACGGCAGGTTTTGGTGCTCCACCCCGGCCGGCGCGTGGCGTTCACTGTGACTTCGAAGGCCTGGCGCGAGCTCGGGGCGCTTGCCGACCAGCCTATTTTCGTCGCGCCCGGATCGGCCAACACGGGGGGCGGAGGATGAGCAGTTGGGTCGAGCGGTCGTTCTGCGATCTGATTGTGCGCCCGCCTAGCGCGTTTTCCGCGCTGGCCCGTGGCGGGTCGGAGCCAGATCATGGGGGGCGACCCGATTTTCACTGGCGGGCAGGTGGCGGCGGGTTATCCGGTCTTTTCGAGCTCCGTGCAATAAACAGCCAGCAGGAGGTACGAACGGATGGAGGTGACTCGACCCGCACTCCGGAAACGCGTTCAATCCTCCGAACCACGATGCGCGAAGCCCCCGTTGTTTTCATCATCTTCAACCGAGTCGAATGTACGCGCCAAGTCTGGGCTCGGATTTGCGAGGCGAGGCCTCGAACGTTGTTGCTCATTGCCGACGGCCCGCGCCGTGATCGGTCGGCGGACGCGGAGCGATGTGCCGAGGTGCGGCGCCTGGTCGAGACGGTTGATTGGCCCTGCGACGTGCGGCGAAACTATGCCGAGACGAACCTGGGGGCTGCGAGGCGCATTGCGTCCGGGCTCGATTGGGCGTTCGCACTGGTGGAAGAGGCGATTATCTTGGAGGACGATTGTTTGCCGGATCCGACTTTCTTTCCGTTTTGCGCTGAGCTCCTCGAGCGGTATCGTGACCACGCTGGCATCGCCCAGATTGCCGGCTGCAGTTTTCAACCCCAGCCAGCTCGGGAGTTTCCCAGTTATTTTTTCTCCCGCTACACGCATGGGTGGGGCTGGGCCACCTGGCGGCGCGCATGGCGGCTTTATGACCATGAGATGAAAGTTTGGCGCACGGAGCGCGAAGGTAAATGGTTGTCCGCGATGATCGCGCACCCCGACGAGCGGGCCGTCTGGGCACGGTGTTTCGACGAAACCCTGACCGGCCAGGTTGACGCGTGGGATTACCGCTGGACGCTAGCCGTTTGGCGACGTGGAATGCAGAGCATTCTGCCTTACCGGAACCTGATTTCGAATATTGGATTTGGGGCGGACGCGACGCACACGCGACGCGCCAGCCCGTGGGCGGCTCTGGCTGTGTCGGCCATGCCGTTTCCGCTCGTGCATCCCGACAGCCTCGCTTGCGATGCGGCGGCGGATGAGGTCACCAGCCGGCTGGTGTTTCGACCACCATCACTCGCCACGCGGGTCGGTCGCCGGCTGCGTGCGCTCTTTCGATGAGCGGAATCTATCATTCACGCGGCTTTTGGTGGGGGATGATCCGGCAGCCGGCTTGGCATTTGCGGGAGTGGGCGCGCAGTCCCGCCTATCGGGCGCTGCACCGGTTTGCCCGTCAGCTCAGGAACCAACCCCGCTTTACGCCGGCGACGGTTGTGTTCGCGAACCGCCGGGTTCACCTCTGTGATCCGGCCAGTTTCCTGAGCGCATGGGACGAGATTTTCGTCAATCGCATCTACGAAATTGCCCTCGACGAGGGAAAGGTCCCGTGCCTGGTGGATGCCGGGGCGAACATCGGGCTCGCGGCCTTGTTTTGGAAGTGGAGGTATGGACGGTTTCGTTATCTGGGGATTGAGCCCGATCCCGCAGTGGCGGCGTGCTGTCGCAGGAACCTGCAGGAATGGGACGTCGACGGTGAACTGATCGAGTCCGCGGTGGCGGGAACCGAGGGCCGTGCGTGGTTTGCGCCGGATGGCGCTGATGGTGGCCGATTGCTCGCGGCCGCGCCGGCGGGAGTGCGGGCGATTTCTGTCACTCGGACGTGTCTTTCGCGATTGTTACCCGAACGGGTGGATCTGTTAAAAATCGACGTCGAGGGGGCCGAGGGTGAAGTCCTCATCGAAATAGCGCCCGCCCTGCCGCGGGTGCGGGCTTTGTTTGTCGAATGGCATGGGGGGGCGCACCGACCCGGGCTCGGCGCCGCGATCACCCGGCTCGAGGCGGCAGGATTCGACTGCTTCGTGCAAGTTGCCCAAGGTCCAACTCACCCGTTTCTCGCCGTCAGGCCGGCCAATGGTTTCGACCAACAACTCAACCTCTACGCTGTGCGCCCGTGATACTCGTCAATGTTGGCTGTGGAGCAGTTCACCATCCTGCTTGGATCAACCTCGACGTAGCGCCGCTGGCGCCCGAAGTGCGCCGTTATGATGCGACACGCCCGCTGCCGTTTAAGGCCGGCACCGTCGATGCGGTCTATCATTCGCATTTGTTGGAGCACCTTTCGGCGGGCGATGCGCGGGCTTTCCTCGGCGAATGCCGGCGGGTACTTCGCGCCGGCGGCGTGATGCGCGTCGTCGTGCCAGACCTCGAAGGCATCGCCCAGGCCTATCTGCGCGGCTTGGCGGAGGCCCGCAGCGGGCAGGAGCCGACGCTGTGGGAGTGGGCGCGTCTGGAACTGACCGATCAACTCGCCCGCGAGGCGCCGGGCGGAGAGATGGCCGTATTCGCCCGGCAATTGACGGCCGAGCAAATCGGCCGAGTGCGGGAACGTGCCGGTACCGAAGTTGACAGCATGCGCAGGAATTCCTCTGCGCGGGCCAGGCACGTCACGAGCGGGAAACTCGTGCGCCGCGCCCAGAGGGAGTTTGCCCGCGCGGTGCTCCTGTTGCTCGGCGGCCGGTCGATGCGCCGGATATTTGACGTAGGCTGGTTTCGCCAGAGCGGCGAAGTGCATCGCGTGATGTATGATGCGCTGTCTCTGTCCCGCGCGTTGCGCGAAGGTGGATTTGTCGATCCGCAAAGGGTTTCGGCCACGGAGAGCCGGATACCGGAGTTTGGGACGTATGGACTCGATACCCTCGACCTTCGGGTGAGAAAGCCGGATTCGCTCTTCATGGAGACGCTGCGGCCGTGAGAGTCGTTCATCTCAGCGCGTACGATCTGCTTGGCGGAGCGGCGCAGGCGGCATTTAGGCTTCACACGGCATTGCGCCAGAGCGGAGTGGATTCGCACATGCTGGTTAGGCGGCGCGATTCGGATCGGAGCGATGTTATCGCGCCGGGAGGCGCGCTCATGAAGCTATGGTTGCGGGTGCAGCGCCGTTGCGACCAGCTGGCGCTGGTGGGCAATCGTTCCGCCAGGGCCAATTTCTCCGTCGGCTGGGTGCCCGACGCGCTTGCCCGCCACCTCGGCACGCTGAAGCCCGACGTCGTGCATCTGCACTGGGTGGCACATGGCTTCCTTCGGCTCGAATCGCTCGCAAAAATTTCCGCGCCGGTGGTCTGGACGCTGCACGACATGTGGACGTTTACAGGGGGATGTCACTACGCTGGCGCGTGCGAAAAATTTACCGAATCATGTGGTCGGTGCCCGCTCCTCCACGGGCGTCGGGACTGCGACTGGTCGCGCTCCGGCTGGTTGCGGCGACAGCGGATTTTTTCTGGCACGTCCATCACCTACGTCTCGCCCAGTCGTTGGCTCGCGGGGCGAGCACGTGAGAGTTCGCTGCTGCGCTCGGCGGACGTGCGTATCATTCCGAATGGAATCGATGCCGTACGGTTTGCGCCGCGGGATCGCCTGATGGAGCGACGGCGGTGGGGCTTGCCGGAAGATCGCCTGCTCATCTTGGCTGGCTCGGTCCAACTGAGCGACAATCCCCGGAAGGGGTTTCAGGACCTGTTGCAGTGCCTCGATTGGTTGGGTCGCGCGGGTGGGGGGCGGGTGGCGGATCTCGTCTTGTTTGGCGCGGCTGCGCCGGCCACCAATGAATTGAACGGCTTCAAGGTTCACCGGCTCGGCGAAATCGTAGGAGAGGAGGCGATGGCGTCGCTCTATGCGGCGGCGGACGTTTTCGTTGCGCCCTCGTTGGAAGATAATTTGCCCAACACGATCATTGAAGCGATGGCGACCGGCACGCCGGTGGTTGCTTACGCCGCCGGCGGCATACCGGAAATCATCGATCAGCGCGTCAACGGACTAACGGTGCCCACAGGAGAGCCGGCGCGGCTGGCCGATGCGTTGCACGCCATATTGAATGACCCGGCGATGCGTGCGGATTTGGGGCGGAGCGCCCGAAAAAAAGTCCTGAGCACCTTCACCAGCAAACTGGCGGCGGACGCCTATCGCGAACTCTACGGCCGCGTCTTGTGCGCCCCATGAAACTTCTCGTGGTCACGCCGACGCTCGGTGAATCGCCCTGGCTGGAGGAAACGATCTCCAGTGTCGCGGCGGTGGCGGGTGCGCCTGAGCATGTGCTGGTCGCGCCGGCGGACAAGGTGGCGGCGCTCGCGCGGCGCTATCCGCGGGTTGCCGTCGTGGCTGAGCCGGGTGGAGGAATGTACGCGGCGATCAACGCGGGGCTCGCGGTGGGGCGCGCATGGGACGCGTTCACCTACATCAACGACGACGATGTCTTGCTGCCAGATTTCGCGGCGGTGGTGAACGCGGTGCGTGAAGGTGGCGCGGGTGGACCGCGCATCGCGTACGGCGGGGTGCGGTTGATTGACGCCGAGGGGCGGCGAATAGGCGCGATTCCGATTTCGCCAACTCCGGAGATCAACCGCGCGCTGTACGCCCAGCGGCTGGAGCCGGTCTTTCAGCACGGCACGGTGGCGACGCGGGCGGTGGTCGAACTCATGGGCGGCTTCAACGCCTCGCTGCGGTTTTGCGGCGATTCGGAGTTTCTCGCCCGCGCCTGCCTGCGGGGCATTCCCTTTTTGCGGGTCACCCGCCGGGAGGTCGCGGCGTTTCGCCTGCGCCCCGGCCAGTTGACCAAGAACCGGCCGGCCATGATCGCGGAGCGGGCGCAGGTCGATTCGTCCCTAGAGTTGGAGCGGACCGGACCGGCGGCGGAATTACGGATGGCCCGCTGGCGTTTCCGGCTGGCGAATGCGCCGATTTATGCGGAGCGGATTGTGCGGCATGGGTTCGTATCGTTCGACGAGCTCCTGACCCGGCTGGGCTGAAGCCAGCTCACTCGTACGTGTTGGCGGCGAAGAGCGGGCTGGTGGCGGGCGCGAACGCGAGGTCCATCTGCCAAAGGGCACCGTCGCGGGGGCGGCGCATCGGGTCGGCCAGGTCGCAACAGCGAAAACCGCGGCATTCGAGCCACGCGCAGAGTTCGTGAAAGCGCAGACTGCCGGGGGTCAGCTCGAAATTATAGGCTTCGATGACGAGCAATTCCGCCGCCTTCAATACGTGGCCGGCGCCCTCCAGCACGGGCAACTCGAAGCCGTGGGTATCCAGCTTTAGGCCATACGATCCGGGCAATCCGCGGGCCGCGACCGTCGCCGCGATCGTGGTCACGGGCACTTCCCGGGTGCCGGCCGACCCGGCGGCGGCCACGCCGCTGCCGTCGAGGTGCGGATCAACGCTGAACGCCACGCGGCCGGCGGCGGCCCCGGCGGCCGCGGCGACGATCTCGAATCCAAAATTCTGATGCAGGGCAGCGAGGGCGGCCTGGCGTTCGGTGAGCGGCTCAAAGAGGAGAAACCGTGACGTTGGAAAATGCCGCCGGGCGGCCATCGACCAGGAGCCGTCCGATGCGCCAACATCGATCCACGTGCCGATCTCGACTCCCCGGGCGGCGGCACGCTCGAGCAACCCGCCCATGTCGAATGTGCGGCCGGTTCGGGACAAGTGTAGCCCGAGGGGACGCAATGCCCGGTTGGTGGTTCGTCGCAGGCGCTGCTTCCAGGATTCAGCCATGGGGGCGGGCAAGACAACGGACGGCTTTTTTGCGACAAAAACGCACCAGTGAAAGCGCGTCCCAGCCGAGGCAGCGCAGCGGGGAATAGTAGCGGTGTCGCACCGCGATTTCCTCGCGGTAGACCCGCCACGCCCCGCCGTCGCTCAATCCGCCCGCGCCGCAGACCGCGATGCGCAGGGGGATCGGCTTGAAGGCCACCCGGCGTTTCCAGAGGCGCAGGTTCATTTCGTAATCGGCCATGACAGCGAGCGACGGGTCGAAGGCGCCTTGCTCCGCGAACAGCTGCCGCCGGTAGAACGCTCCCTGGTGGTGTACGAAATTGCGCGCGAGCGGATTTACGCGGGAACGCATCCGGTAGACGCGGCCGTCGGTGTACGCGATTTCGCCCGCCGCGACGCCGGCGTCGGTGCGGGCCAACCAGCGTCCGGCTTCCGCCAGTACGCCGTCGGCGGCGAACCGGTCGTCCGCGCCGAGGAAAAGGATCCATTCGCCGCGGGCGAGGGCGACGCCCTTGTTCATGGCGTCGTAGACGCCGCCGTCAGGTTCGGACAAGTAGGCGCCGAGCCGTGACCGCTGCGTTTCCAGCCAGGCCGGCGTGCCATCCGTCGAACCGCCGTCGATTACGATCACCTCAAACGTCGCCGCTGTTTGCGCCCAGACACTCGCGAGGGCGGCAGGCAGGACCGGCCCGGGATTCCTGCAGACCACGATGATGCTGAGGAGCGGAGCGGCGGACATTGCGTTCGGGAAAACCAACGCCCAGCTTCGCCGGGTGTCCATGCCGGAGTTGCCGCTGCTCTCGATCATCATCGTAGCCTACAAATCCCGCGCTGAAATCGGGGCGTGCCTCGGTTCGATCCCGCGTGCCCTGGCGCGCGCGGACGGGGCCGCCGGCGCGGTGGAAGTGGTGGTCGTGGATAATTCTCCGGGCGACGGCGCGGGCGACCTCGTGCGGCGGGATTTCCCCGGGGTTCTTTATCTGCCGGCGGCGACGAACCTCGGCTTCGGCCGGGCCAACAACCTCGGCTTCGGTCACACGCGCGGAGAATTCGTTTTGTTCCTGAATCCGGATACGGTGGTCAACGCGTCCGCCCTGAACCATTGCCTCGCCCGGTTGCGCGAGGAGCCGGCGCTCGGGCTGATTTCCCCGCGGCTTGAGCAGGCGGCCGGCGCGATGGACCTGGCGTGCCGACGTTCGATTCCGACGTGGTGGGACGGCTTTTGCCGGGCCAGCGGGCTGGCGGCGGCGTTTCCCGGCACGCGACTTTTTGCCGGCTACAACCTCACGTACCTGCCCGCGGACGGAACCCACGACGTGGGGGCGATCAACGGCGCCTTCATGCTCGCGCCGCGGCGGGTGCTGGCGGCAGTCGCCCCGACGGGGGAGGTGTTTGACGAGCGGTTCTTCATGTACGGCGACGACCTCGATCTCTGCATTCGGGTGGCGCGTGCCGGGTATCGGATCGTTTATGACGGCCGGGAAAGGATTACGCATCTCAAAGGCCTGAGCGTGGCGAAGGACTTCGAACGCATGGCCCCCGCGATTTTCGACGCGAACCGGGAGGTGTACCTGAAGCATTTCAATCCCCGTGGCTCGAGGCTGGTCCACTGGAAATACACCGCGGCCTTCGGTCTCTGGAAGGCGGTTGCGCTGACCCGGGCGCGCCTGCGCGGGCATCGGCGGGTGCGGCCGTTATGAGCGGCGCGACGGCGGGTCCGGTGCGCGCCGGCTGGCTGCCGGGGCTGGTCTTTGCGGCAGTCCTGGGTCCGCAACTGGCGCTCGTGGCCGCGGCGGGCACGGACGCCCCGTTCCACGACCAGTGGGGTGTCGAAGGGCAGTGGCTGTATCCAGCGTGGCGCGACGGCACGCTCACGGCCGCCGGTCTGTTTCAGCCGGTCAACGAGCACCGGATCGTTTGGACGCAGTTGTTGAACCTGGGCTTGTTTGCGGCCAACGGGCAGTGGGATCCGTTGGTGCAACTGGGGGCGATGGCGGGCCTGCGCGCCGCCTGCGCCGCCGGCCTGGCGTGGGCGGTGGCGCGCCGCCTTTCCCTTGCGACGCAAGCGGCCGTTGCCGCTGCGGTGACCTGGGCGTTTCTGCCGCACTTGGCGTGGCACGGCGTGCTCTGGGGATTTGAGTCGCAGGTGGATTTTGCCCTCGGCTTCTCCCTGCTCGCGCTGGGGCTGCTGGGCGTTGAGGCCCCTTCGCGCGGCCGGATGGCGGCGGGTCTTGTCGCGGGCGCGGCGGCCCTGCTGGCGATGGGAGCGGGCGCCATGGTCCCGGTGGCGCTGACCGGGCTCGCCCTGCTGCGGATCGTGGAGCGGCGCGACGTCACCCGCGCGCAGGTCGTCGCGATTTGGCCGGCTGCGCTGCTCCTGGCCTTCGCTTGGTGGCTGCGGGTCGAGGTTCCCGAACACGCGGCGCTCAAGCCGGCGGGCTGGCCGGACTTTTTCGCGGCGCTCGGTCGGGTGCTCGCCTGGCCGCACGGCGGCGGACCGGGCGTGGCGGTCGTCCTCAATCTCCCGCTGCTCGCGGTTGTGCTTACGCGCGGGCTCCGGCGGCGGTCGCCTGCGCCGGCGGAGGACCGGGTCGTGCTGTTCGGCGGGTGGAGCGTAGCGCTCGCCTTGGCGACGGCGTGGTCGCGCGGTGGCGGGCCGGAACTGCAGGCCGGGGTGCCCTCGCGTTACGTCGATTTCGTCGTGCTGCTGCCGCTCGCCAATGTGTGGTGTGCCGTGGTGTTGGCGCGTGCGGCGGCCGGTCGCCGTGGCCGGATCGGGCGGTTTGCCGCGGTCGCGTGGGGGGCATTCCTGTTGACGGGCTGGTTGGGTCTCTCCGCCGAGGTGATGCGGGGGCTGGTGCTCCCCCGGGCGGCGGACCGGGCGGCGCCGGTGCGTCTGTTGCGGGCGTATCAGGAATCAGGTGATGCCGCGGTGTTCGCTGGCCAGCCGCGCCTCTTGGTGCCGCATCCCAACCCCGCGGTGGTGCGTGCGGTCCTCGACGACCCGCGTTTGCGCGGCGCGCTCCCGCCGTCGCTGCAAACCGAGCGCCCGTTGGGGCCGTTGTCGCGCGCGGTGCGGTGGCTCCTCGGACCTCAGTAGGCGTTCCGGTCGCGCCAGCGGACCAAGGTCAGAAGGATGATCTGCAGGTCGAGCCAGACGCTCCACTTTTCGATGTAGAAAATGTCGTGCTGCACCCGGGCGCCGAGGTCGCTGTCGCCCCGCAGGCCGTTGACCTGGGCCCAGCCGGTCATGCCCGGTTTCGCGATGTGCCGCGGCAGGTAGTGGGGAATTTCGCCGGCGATGCGATCGACGTGAAACGGCCGCTCCGGGCGCGGCCCGACGAGGCTCATTTCGCCGCCGAGGACATTCCAGAACTGGGGCAGCTCGTCGAGGTTCCAGCGCCGCATGAAGGCTCCGATGCGCAGGAGGCGCGCGTCGGTGCGCGCCGTGCTTTGCCGCGCGTCGTCGCTGGCGTTCGCGTCGGGCGCCATGCTGCGCAACTTCCACATCGTGATGGGCTGATGGCCGGTGCCGACGCGGACTTGGCGGAAGAAGACCCCGCCGCCGGGCGACTCGCGCTTGATCAGGACGGCGAGCACCGCGATGACCGGCGCGGACAGCACCAAGCCGACGAGTGCGCCGGCGAGGTCGATGAGGCGCTTCACCCCGCGGTTGAAGAGCCGGCGGATCGCGAGTTCCTCCACGCCGAGCACGGGCACACGGCCGATGGTTTGCAGGTGCAGTCCGCTCAGGAAAATGTCGAACGCACCGGGCACGATCTTCCAATCGACGTAGGCGCGCTCGCAGGTTTCGACGAGGCGCTGCAGCTCGATGCGCGGCAGGTCGAGCCGGGTGATGAAGACCACGTCGATTGTTTCGCGCGCGAGGATGTTTGCGAGGTCCTCGAGCCGGCCCAGTTCGCGCGGCGTTTCAGTCGGGCCCGGGTCCAGCGGGTCGAGCGGCAGCCGGACGAAACCGACGAGTTTGAAGGGATGCGCCGGGTCCTGCCGAAGGTCGGCCGCGAGCGCGCGGGCGTCGGGGTTCCAGCCCAGCAGCACGGCCTGCCGCTGCAACTTGCCCACCGTGCCGGGCCGGGTGATGAGGCGGTACACGAGCAGCCGCCACGCGTAGAGCAGGCCTACGACGCAGACGAATGCGATCACCACGAACAAACGGGAGATCGGCGGATCGAATTTCAGGACGAGCGAAACCCCGAGGTAGGTGACCAGCCAGAACGCCGCGCCCTTGAGGATCGCGTTGAGGCTCTGGTAGCGGCGCAGCAGCAGCCGCGGGTCGTAGAGCCCGAAGTGCACGAAGGCCGCGATCAGCATCGCCGCGCCGAGGCTCAGCAGCGACAGGTAGCCGGCCAACGTTGCATCCGGGACGTCGATACCCCAGCGGGAGAGCGGCGTGTGGTAACGCAGCCCGTAGCCCGCGCAGAGGCCGGCGAACGTGAGGACCGTGTCGCCGCCCAACAGAATGAGCGGCAGGACGGTTTCGCGGAGCGGATGGGCGGCGCGGGGCACGGGTCAGGGGGGAGGCAGGTCGGTGCCCTCGAGCAACGCCAGCAACCGCGGGGACGGCAACCATCCTTTGGCCGGCAGCGCGGGTGCGGTCGTGCCCGGCGCCGGCGTGTATTCACGAATCACGAACACGTCGACCGGCGTCGGCAGGTCGAGATTGCGCATCAGAACGGGGTAGCCGGTCCGCTCCCGCCGATAGGCGCGCTCCTCGCCTGCGGCGGGAACCGGGGTCGCACCGACCGCGGCGGCGACGAGCGGGAGTTGAGCGGCCGCCCACGAGTCGACCGGGAGCACGCGTTGCAGTTGTTGAAGCTGCGCCTGGACCCGCGCGATCGTTGCCGGGCGGAGGGTGGCGACTGTCGGATGTCGCCACCACGGTGACGCGAGGAACGCGGGGTCGTTCAAGATCTCCACGGCCAGCGCCCGGGTCGCCGGATCGTGGCGCCCCTGATTCAGCCGCGCGAGGCCGAGCCCGAAGTAAACGCCACCTTTGTCGGGCACGAGCCGGGCGGCGGCCAAGAAGTGATTCTCCGCGGCGGTGGGATCGGCGGTGACCAGCAGCCAGCCCAGGTTGAAATGCGCGATCTCCTGGTCCGGATTGAGGGCGAGTGAGTCCTGAAAGAGGCCGACGGCCTGCGCCTCGCCCTCTGGCGTGCGGGCCGCCGCTGCCGTGAGCGCGCGGGAATTGAGCAGCGGTGCGGGATCGCGTTGCCCCAACCCGACCACCGCCGCGAGGCACGCCATCGCCACGACGCCGACACCGCGTCCGCCGGCCGACCCGCCGACCGAAACCGGAGCGAGGAGAGCACCGAGGGTAGCGACGCCCAGCGCGAAGACCGGCACGTCGAGCTGCCAGTCAAAGAGAGCGAACGCTCCGTACCCGGCCAGCGCGACCGCGGCCGCTGGTTCCCGGCGGACGGCGAGCGCGCCGAGTCCGAGCCAAGCGAGCGCAACCGCCACGCCCGCGCCGCCCAGCTCGGCCCAGAGTTGGGCCGGGGTACTATGGAGCTGGAGTACGTTCTCCGCCCCGCCGGTGAGACCGGCGCGGTACTGGGGGTAAACCAGCGGGGTCGTGCCCGGCCCCCAGCCGAAAAGCGGCCGGTCGAGTCCCATGCGCCCGCCTGCGGTGAGCATGGCGGAGCGCTGGACGTTGCTGAGATTGGGGGCGGCGTTGGCGGCCGGGGTTTCGAACATCGTCCGGGTGCGCGGATTTGCGGCGACGAACGCAAGGCCCGCGACGGCGCAGATGCTTCCGAGCAACCACGTGGTGCGCTTGGAAAAACGCGCTAGCCCGAGTGCCGCCATGCCCGTCATCGCGAGCCCGATCGCGCCCCCGCGGCTGCCGCTGGAAAAAAGTGCCGCGAGGCCCAGGCCGGTGGCTAACCAGCTCGTGATCCGGGCAATTCCCAGGTGGATCAGCGCGCCCGCGGCGGCGCACGGAATCAGCAGCAGGGCGAGGCCCGCCGTATAGTTCGAGTGACCAAGCGGCCGGTCGTTGCGGGCCGCCAACGCCTCGGTCAATCCGCCGCCGAATCGGCCTAAGAGCCACCCGGCCAAACCGAAGGCGGCCAGGGCGGCGAGGAATCCGGTCAGGCCGGCCAACACCTGCCGGCGGCGGCGCGGCGGGTTGCTCGCGTCGGTCTGAAGCCAATCGAACACGGCGAAAAACTGGGCGATCGCCGCGAGCAGCGGGGCGCTCCAGAGCAGACTGGTGGCGCGGTAGGGGCTGGCGAGGGCCGAGACGAGCACCGTGCCGGCGGTGGCCAGCGCGGTCGCGGTCCACGCCCTTGCCGGCAGCACGAGCGGACGGTTCCGGTCGAAGGCGCGGACGACGACCAGCAGGCTGGGGCAAAGCAGCGCGGCGGCATACACGCCGATCCACGGCCACGCGTACATTCGGGTGGCAGCGGGGTAGACACAGGAAGTCGCGGCGAGTCCGCCGAGGCCGGCGACCCGCAGGGCGCCGACGAGCATCGGAGCAGGTGAGGCGGCGCGCGTCATCGAGGGCGGATGAGAGCGGTGCGGTATCCGGGCGGCAAGCTCGCAGCCGGTGCGGGCGGCGGGGCGAGGTCTTGACGGTGCCTTGCGGGCCCGCGCAGGCTGGGGCGATGTCGTCTGTTCCCGTGCCGGCTGCCCGGAAAGTCCCGGTCCTCAAACTCGCGCTCGTTGCCGTCGTGCTGGCGGCCGGGGCCGGGTTGCTGCTGCGCGGCGTCGGTCTCGCCCAGCTCGTGGCCTGGTTCGACCAGTTCGTCGCGTTCATCCGGGACATGGGCCCTTGGGTCTTCTTCGCCGCGATGGCCCTGCTGCCCGCGGTCGGGGCCCCGTTGTCGGCCTTCAATCTCGTCGCGGGCGAGGCGTTTGCCCAGCGGCTGACCATGCCGGGCGTGATCGTCGCGGTCGCCGTCATGATCGCGCTCAACCTCGCGCTGACGTACTGGCTGGCCCGTTACGCCCTGCGGCCGTTGTTGACGCGGCTCGTCGCGCACTACGGCTACGCGGTGCCCCGGATCGACGCCAAGAACGCGCTCACTGCTTCGTTGCTCGTGCGCCTGACGCCGGGGCCGCCCTTCTTCTTCCAAAGTTACCTGCTCGGCCTCGCCGAAGTGCCGTTCCGGCTCTACATGATCGTCTCTTGGTTGGCGGTGCTGCCGCTCGCGCTGTCGGTGGTGCTCCTCGGCAAGGCCGCGCGTGAGGGCAGCCTCGGGAAAATCTTCGCGGTGCTCGGTTTGATGGTGGTTGCGGTCGTGGCGGTGCAAATCCTCCGCCGCCGGGTGGCGAAACGTGAAGCCTGATCCGGAGGATTCCCGCGCGGCGGCCCGCCCGGAAAGCGTGAGCGAATTCACGCGGCGGGTGAAGACGCTGCTGGAGTCCGGCATCCGCCCGGGCTGGGTCCGCGGCGAGGTGTCGAACCTGCGCGCGCAGGCGAGCGGTCACGTGTATTTCTCGCTCAAGGACGCCGGGGCGCAGCTGGGCGCCGTGCTTTTCCGCGGCGACGCCACGCGGCAGACGGTGAAGCTGCGCGACGGCCTGCAGGTCGTCGTCTACGGCGAGGTCAGCGTTTACGAGGCACGCGGGCAGTACCAGCTGATCGTCCGCGTGGTGATCGACGACGGCGTGGGTCGGCTGCAGCGCGAGTTTGAGGCGTTGAAGGCCAAGCTCGCCGCCGAGGGGCTTTTCGCCGCGGAGCGGAAGAAGCCGCTCCCGACGCTCCCGCTCACGGTCGGCTTCATCACGTCGCCGACCGGGGCGGCGGTGCAGGATTTTATGCGGATCCTGATCCGCCGGCAGTGGCGCGGGCGGGTGGTGGTCTTGCCCGCGAAAGTCCAGGGCGAGGGCGCCGCGGCGGAGATGGTCGCGATGCTGCGGACTGCGGAGGAGCTCGGGATCTTCGACCTGATCGTGATCGGCCGCGGCGGCGGCAGCATCGAGGACTTGTGGGCCTTCAACGAGGAACCGCTCGTGCGCGCGGTGGCCGCGTGCAACACCCCGGTGATTTCGGCGGTCGGGCACGAGATTGATTTCACGCTGTGTGACTTTGCCGCCGATGTGCGCGCCGAGACGCCCAGCGCCGCGGCGGAATTGATCACCAGTCATTTCGTCGCCGCCCTCGAGCGGGCCCGCCAGGCGGACGCCGGCATGACCGCGCGGATCGACGCCGCGCTGGAACGGGCCGCGGCCGATCTCGACCACGCGCGGTCGCGGCTGCGCCTGCTGACGCCGGCCGCCCGCCTCGAACAGTGCCACCTGCGCCTCGACGATTTTTCGAACCGCCTCTCCGGGGCTTTGCGGCATTCGGTGCAGTTGCGGCGGCAGGAGCTCGCCGACCTCCGCGCCGGCTTGGCGCAGCACTCGCCGGAGACGCGCGTGCAACTCGAGTCGCACCGACTCCTCTCCCTCTGGAAACGGCTGCAGGCGGCGAGTCCGGCCTCGGTGCTCAACCGGGGCTTTGTGATTCTACGCGACGCTGCGGGCCAGGCCGTGACCCGCCGCGCGGCGCTCCGCCCCGGTCAGGCCCTCACCGGTGAATTTGCCGACGGCAAACAGGCGCTGCGGAGCGAATAGCGGGAACGCTACGGGTGATTTGGAGCGTTTGATCAGGCGCAAACCATCAGGCCTTGGGCCGTAAAAAGGCACAAAACCAGGAGTGCGATTCCAGCGCTCGGGGCGCCCATAGGCGCGCGGGAGTCTGCCGCCGGCCGGCCGGAATCTTTGGGCTTTTTTGCGGCTGCCGGCCTGAGCCCGAGCGAAAGGGGTTTTGGATCGAACGCTTTGGGGTCCTGCGGCCCGGCCAGATTGCGCTTGGCAGGCGAGTCGGCCTAATAATTATCACGCGGCCCACCCCTTGGGTGTCCGGCGCCCTGCCGGACTTTTCACGCTCCCATGACCTACCAGACCAAATCCCTCCGGCGCATCCTCTTTGCGCTCTTCGCCACCGCGGCCGTCACCGTCCGCGCACAAACTCCGTCCGCGGCCGACGACGTCGTCCGGCTCTCCGAGTTCCAAGTCACGAGCTCGGCCGACAAAGGCTATCGCGCCGGCAACTCCGTGTCCGCGACCCGCATCGACACACCGATCAAGGACCTGCCGTTCGCGGTCAGCGCCTTCACGCCGCAGTTCATCGCGGACATCGGCGCCCGCGACCTTTTTGATGTCGTGCAATACGCCCCGGGTGTCACGAGCTCGGGCCGGGAATTCAACGCCGGCAACGCGGTCTTCACCATCCGCGGCTTTGACCAGACGCCCCAGCACAACGGCTTTGTGGGCGAAGGTTATGTCGACACGGTGAGCATCGAGCGGGTCGAAGTGGTCAAGGGCCCGTCGTCGGTTCTGTACGGGCAGGTCGCGCCGGGCGGTACGGTCAATTACATCACCAAGCGTCCCGGCACCAAGGCCTCGACCGCGGTCAACGCCCAGATCGGCACCGATAATTTCTGGCGCGGGTCGCTCGACCTGAACCAGCCGTTGGTCGGCAAGAGCCTGCTCTTCCGCTTCAATGGTGCGTTTGAAAACGGCCTCGCGTACCTCAACCCCGGCAAGCAACGCACCACGGTGCTCGCCCCGGTCGTCACCTGGCGCCTCAACGAACGCGTCGCGCTGACCGTCGACTACCAGTGGTTCTCGCGCCGCGAGACGCCCCCGTACGCGCACATCAAGCCGAACATCGAGATCGTCGCGCTTCCGCCCGCCAGCGGCCTCCTCAGCGCCACCGGCGTACTCATCAACCCGCTCGATAACAGCGATCCGGGCTTCCTGAGCTACTATCCGTTCGCCCGTGACTTCAATTACGTCTCGAACAACGACCATCGCTTCTCCGACTTCGAGTCGATCAACGCCGAGTTGACGGCGAAGTTGTCCGACCACTGGAGCGCCCGCGCCAACTTCAACTGGAACAAGCGTCGCGTCGCCCAGAAACTCACCGGCCTTGGCGCCGTGAGTGTGACGGTTCCGCCGAGTTACTACCCGGCCGGGGCCGCGCTCCCGATCTCCGCCGCGAACTATCTGGTCGCCGCCCGCGCCTTTGCCAACGACCTCCTCGACAATCCCAACCTCGCATTGCTCGCGCCCCAGGCCCAGCTCGGCCGGCGCAAGCGCCTGCAGGAGGACTTTGGGCAGGGCAAGGCCTCGCAGGTTGAACTCGCCGGCAACTACACCGTCGGCGGCTTCAAGGTGAAGCCCCTCGTCGGCGCCTTCTACAATGAGTCCCGCGGCTTCGGCCGCCTGCGGCAGAGTGCGACGGCGAATTTCTTCCCGGTCTGGGATATCAAGAATGCGGCGACCTGGGATTACAGCACCGACTTCGATCCGGCGACGCAGCCGTTTTCGACGAACAACCTCTCCGTCACGCGTAACAGCGCCGGCTATGCCGTGCTCAACACCAGCCTGTTCGACGACCGCCTGACCGCGGTCGTGGGGGCGCGTTACAACAAGTCCTCCGGTTCGACCGACAACTACCTCGCTCCGGCCTCGAGCCTCGCGAAGGTCTCGAACACGCAGACTACGCCGCAGGTCGGGCTCGGCTGGAAGGCCACCCGCGACATCATGTTCTACGGTTCTTACAGCGAATCCTACGTCCTCAATGCGGCGGCTTTGACCCGCGAGAATGTGCCGATTGGTCCGGCGGCGCCGACGACGTCGAAGGGTTATGAGCTGGGCGTGAAGACCGACTTCATGAACGGCCGCGTTTCCACGACGATCGCCGCCTTCCAGATCGACCAGAAGGACCGTATCCTCCGTTTCAATTCATTCAACGCCACGGGCGTCACCGTCACGAACAGCCTCCAGGGGACCCTCGACCGCAGCAACGGTCTCGAGGCCGAGATCACCTGGTCGCCGCGCGACAACTGGCAGATCTACGCCAGCGGGGCGCTCAACGACATCCGCGTCAAGCAGGTGCCGAAGGGCGAGGAAGTGTTCCTCGGCGCGCATCCCGAGGCGACCGTGAAGGCGCTGGCCAATTTGTGGTCGCGCTACACCTTCGCCACGGGCGATCTCAAGGGCCTGTGGATCGGCGGCGGTTTCAACCGCACCGGCCGGAAGGCGCAGCGCACCAACAATCCCAAGCTCTTCCTTCCGGCGGAAACGCTGTGGAATTCCGCGGTCGGCTACGACTGGAAGTGGGAGGGGCGCCCGGTCACCGCGGCGATCAACTGGATGAACATGGGTAACGTGGAATACTTCCCCGCCAACCAGCAGCGCGGTCTGCCCGGTCGCGCGGTGTTGTCGGTTACGACCAAGTTCTGAGTTAGGTTCGCGCGCTCATTTGACGAAGCCCGCGGCGCGTGCCGCGGGCTTTTTTGTGGTCCGAGCGGCTCGGTCCCGGCGCGCACGTGCCGGGGTACCTTCAGACCTTCGGGAACTTCACCCACTTCGCGCCGGCCTTGCCGCTCTTCACGGCGGCCTCGATGAAGGCCATGCCGGCGATGCCGTCCTCGACCGTCGGGAAGTCATAGCCTTCCTTGGGGGCTTTGCGGCCGGCGATCTGGTCAGCCATCGCCACCGCGGCCCCGCGGTAGATGTTGGCAAACGCCTCGATGAACCCTTCGGGGTGCGCGAACGGCGTGCGCATCGCGCCCTTCGCGGCGTCGCAATGGTAGCTGTTGCCGCGGCGGTGAACCTGCTGGGGCGCGTCGGCTTTCTTGAAGATGAGCTCGTTCGGATTTTCCTGGAACCACTGCAGGGAACCCTTGGTGCCGAAGACGCGGATGTTGAGGTTGTTTTCCTCGCCGCTTGAGATCTGCGACGCGTACAGGATGCCCTTCACGCCCTGCGTGAAATGCACGAGGCAGTTCCCGTCGTCGTCGAGCAGACGGCCGGGGATAAAGGTGCCGAGGTCCGCGCAGATCTCGGTGACTTCGAGGCCCGTGACGTAGCGGGCGAGGTTGTGCGCGTGGGTGCCGATGTCGCCCATGCAGTTCGACACGCCGGAGATGCTCGGGTCCATGCGCCAGTTGGCGATCTTGCTGATCGTCGCGGCCTCGAGCGCCGTGATCGCGTAACCCTGCGGGTACTCGACCACGACCTTGAGCAACTTGCCGAGCTTGCCGGTGCGGACCCAGTCGCGGGCCTCCTTCACCATCGGGTAGCCGGTGTAATTGTGCGTGAGCGCGAAGACCTTGCCGGTCTTGCGCACGACTTCGCGGAGCTTCAGGCCCTCCTTGAGCGTGAAGCAGAGCGGCTTGTCGCACACGACGTGGAAGCCGGCCTCGAGGAAGGCCTTCGAGACGGCGAAGTGTGTGTTGTTGCGCGTGACGACCGAGACGAAGTCGATGCGCTGGTCGGCGGGCAGCGCCGCCTCTTTTTTGGCCATCTCCTCGTAGCTCGCGTAGACGCGCGCGGGATTGAGGAAGAGGTCCTCACCGGAGAGGCGGGACTTTTCGGCGTCGGACGAGAAGCAGCCGGCGACGAGATCGATCTCGCCGTCGAGCCGGGCGGCCATGCGGTGGACGGCGCCGATGAAGGCACCCCGGCCGCCGCCGATCATGCCCATGCGGAGTTTGCGGTTCAATTTCATGGAGGGAACTGGGAGTTGAGAGCGGAGCGTTGAGGGCTGAGAGCGGTGAAGGCTGAGCGTTTGGGACGGAGTTGAATTTCTCCGTTCCCTCAACGCTCAACCCTCGACGCTCAACTTCTCCGTCAGAGCGCCACCGGCTTGCCGGTTGCGGCCGACTTGTAGGCGCCGTCGATGATTTTCATCAGCGCGAGCGCTTGGTCGGGCGTGTTGAGCGGCTTCTCGCTGCCTTCGATCGTGCGCACGAAGTTCACGGCGGAGCGCACGCGCCCCATCGTTTCGTCGGCCGGTACGATGATGTCGCGGTTCACATGGCGACCGTTCTCGAGCGAGTAGAGTTGGCACGCGTCGATCGCGGTGTTGTCCAAACCGTCGATCCCGAAGAGGCGGCGGACAAGCCCGCCGGCCTTCGTGCCCTGGAAGGTCACGGAGACTTCCTCGCGCTGGTTGAGCTCAGCCCACGAGACGGCGAACGACATCGCCTGGCCGGTCTTGAAGGTGACGAAGCCGTGCGCGGCCGCCTCGACGTCGGTCGTGCCCTTGGCGACATCGGGGATGCCCCACGGGCCCTTGAACGCTTTGTTGTCGATGTGGTCTTTGAAGGTGCGGGCGAGGATGTGCGCCGGCTCGGGGTAGCCCATGAAGTGGAGCCCCAGGTCGATCATGTGCAGCAGGTCGATGAGCGGACCGCCGCCGGAGAGGGCCTTGGTCGTGAACCAGCCGCCGAACCCGGGAATGCCCGCGCGGCGGATCCATTTTGCCTGGCAGGTGTTGATTGTGCCGACCTGACCGGCGGCGATGTACTCCATCATCGCGTAGCTCTCGGGGCGGGCGCGGTTGTTGAAGTTGAACATCAGCGTGCGCTTCGCCTTCTGGGCGGCGGCCTGCATGCCGGTCATTTCCTTGGCGCTCAGCGCCGGCGGCTTCTCGCAGAACACGTGCTTGCCGGCGGCGAGAGCCTGCAGGGCGAGCGGCGCGTGGAACTTGTTCGGTACGATCACCGAGACGGCGTCGAGCTCGGGCAAGGTCTTCAACATGGTGCCGACGTCCGAGAAGACGCGGTCGATGCCATGCTTGGCGGCCGCGGCTTTCGCCGCGGCCTCGTTGACGTCGGCGAGGGCGATGATCTCGGCGCCCGCGGCGCGAAAGCCCTTGGCGTGGTAGGCGGCCATACCGCCGGCTCCGATGATGGCAATTTTCGTGGACATGAGAGTGAAAAGGAGAGGGAGAGTGAAAGGGGCTGGACGGGGGAGTAAGGGAATGAGGGAGTGGGGGATTGGGGGAAGTCGGACCGCTGGACGGATGGCCTTGGCCGCCCGGCGGCGGGAGTGACGGGTTTTTCCCACTCACTCCCCTATTCCCTTACTCCCTCCGTCCCTCGAGCTCAGCGATCAAACTGCGCGTCGAACACGATGTTGCTCGACGGGAAATCGACCTTGCGGACAAACGCGGCCGCCTCGGCGGCGCCGTGCAGGCGGTCCATGCGGCTGTCTTCCCACTCGACGGAGAGCGGGCCGCGGTAGCCGACGTCATTGAGGGCGACGATGATTTCCTCGAAATTGATGTCGCCGTGGCCGAGCGAGCGGAAGTCCCAGTAGCGGCTCGGCTGACCGAAGCTGACGTGGCCGCCGAAGACGCCGACGGTGCCGTCGCCGTGGCCCCACCACACGTCCTTCATGTGACAGTGGTAGATGCGATCGCCGAAGGCGCGGATGAACTTCACGTAGTCCACGCCCTGGTAGCCGAGGTGCGAGGGGTCGTAGTTGAAACCGAAACGCTTGTGGCCCTTGACCGCGTCGATCGCGCGCCGGGCGCTGGCGATGTCGAACGCGATCTCGGTCGGATGCACCTCGAGGGCGAAGTTGACGTTCGCCTTGTCGAAGGCCTCGAGGATCGGGCCGAACCGTTTGGCGAAATCGGCGTAACCGGCATCCCAGTACGCCTGTGACGTCGGCGGGAAGGCGTAGATCGAGTGCCAGATGCTCGAGCCGGTGAAGCCGTTGACGACGGCCGGAAAATCATCCTTGGGCCCGCGGCCCGGCTTCGCGTCGAAAAATGCGCGCGCGGCCTTGGCGGCGAGGGCCAGCTTGCGGGCGGCCCGCTTGCGCACGCCCTCGGGGTCGCCGTCGCCCCAGACATCGGGCGGGAGGATCGACTTGTGCCGCTCGTCGATGTGATCGCATACCGCCTGGCCGACGAGGTGGCTTGAGATCGCGTAGCAGGTCAGGCCGTGGTCCTTCAACTGCGCCCATTTGTCATGGACGTACTTCTTGCTGGTCGCCGCGGCGTCGACGTCGAAATGGTCGCCCCAACAGGCGAGCTCGACGCCGTCGTAGCCCATCTTTTTGGCGAGCGGCGCGAGCTGATCGAGTGGAAGGTCGGCCCATTGGCCGGTGAACAGGGTGACGGGTCTTGGCATGATCGACAGGGCGTTTCGGGGGGAGATTTTCGACCGGCGGGAGCGCCGGCCGCGGATGATTGGTTTCTCCCGCCCGCGCCCTAGCGGCAAGGAGAATGTCGACTCCGGGGCGTAGGTCAGCGCGCCGGCGCGCGCCGGAATGAGACCAGCCCGATTCGGTCGTGTGGATGTAGGCTCAGCCGGTGACTGGGCGCGGGGAACGGCAAGCCGTGCGAGCCGCCCGCCCGGCGGACGGGCCTGCCTTCGGCGCGCGCGCGCGCGGCCTACGGCATTCTGCGCTTCGCACGGGCCGCCGTGTGCGCCAACGTCGGCACCATGACGTGGACGCGTTGTTTCTCCAGCCTGGGCTGCCCTGATCTGCCGCTCGACGACATCTTCGCGCTGGCGGCCCGGCACGGGGTGTCGGCGGTCGAGTTGCGCTCCGTCGGCGGTACCGAAGATGTGCCGGCGCACTTTACCGCCGAGTATGAAACCCCCGCGGTCCTTGCGGGTCGGCTCAAGAACACCCCCGTGCGGATCGCGGCCCTGAACGCCTCGCTGCGGCTCATCGGCGGCACCGCGGCCGAACGCGAGCAGCTCACCGCGCTCGCCGCGTGGGCGGACGCGCTCGGAATCCCCCGCCTCCGCGTTTTTGATGGCGGCAAGCTCGCGAACGCCGCTGAGCTCGCGGAGGCGGTCGCCACGCTGCGGTGGTGGCAGGGTTTGCGGCTCGAACGCGGCTGGCAGACCGACCTGATGGTGGAGACGCACGACTCGCTGATCACGGCGGAGGCGATCGGCCGCTTCGTGGCCGCGGCGCCGGGCACCGCGGTCCTGTGGGACGCGCATCACACGTGGCGCAAGGGAGGGGAGGATCCGGTCGTAACCTGGCGCGCCATTCACGCCGCGGTGGTGCACATCCACGTGAAGGACAGCCTCGGGCTCCCGAGCGCGCGGCATCCGTTCACGTATGTCCTGCCGGGCGACGGCGGCTTCCCGATCGCGCCGCTCTTGGCCGCATTGACGGCGGACAATTTTGCCGGACGCGTGAGCCTCGAATGGGAAAAGCGCTGGCACCCGTACCTCCCTTCGCTCGACGAGGCGCTGCGCAGCGCGGCGCAGCGGCGGTGGTGGTGAGGATGACTTTCGGGGCGCTTTACTCGCGACGGGAGCAATTGAGGGGGCATTAGGCGCACTTCCCCCCGGAGCTGCGAGTGCCAGCGAGTGGCGTTTGGTCCTGAGCGAAGCCGGTCCGGCCACTCGCCGGTGCTCGCAGCTACACTGTGGGCTGAATAAGAATCGCGTTTTCCTTGCCGGCCCGTCCGCCGCGCCTCTCCCTTTTCCACCGATGAATCCGACCGAGCTCGCCGCGTTTCTCAAAGTCCGGGTCCGCACCGTGCGCGATTGGCCGCATCCCAAGGTTAACTTCCGCGACGTCACGACCCTCTTCGGCGACCCTGACGCGCTGCGGGCGATCATCGGCGCGGTCGCGGCCGAGGCGACCCGCGTGCGGGCGAACCGTATCGCGGCGGTCGACGCGCGCGGTTTCGTGCTCGGCGGCGCCGTGGCCTACGAGACGCACCTGCCGTTCACCCTCGTGCGCAAGAAGGGGAAACTGCCCTACAAGACCATCGCCGTGGACTATGCCCTGGAGTACGGCTCCGCGACGATCGAGATCCACGCGGATGCGGCGGTGCCCGGCGATCGCGTGCTGATCGTCGACGACCTGATCGCCACGGGTGGTACGCTCCTCGCCGCGGCGAAACTCTTCCGCTCCGTGGGGGCCGAAGTTGCCGGCGTGGCGGCGGTCATCGATTTGCCGCAGCTGGGCGGCTCGGCCGCGTTGCGCGCGGCGAATCTCAACGTGCACACGCTCTGCGCCTTTTCCGAAGATGAATAAATCGCCGCGCCCGCTTACGATCTGGACCAACGCCCAATTCAGCGAGGCCGACACGCGCCTCCTGCTCGAGGGCGTGGCGCCGCACCGGCTGGTGGTTTCCGCCGCGGTCAACGCCTCCGTGCTCGCCGCGGGCGGTCTCGATCCGTTGCTCGCGGGCGCTGAGGTCGCCTTCGGGCAGCCCGATGCGGCGCAGTGCCTCGGTCACGCGACGCTACGCTGGGTCGAAGTGACGACCGCCGGCTACACGCGCTACGACACGCCGGAATTCCTTGAGACCTTCCGGGCCCGCGGCGCCGCCTTTACCAATTGCTCCGAGGTCTTCGCCGACTCCTGCGCCCAGCACGTGCTCGCGATGATCCTGGCGTTTGCGCGCCGGTTGCTGCCCTCGCATCGCGACCAGCTTGCCGACCGTTCATGGCACTACACGGAGCGCCGGTACGAGTCGCGTTTGCTCACGGGCCAGACCGTGCTGCTGCTCGGTTTCGGTGCGATCGGCCGGCGGCTGGCCGAGTTGCTCGCGCCGTTCGGCGTCACGCTCGTCGCCGTGCGCCGCCAGACCCGCAGCGAACGGGGCGTGCGGATCATTCCCGAGGAGAGGTTGAGCGCGGCCCTCGCCACCGCGGACCACGTGGTGAACATCCTCCCGGACAACGCCGGCACGCGGAATTACGTGAACGCCCGCCGCATCGCCTGCTTCAAGCCCGGCGCGCGTTTCTACAACGTGGGGCGCGGCACGACGGTCGACGATCGCGCGCTGATCGAAGCGCTGCGCGCGGGCCGGATCGCGGAGGCCTACCTTGATGTGTTCGAAAAGGAGCCTTTGCCGACGGACCATGAATTCTGGGACACCCCGAACTGCTACCTCACCCCGCACACCGCCGGCGGCCGGCACGACCAGGACACGGCCATCGTGAAACACTTTTTGCACAACCTCGCGGCCTTTGCGAAAGGCGAGACGATGGTCGACCGCGTGGTGTAACGGGGTGAAGCCCGCGTGTAGCCCAGCGCGTGAGCGCAGGAACGACGTTCGAAAGCGAAGTCCCTGCGCTGACGCGCAGGGCTACGGGCCGGAGGCGAAACGCCCTTATGACTTCACGACCTTCGTGCCGGCGAGAGTATCGTGCAGGCAGCGTTGGTCGTCGCGGAAGATCAGGCACCAGTCGGTCACGTGAAACGCGGGGCGCAGCAAGACCGGGCCGACAAAGGGAATGAAGCCCGCGACCATGCCGAAGACGGTGATCAGGGCCTCGCGCATGAGCCACGCGCCGATGAGACCGGCGGGGGAGCCGTCCAATTTCACGACGCGGATACCGATGATACGCTTGCCGATGGTCTGACCGCGCGAGGCGAGCATCCATACCTGGATGCCAAGCAGCACGAGCCAGGCGCCAAGCAGCACGGAGGCGCCGAGGATCAGGCGGGGCACGTCGAGTTCACTGAAATCCGGCTCCTTGCCCTGGGTGGCGGCGATCACGATCTTTACGACCTCCCGGCCGAGGATGATACCGCCGGGGACCGCGCACAGCATCTCGATGAACCAGTCGATCACGCGGGCCAGCAGGCGCTGGCCGCGGTCGGCGAGGACGGGTCCGGCCGGCGCCGCGGGCGCGGGGGCGGCAGAGGACGTGGCGGAAGTGAACGCCCCTTCCTCGCTCATCACCGGCGGCGTGTCGCTCGGTGGGGCGAACTCGGCGAAATCGCCGATGCGGCGCCACTCCTCCGAGCCAAGCGCCTTGGCCTTGGTTTCCAAGTTGGCGCGGCCCGCCTTGATCCACGTGCGGATCTGGTCGGGGGTCGCCGGGCCGTACTCTTTGCCGTCGCCGCCTATGATCATGAACATGGCGGCAACGAATACGGCGGCGCGGCTCAGGTCAATCGCGCGGGCGGGAGGCGATGGGCGGACGTAGGCCAGCGCGCTGGCGCACGCCGGTATCCGGTTCGAAAAGCCCACGCTGCGCTCGCAAGCGAGCTGACCTACGGCGGGCTTCCCTCAATCCAGCGGCGCCTTCTCGTAGTCGGTCGCGTTGATCCAAGGCGTGGGCATTTTTTCGCCGCGCATGAAGCGCTCGTAGAACCCGCGATTCGCGGCGTTTGAGTGCGGGTAGCGGTCGAAGATTTCCCCCTGGCCGAACATCCGCGGGTCACCCTGCGCCTTTAGCTCGGCATAGAGTTCGTCCTTCAACGCGCGGCGGCGGGCCTCGCTGGCCGGCGAGGCGGCTAGATTTTTCACCCCGTCGGGATCGGACTTGAGGTCGTAGAACTCCACCGGCGGCCGGCGGCCGAAGCACAGGGCCCAGGACGGGTCCGCGGCGTTTTGGCGGTGGGCGTCGAGGATGAACGTCTTCGTCGCGCCGCCGTCGGTGTTGAGGTAGCCCGTTTCCGGATTGCACGCCGGCCAGCGGGAGGGCTCGAAATTCTCGAGGTAGAGTTGGCCCGCGCGCACGATGCCGCGGATCGGATAGCCGACATCGTTGGGCCGGCCGATATCATGGCGCTCCATGCCGACGAGCACGTGGTCGCGGGCGGGGTTGATCTGGCCGGAGCGGTTGGCGTGGAAAATGTCGGTCAGGCTGCGGCCGGTCATTTCCGCCATGCCGCTCTGCTCCCGGGTCAGCCCGGCGAGTTCAAGAAACGTCGGTGCGAGGTCGATGAAACTGATGTAGTCGCTCACGACGCGTTGCCGGCCCGCGATGCCGCCGGCCCACATTGCGGCAAAGGGCACGTGGTTGGAATATTCATACGCGTTGCCCTTGCCGCGCGGGAAGGGCATGCCGTGGTCCGAGGTGACGATGACGAGCGTGTTGGCGAGCAGGCCGCGTTTTTCGAGTGCCGCGAGCATCCGGCCGAGGTGGCGGTCGAAGTGTTCCACCTCGAAGGCGTAATCGAGCATATCATTCCGCACCGTCTCGTTGTCGGGCCAGAACGCGGGGACGCGGTCGATCTCGGCGAGCGTGTGTCCGCCCTTCTTCACGCCGGAGCCGAACTCGTATTCGCGGTGCGGCTCGACCGCGCCGTACCAGAACGCCCATGGTTTGCCCGCGGGCGCCGCGGCCAGGAAGTCGTCGAAGTTCGCCGCGTAGTCGGACTTTCCGATGCCGGTCGCGGGCGGGACGGCGGTGCGGGCGTTGAAGGGTTGGCCGGTCATTTGCCGCGGCTTGCCGTTGGCATCGCGCGCGACGCCGGGGCCCCAGCCTTTGGTGGTGTGGCCGACGAACCAGCCGTTTTCGGCGAGCGCCTCGCCCCAGCCCTTGAATTCCGCGGGGAAAAAACAGAGGTGGTTCGCCGCCTCCTTGAGTTGCCACGAGTTGCGGCCGGTGAGGATGCACGCGCGCGACGGGGCGCACTTGGCGTTCGGCGTGTAGGCGTTTTGAAACAGGATGCCGTCGCGGGCGACGCGGTCGAAATGCGGTGTGCGTGCCCACTTGGTCCCGTAGGCCCCGGCGTGCAGGCCCCAGTCGTCGGCGATGGCGAAGAGGATGTTGGGTGGCGCGGCCGGCGTCGCGGCCCGGAGGGCGCCGAGGGTGGCGAGGAGCAGACCGGCGAGGAGGGGCAGGCGGAGACGGGTCATGGGGAGACGAGGTTGAGCGGGACCGGGCGGCGGTAGCTGACGCCAAGCCGCGAACGGTGTGAATGGGGGGCGGCGCCTGGGCGGGGTGAGAGGGTGGCGCTGGGAGACGATGAATTCAGCGGATTTTCTGGTCGGGCAATTCGGACTTCACGCCCTCGTCGAGCGGCATCTTGTCGCGCTCGGGGGTGAGGCCTTCGGCGGCGAGCAGGGTGTCGAGTTGGGCGGAGAGTTGCCGGCGCAGCGCGACGTGGGCGGGATCGCGGATGAGGTTGTGCCGCTCCTGCGGATCAGTGGCGAGGTGGTACAGCTCATGGAGATGCCGGTCCGGCGAGCCGTCGCCGTGCGGGTAGCGGATGTATTTCCACTCGTCGGTGCGGAGGCCGCGGATGTTCGGCGTGTACGGAAACTGTTTCTCGTAATTGTACTCGTAGAACCAGGCGGTCCGCCACGCCGGGTCGCGGCCATTGGCGAGGGCGCGCCAGGAGCGGCCCTGGATCTTTTCGAGGGCGGGCGCGGCGCAGAGGTCGAGCACGCTCGGCGCGATATCCATCGCGAGCACCTGGCCCTTTTCCACGCGGCCCGCCGGGAGCCCGGGGCCGCGGGCGATGATCGGAATGCGGATGCTGGGCTCGTGCATGGTGCGCTTGTCGACCATGCCGTGTTCCCCCTCGAGGAGGCCGTTGTCGCCCATGAAAATGATCACGGTGTTTTCGTATTGGCCGCTGGCCTTCAGGAAGGCGACGAGCCGGCCAACGCTGTCGTCGAGACTCAGCACGGTGCCCCAGTAGGCGCGGACCATCGCGGCGAAGTCCTTGACCGCTTCCGGCCGGTCGTCGGGGAAGTTTTTGCGCCATTCAAACAGCGGACCGTAGATGCCGTGCCACGTGCGCAGCCGCTGGCGGATCCAATCGGGCTTGTCGGCGAGCGCGAGCGCCGTCGCCGGGTAATCAACCCGGACCTGGTCAAAGGTGTGCGCGTATTTCTCCTCGGGAAAATAGAACGAGTGCGGCGCCTTCTGCCCGAGGCACAGCGCCCACGGCCGGTCCTTCGGACGCTGCTTCAGCCAGTCGAGGGCGTAGTCGGTGACGACGTGGGTGTAGTAGCCCTTCGGGGTTTCGCGGCGCTGGCCGTTGAGGTTCCACTCGGTGTCGAAGTACTTGCCCTGGCCCTTGTGCGTGACGAACCAGTCGAAGCCCGGCCGCGGCGCGTCGTTGTTTTCACCCATGTGCCACTTGCCGACATAGGCGGTCTGATAGCCGGCCGCGTGGAGTTGTCCGGGCCAATGCGGCAGGTTCGCGGGTAGCTCGGTGAAGTTGTCGCGGACGCCGTGACGGCTGGCGTACAGCCCGGTCAGAATGCTGGCGCGGCTGGGCGAGCACAGTGACGTGGTGCAAAAGGCGTTGGCGAACCGCACGCCTTCCGCGGCGATCGCATCGATGTGGGGGGTCTTGACGTGAGCCGAGCCGTAGCAGCCGAGGGCGTCGGGGCGCAGGTCGTCGCAGAGGATGAAGAGGACGTTCGGGCGCGGGGCCGGCGCGGCGAAGGCCGGCCAGAACACGATCAGGGCGGCAAGCCAGCCGACCATGCGGCGGAGGAAGCGGGAGGTCTTCATGGGGCAAGGCGAGCGAGGGCTACGCCGCGCCCCGGGTCAACGCCGTTGGGGGTGATGCGCGCGCCGCGCGTGATGCCCGGATGGTTCGGACAGGAAAAAGGCGGGATGAAATTCATCCCGCCTTGGCGGTGGAACCCGAGGGCTTATGCTCGGGTGGGGCGCGATGTCCTCATCGGGCCGGATCGTTCGATTATTGGATTCGGCGTCAGAACGCGACGCCCGCGAGGAACTTCAGGCTCTGCGGGATCTGCTCCTCGGAGGTCGGCGACTCGTCCTCGATGAAGTAGTACTTAATGCCGACCTTCTTCGCGGCGGGCAGGATCGAGCTCCACTTCATCTGGCCGGTGCCGAGCACGACGTCGTTGCGCACGTCGGTCTTGCCGGCAAGCGAGCCGGTCTCGACCCCCTTCTTGAGATCTTTCAGGTGGATCAGCTTCCAGCGGTCCGGGTACTTGAGCAGCAGTTGCGCGGGATCCTGGTTGGGGAACACCGTCCAGAGGATGTCCATCTGGAAGCTCACGAGTTTCGGGTCGGTCTCCTTCATCAGCAGGTCCATCAGGGTGCCGTCGCCGTGTTTCACGAACTCGAAGCCGTGGTTATGGTAGAAAAACTGGATGCCGTGCTGGGCGAGCGCCGCGCCGGCCTTATTGAACACCGCGGCGATCTCGTGCGTCTGCTTTTCGTCGAGGCTGCCCTTATGGTCGGCCCAGGCGCAGCCGGCGAACTCGAGCCCCAGCGCCTTGGCTTCGAGGGCGACCGCCTCCGGCTCGTCCTTGAAGCGCTTATACGCAAAATGCGCGCTGACCGCCTTGATGCCGCGGGACGCCAGTTGGGCCCGCAATTGATCGGGGGTGAGGTTGTAGGTGCCGGCGAGTTCGGCGTACTGGATGCCGAAGCCCTTCACGGTATCGAGGGTCTTGGGCACGCCGTTGGCGGTGAACTGGGCGCGCAGGCTGTAGAGCTGGAGCCCGACGGGCCCTTGGAAGGATTTGCCGATGCCGGCATCGGCGGCCCGAGCCGAGACGGCGGCGAACGCCAGCGCGGCGGCGACACCGAGGGGAAGGAGGAATTTTTTCATCGCGCCGAGCGTTACAGCAAAGCGCCGGCGATGGGAAGCCGGCAGAGGCGCGGGTGTGGGTGGGGCGACGCGGTATTCCGGGATCACGCCGGCCGGGTCGGCCAGTGCGCTGCCCTACGCGCCGAGCCGCTCGAGTTTGATCGGATACGTCTGGCCGGCGTTCCACTGGCAGACGATCAGGTCGCCGTTCTCCAGGACGCACACGTCGTGGCCGTGGTCGAAGACGGGCTCGCCGCGGTTAAGTGGCTGAAGGTGGCCGTCGACGTAGGTGGGCTCGGTGCCGCCGGGCGCGCTCACGACTTTGCCCGCGGCGTCGAGCACCACGGTGAAGCCCGACGGGTTGCCCGGTAGCTTGCTCGCGACCGGGTCCTTCGACCAGCACACGCCGGCGTAGAGTTCCTGGCCGGCGATCACGGGACGGCAGACCATGCAGCCGGGCACGGGCAGCGTCTCGAGGTATTTGCCGTCGAGCGTGAAGCGGCGGAAGCAGAGGTCGACGCGCGAGGTGACGAGTAGGGTGGCGCGGTCGGCGCCCGAGCGGAGGTCGACGGCGATGCCGTGCGCGTTGTTGAGCCGCTCCGACTCGGGCACGCCGTCCTTGCCGCCGAAGCGGGCGATGAACTTGCCGTTCCGGTCGTAGTGCAGGACGTAATTCGAGCCGTAGCCGTCGACGACGTAGATGTCGCCGTTGGGGGCGATCGCGGTCTCGGTCGGGTTGAAATTCATCGCCGGCTCGTAGGCGCCCACGCTCATGGGGTGGCTGAGGCTGAAGATTTCCCGTCCGGTCAGGTCGATCTTGGTCACACGCCCGGTCTGACGGTAGCCGCCGTTGCCGGATTTCCAGAGGCCGGAGTCGGTGACGAACAGAAACTCCGCGCCGTTTTCCTGGCTCAGCGTGAGGCCGTGGCCGCCGGGCCAGACGCTGCCCCACGACGACAGGATGGTGCCGTCGGGCTTGTAGACGAGCATCTGGTTCGTGGCGTGGTCGCCGATCATGAACAGCCGCCCGTCCTGCACCTGCACCATCTCATGGCAGTTGAGAATCGGGTGGTGACGCCCCTGGCCGGGGGCGACCCAGTCCTTGATCACCTTGTAGCGGAATTTACCGTGGCCGATGATGGTGTCCTTCTTCGGATCGGCGCCGCGGAGCGGTTGGGTGAGGGTGGCGGCGGCCGCGGTGGCGATGCCGGCGAGAAAATGGCGGCGGGAGGGCATGGGGTTGGAAAAAACGGGTCGGGTCACTGACCTGATCGGCGCGGCCGGTCGCGTCAATGCAGCGTTCGTTGCGCCGGTGAATCGGGGCTCGTGCCGTCGCCCGCGCCGGCGTAGGATGACGGCGTCGGCTCCCCGAACCCCCTTTGCCATGAAATGCCCTCCCTTGTTTCGGCCTGTTTCCGCGGGCGTGCGCCTGGCCCTGCTGATCCTCGGGCTTGGGCTGACGGGTTGTGAATATGACGTACCCTTGACCAAGGAGCCGACCCGCGGGGTCGACGACCGGTTGACCGGCGACTGGATCGCCAAGGACGGCTGGATGAAGGTGCGGCCGCTTGATGCGAACGGGTATGTGGTGTTTTTCGACGGCAAGCTCTACCGGGCGTGGCACTCCACGGTGGCGGGGCTCGCGCTGGTGACGGTGCAGGACATCGAGACCGGGAAGCGCAAGTATTCGTATCTCGGGTACGCAGTATCCGATGACGGCCGCCGGCTTACGCTCCGGGTGGTGAACGACAAGCTGATCCCGGACGAGACCGCCGACTCCGCCCGCGTCCAGAAATTGTTCGAACAGTATGCCCGCGACCCCGCGCTCTTCACGGGCGACGTGGTGTATGTGAAGCAGTGAGCGCGACGGAAAATTAACCGGAAGGCCGGGCCGGGTTGAACCGGCAGCAGCGGGGAGACCGGCAAGAGGGCGAGTCGCGACTTCCCGCGCTTCCCCGACTTTCGGTTCAAATTCGGGGGGCGTTGTCTGCCCGGTCGGTGGGACCCGACGTCCCCGTCGGGTCATCGCGTTGCGATCCTCCTTTCGTCGCCGGCCCGTAGGGGACATCGGGCCCCACCGTCGCTGCCTCAGCGCGGCAGCGCGGGGTCCTTGAGCTCGGTCATGCGCGCGAGGATGCGGGCGCCGAGGTCCGCGATGACGCGGCGCACTTCGGGGCGGGGGTCGGCGATGAGGTTATTTTTCTCATCGGGATCGGCGGCGAGGTGGTAAAGCTCGTCGCGGTCCGGGTTGTTGAAGTCGCGGATTAGTTTCCACTCGGTCGTGCGCAGGCAGCGGAGGTGCGTCTGGGCCCCGTGGCGCATCGAATACTCCGCGTAGAAGTCGTCGTTCCAGTTTTGGGCTTCGCCGCGGAGCAGCGGACCGAGGTCGCGGCCGCGCAGCACGGTGCCGGCGGGGATCGTCGCGCCACCGAGGGCGGCGAACGTCGGTAGCCAGTCGAGGTGGGAGAGCGTGTGGGGGTTGACGGTGCCGGGGCGAACGACGCCCGGCCAACGGATGACCATCGGGACCTTGAGCGAGGTATCGAAGAGGTTGGGGCGCTGGCCGGTCGGGATGTTCCTGGTGCCGGGTGGCATCGCCTCTTTGGTCAGCATCCACTGGGCGTTGCCTTTGAAGAGCAGGCCGTGGTGACCGAGGTTGTAGCCGTGGTCGGAGGTGTAGATTACAAGCGTGTTCGCGGTGAGTTTGAGCCGGTCGAGCGCATCGAGGATGCGGCCGAGGTTGCGATCGAGGGCGGCAACGGACGCGAAGTACTCGCGCGTGGTTTTCTTCACGCGGGCCGTGTCGAGGCCGGCGATGTCAGGCTCCGGCACGGCGGGGTCGGTGTCCTTGAACCATGCCCAGTCCTCGTCGCGCACCGGCAGATACGCGGCGTGCGGCTCGCGGAAATGCACGCTCAAGGCAAAGGGCCGGCCGGCGTTCTGCCGTTGCAGCCAGGCGATCGCCTCGTCGGCGATGAGTTCGACGATGAAGCCCTCGCGCTTGGCGCTGACGCCGTCCTTTTCCAGCACCGGATCTTTCGGGGGCGTGCCGCCGCCGCGGAAGCCGTAGAACGTGTCGTAGCCGCGCTTGGTCGGGTGCTGCTCGTCGAGGTCGCCGACGTGCCACTTGCCGACGAGACCGGTGGTGTAGCCGGCTTTTTGGAGCAGCCGCGGCCAAGTCGGCACCTCGGCGGAGAGACCGAGCCCCTGGTCCACGGCCGGGTTGATCCAATCCACGATGCCGAGTTCCGAACCGTAGCGGCTGGTGAGGAGACTCGCGCGGGCGGGGCTGCACACGGGCGTCGGGCTGAAGGCGCTCGGGAAACGCGCGCCCTCGCGGGCGAGGCGGTCCATGTTCGGTGTGTGGGCGCGCTGGTCGCCGCCGGCGTGAAAGGCCCACGGTCCCTGGTCGTCGGCCATGATGAACACAAGGTTCGGCCGCGCGGGGGCGGCGCCGAGTGTGGAGAGCGCCGCGAGCAGGGTGAACACCGGGAGAAGTAGACGGTTCATGCGGGGGAGTAGGGAGCGGGGTCGGAGGAGACGCCTGCGCCGGGCAACGGAGCAATAATCGGGTGCGGACTCAATGCCGCGCTGCGGACCCGGCACGCGGAAGCGGCGGGCTCCGCGCTGAGCGCAGGGTCCGCCGCCGGTAGGCTCCGCGGAGCCGGGAAGAACTTACTTTTTGGGGGGCAGCTGAAAGTACGTCTCGGTTTCCATTACTGTGGCGGTCGGCGTCGCGTCGGGTTGCGGGTATGGAACGGAGGTTGAGCCGGCGATATTGGTCATCAGATTTTTCGGGGTGATGGTCTTGGTCGTGCCGTCCATTTCAAACACCGTCCAGAGGTTGCCGGTCTGGCCCGACGGGACGTTGAACGTGGCGATTTGCGTGCTGCCCTGGAAGACCCTCACCTGGGCGTTGGACTGGTTGCTCATGACCGTGCTGTTGGAGCTGCTCCGGTTGCTGTAGTCGTGTACCGAATACCGATAGGTCCCCGTCAGCAGTTGGCTGACGGTGATGGTTTCGGGGCCGTACGAACTGGTGTCGTCGACGTCCAGGTTCACGCCGGTTGCCGAGCGGGAAGAGTAATAGATATGGAAGCGCGAGGTGCTGTTGGCGACCGGGCCGGTCAAGTGGGAATCAAGGTCGTTCGGGCTTGCCCCCCAGGTGAGTACGATGCGCAGGTCGTTGCCGGTGAGGATGGGTGAGATGGACGCATTCTGATTGGCGATAGTGCGGCCGCCGACCGCGACGCCGACGAAGTCGGTCGTAACAAACCCGGTAAGGGAAATCTCGCAGGTGTAGGTGCCGCTGGCGGCGACGGCGGTGTAGTCGCCGGTGCTGCCGGTGGTCGCTGAGGCGATGATGGCTCCGGTGAGGACGTTGGCGCCGGCCCGCCATTTCAACGTGGCGCCCGCCAGGCCCTGGCCGGTGAGGGCGTTGGTGATACGGCCGGTCAGCGTACCGGTGCCGGCGATGTTTTGGGCGAACAGTACGTTGTCGGCCTGCACGGTGGTCGACGCCACGACGGTGGCGGCGAGCGTGGTCGGGACGTAGCCGGTGATACTCACGGCCGCCGTGACGGCTCCGGCGGGCAGGGGAATGGAGTATTCCCCGGTGGAGTCGGTTTGCACGGTGCCGAGCCCGGCGCCGGTGGCGCTCGTGAAGGTAAGGGCCACGCCGCTGACGCCCGCGTTGGTCACACCGTCCCGGACCACTCCGCGCAAAGTGCCGTTGGTTGTCGAGGAAGGAGGGGGAGTAGGGGGCGGCGCCGGGGTGGAGGAGACAACTTCGTAGGCTTCAAAGAGGGCGATGCCCGTGCCGCCGTCGGCGCCGCTGATTTGGACGGTGTACGGACCGGGGGACAGGGTGGCGATCATGGCGGCATCCTTGGAGCCGCTGGTCAGGGCGAACGCGCCGGCGGCGGCCGCCGCTTGCCCGATGGCCGCGGCCGAGGTTCCGGAGCTCCAGTCGTTGTTCGACTGCACGACCGTGCCAGCTCCCGAGTAAAGCGTCATGGTCGGGTCGGTCAGGGTACCGGTGACCCCGAAGGGGGCCAGTCCGGGCCCGACGGCGCGAAAGAGCAGCGTCTTGGGGATCGGTCCGATCACGAAGCCGGTGATGAGAATGTCGGAGCCGGTCCCCACGCGGACGCGGACCGAGGTGTTGACCAACTGGGCGTGAACCTTCGGGCAGGGTATGAGCAGCGTACTCGCGAAAAGGGCAACGAGTAGGCCACGGAGCAGGGCATTTGGTTTCATGGGCAAATTGGGGTTAATTTTGTCCCGAGACTGCTGAACCAATAACGTCCTCGCGGCTGAAAGGTCAAAGCGCAGAGCGGGTCGACCCCGGGCAATTTACGGATGAATGCGGTGGGGATTAGGCCTCAATCCTGCATCATGGGTTTTAGGATACGTTGGCCTCTGTGCCGTCTGCCGATCCTTAATTCGTTTTGGAGCCAGTCCTCGGTCTTCCGGGCTTGAGCGCTTTTCGCCGTTGCGCCGGACCAGGCGGATGCCCAGACCCCGCCCCATTCTTCGCTTCGCTCTGCCGGCTAATTCGGTTTGGGTACCGGTGCCGCCTTTCCGCGGAACCCCTCATGAACCGCCGCCGCTTCCTTACCGCTTCCGCCACCACGTCGCTCGGCGTCCTCGCCCTGCGCGCACCCGCGGCGGAAAACTCCGCGCCGGCCGCTTTGACGTCGAGCGGCGACCTGCTCACCGATCTGATCCGAGCCAACGATGCGCAGATTCCCGCTTTGCTCGAACGGCAGGAGCGGCGCCCCGGCCACCGGTGGCTCGGCGGCCTGGCCAACGCCTACGGCCTCCACGCCGCGAGCGACACCGGCGGCTTCGTCGCGGCGTTGACCTGTGCGGTGAGCGCGCCGGCCTCGAAATATTACCGCGCCAAGGAACTCGCCGAACCGCTGCAACGCGCCGTGGCCTACCTGCTCGCCGCGCAGTACGACGACGGCACGGTGGATTATTACGCGACGAACTTCCGCTCGCCGCCCGACACGGCGTTCATTTTGGAAAACGTCTGCCCGGCCTGTGCGCTGCTCCGCGCCAACCCCGAGCCGGCGCTGGCCGCGGTCGCCGCGGAATTGGGCCGTTTCATCGTGCGCGGGGCCGACGGCCTCGTGACCGGCGGCGTGCACACGCCGAATCACCGCTGGGTCGTCTGCGCCGCGCTCGCGTCGGCCCACACGTTGTTTCCCAACCCGAAATACCTCGGGCGCATCGAGCAGTGGCTGGCCGAGGGCGTCGACCTGGATCCGGACGGTCAATACACCGAGAAGAGCACGACGGTTTACTCGCCGGTCGTCGACCGCGCGCTACTCACCGTGGCGCGCCACTTGAAACGCCCGGAGCTGCTCGAGCCCGTGCGGAAGAACCTCGAGATGACACTCTACTACGTGCACCCCGACGGCGAGGTGGTGACTGAGGCGTCGCGGCGTCAGGACCGTTACCAGCGCGGCAGCATGGCGCGTTATTATTACTCCTACCGCCACCTGGCGCGGATCGACCGCAACGGCCGTTTTGCCGCGATCACCCGCCAGATCGAACGCACCGCGCGCGGTCAGATCGGCGAACTCATGACCTTCCTTGTCGATCCGGAGTTTGGCGCCGCGTTGCCGCCGGATGCGCCGCTGCCGACGGACTACGCCAGGTTGTTTGCCCACTCAGGTCTGGCGCGGATCCGCCGCGGTGCGGCCAGCGGTACAATCCTCGCGAACAACACCACGCTCTTCTCTTTCCGCAAGGGCGCGGCCGCGCTCGAGGCGCTGCGGTTCGCCACGGCGTTTTTCGGCAAGGGTCAGTTCACCGCCGATACGCTCGACGGGCAGAACGGCCGGTACGTGCTGCGGCAGGAACTCGACGGCCCGTACTTCCAACCGCTGTCGAAGGAGCAGATCGCCGGCGGCGAGCATACCAAGATGGCGCCCAATGGCACGCTCGCGGCCAATAGCAAGGCGCTGCGCCTGCGCTCCAATATCCAGACGCTGCAGGCCGTGGTCACCCTCACCGAGCAGGCGGGCGCCTTTCAGCTCGGGTTTGAAATCACCGGCACGACCGGGGTGCCCGTGGCCATTGAGCTCGCGTTCCGGGCCGGCGGGAAACTACAGGGCGTCGAGCCCGTGGCCGGCGTGAACGACGCGTACCTCCTCCGCTCCGGCACGGGCCGTTACACGTTAGGTGACGACGTGATCGAGTTCGGCCCCGGCTGCGTCGAGCATACCTACACCCAGATTCGCGGCGCATTGCCGAAGTGGGAGGGGCAGAGTGTGTATCTCACCGGCCTCACGCCGTTCCGGGGTACTTTGAAAATCAGCTGAGCCTTCGTTCCGAACCTTTCCGCCATGATCCGCCGCCTGCTCGCCCTCGCCCTGTTAACTGCCACCGCTTTCGCCGCGCCGGCGCCCAAACCGAACCTCCTCTTCATCCTCGCCGACGACCTCGGTCTCGGCGACGTCTCGGGCTTCAATCCCAAGAGCGCGTGGCGCACGCCGCACCTCGATCAACTCGCGCGCGAGGGCATGATGTTCACCGACGCCCATTCGTCTTCCGGCGTATGCACGCCGACGCGTTACACGCTGCTGACCGGCCGCAATTCGTGGCGCAGCAAACTCAAGAAGGGCGTGCTGCAGGGCTACAGCCCGAGCCTCATCGAGCCGGGCCGGCTGACGCTGCCGGGCTTTTTGAAAACGCAGGGCTACACGACGGCGATGTTCGGCAAGTGGCACCTCGGGCTGGATTGGACGCGCAAGGGAACCAAGCCGGAGGACGTCGATTTCAAGGGGCCGATCCGGGGCGGACCGACGGCGCACGGATTTGACCGCTTCTACGGGATCAGCGCGTCGCTCGACATGCCGCCGTACGTCTGGATCGAGAATGACCGCGTCACCGCCGTGCCCGATCGCAACGTGAGCGACAGCCCCGCCCCGCAGCTCTGGCGGGCGGGCCCGATCGGAGCCGATTTCCGCATGGAGGATGTGCAGCCGCGGTTCACCGCGAAGACCATCGCCTACCTCGCGGAGCGGGCGGCGGCGCGCGACGGCCAACCGTTCTTTCTCTACCTGGCTCTGGCCGCGCCGCACACGCCGACGCTCCCGACCAAGGCGTTCGCCGGGAAGACGCCTTCGCCTTACGGCGACTTCGTCCTCCAGATCGACGCCGATGTCGGCGCGATTCTCGCGGCACTGGACCAGCATGGGCTGGCGAAGAACACCCTCGTCATTTTTACGTCGGACAACGGCTTCGCGCCGGCGGCGGATTTTCCCAAGCACCGCACCTTCGGCCACGATCCGAGCGCGGGCCTGCGCGGGGTGAAGTCCGATGCGTTTGAGGGCGGACATCACATCCCTTTCATCGCGCGTTGGCCCGGTGTCACGCCCGCGGGCTCGCGCTGCGCCGACGTTATCGGCCAGCTCGATCTCTACGCCACCTGTGCGGAGTTGCTTGGGGTGAAACTCCCCGACAACGCGGCGGAGGACAGCCGTAGTGTGCTGGCGCTGTTGCGCGGGCAAGCGGTGCCAAGCGGCCGCGGTGGTGCGCTCGTGCATCATTCGTCCGAGGGCGAGTTCGCGATTCGCGACGGGAAGTGGAAGCTCATCCTCGCCCCCGGTTCCGGCGGGTGGAGCAAGCCGACGCGTTCGCCGTCGCTCTGGACGCAACCGACGCCCGACAATTTCGACGGGCTGCCGCCGTTTCAGTTGTACGACCTTACGACGGATCCGGCGGAGCAGACGAATCTCGCGGCCCAGCATCCCGAGGTCGTGCAACGCCTGGGTCGCGTGATGCGCGACTATATCGATCGCGGGCGCAGTACCCCCGGCGCGGATCAACCCAACGCCGAGGGGCTCTGGCCGCAGCTCGCGTGGCGGGAGCAGTTTCGCTGAGCCGAGGCGGGACCTTTTAGAGCGAGTTTAGGAACTCGCGGAGTTGCCGCCGTTCTTCGGCCCCGAGGCTAGCGTACTTGTCCCGCGAACCCTGGCCCTCGCCCGCGTGAGCGAGGATGGCCTGTTCAATCGTGGTCGCACGGCCGTCGTGCAACCAGACGGGGCGGGCGGAGAGGCCCCAGAGCGGAGCGGTACGCATTTCGCGGGCTCCGGCCGCGGCTTGGGGGATGCCGTCACCGAGTGGCCCCATGTCATGCAGCAGGAGGTCCGAATAGAGTGCTACGGGCTTTTCACTCAGGACGGCGAGGTGGTTTTTTCCGGTCATCAGCACTGGGGTGTGGCAGGCGGCGCAGTCGCTGGCGTGGAAGAGGCGTTCGCCGGCATTCACGCCGGGTGTTATGGCCCCGCGGGGTGGAGGAGCGAGAAAGCGCATAAACGCAGTCGTGCGGTCGATGTCGCTGGTGCCGTCGGCCGGATCTACCTTGTCCTCGAGGTCGGGGGCGAGGTCGAAGCGCGCGAGCAGGGCGGCATCACCGTTGGAGGCGTTTTCCGTGGGGAAGAGCCGGTTCGTGATACCCATCTCGTTCAAGTAAGCGTCGCCTGAAAATGCGAGCAGGGTGGCTTGTTGGGCTTTCCAGCCGAAGCGTCCGATGCGCTGGCTGCCGCTGGCGGGATCCAGTACGACCGCGGCGCGTCCCCGGATGCCCGGCGGCTTGCGTATCAGTGTACCGAGCACGATCGCGCTGTCGGGTATCGCCTCGATCAGGCCGGCGCCGAAGAGCGGGGTGGTTAAGCGCCGGGCGATGGTGTTCGCTTCCGGGGGAATCACTTCCTGGACGGCGGGATCGATGGCGCGTTCCTGCAGCAGCGGGCCGCCGAGGGAGATCAACGGGTCGAAGACGCCGTTCACGGTGCGGCCGAAGCGTGTGACGGTGATGTCGCCCGCCCCGCCGGTGGCGCCGGCGGAGTGGCAGGCGGCGCAGGAGTCGCGGTTGAAGACCGGGCCGAGTCCGCCGGCCGGCGTTTCCGCCGTCTGAAAATCGAGCCGGCCGTCGAGGAAGTCGGCGAGGTGCGCGTCGCTCAGCCCGGGCAGGGCCGCACCGAAGGTGGAGCGGGGTGGCGCCTCTGCGGCCGGAGCCGGGCGCGGATCGGCGGGATGCGCAGCGTGGGCCAGGGCGAGGCTGGCGTACGCCAGCACGATGGCAAAACGGACGGAGCAACGGGAACGGGAGGTCATGGTGGGTGGTTCTGGGTGGGGCCGGGATTTAATTGCGGCGACGGACCGAGCTTCGGAAATGCGTGTTAACGTCGTGTGTTGCGGCGGGGGCTAAATTGTTAAGCGGGTGTAAGTCCGGTCGGGTTATCCCTTGACCCTGCCTCCCTCATGCAAACATATAGATGTTTAAATGACGCCCCCTTCGCCATTTTCCCCGGCCCCGTCCGACGACCGCCTACCCCGTTACCACCGGATCCGCGACGCCCTGCAGTCGGAGATCGCCGCGCACACGTGGCGGCCGGGCCAGCCGTTGCCGACCGAGACCGAGTTGGCGAAGAACCACGGCGTCTCCATCGGGACCGTGCGCAAGGCGGTCGACTCCCTCGTGGCCGACGGCGTGCTTGAGCGGTTTCAGGGCAAGGGCACCTTCATCCGCCGGCCGGATTTTCAGTCGTCGCTCTTTCGTTTCTTCCGCCACCTGAGCGTCGACGGGACGGTGCGCATTCCCGAGAGCCGCATCCTGAAACGCGAGGAAACCACGATGCCGGCCGCGGTGGCGACCGCCATGAACTGCTCGCCGGGGGCGGCGGCGATCCGCCTGCTGCGCGTGCGCTCGCTCGACGGCAAACCGCTCCTGGCGGAGGATATTTTTCTCCCGCGCGCCCGCTTTGCGCCACTGCTGGACATCGATCCGCGCGAATTCGGCGACCTGCTCTATCCGCTCTACGAGCAGTACTGCGGCGTGATCGTGACTTCCGCGCGGGAGACGCTCAGCGCGGAGGCGGCGACGGTGCGGCACGCCAAGCTGTTGGAGCTCGAGCCCGGTGCCCCGGTTATCGTCATCGAGCGCGTGGCGCTTGGGCTCGACCGGCACCCGCTTGAGTGGCGCCAATCGCGCGGCTCGGCCGACCAGTTTCGTTATCACGTCGAGATCCGCTGAACGGATCGCGCATCCCCTCAACCCCTTTTTTCATGTTCCGCTGGTACCGGGAAGTAAACCCGACGGAGCGCCGGACTTTTTGGTCCTGCTTCGGCGGCTGGGCGCTGGACGCCCTCGACGTGCAGATGTTCAGCATCGCGATCCCGGCGCTGATCGCGGCGTTCCACCTCGACAAGGCGCAGGCCGGTTCGATCAGCAGCGTGACGCTGGTGACGTCCGCGCTCGGCGGTTGGGTGGCGGGGGCCTTGTCGGACCGTTACGGCCGCGTGCGCGTGCTGCAGTTGACGATTGTCTGGTTTTCGCTGTTCACGTTTCTCGGCGCCTTTGCGCAGTCGTTTCCCCAACTGCTCGTCCTCAAGGCGCTGCAGGGTTTCGGCTTTGGCGGCGAGTGGGCGGCGGGCGCGGTGCTGATGGCGGAGACGATCCGGCCCGAGCACCGCGGCAAGGTGATGGGGACGGTGCAGAGCGCATGGGCGGTGGGCTGGGGTGGTTCGGTGCTGCTCTACACCGCGGTGTTCACCTGGTTCCCCGGTGACGTGGCCTGGCGCGTACTCTTTGGCGTCGGTTTGCTGCCGGCGCTTTTCATCGTTTATGTGCGCCGGGCGGTGCCCGAGCCGGTGCGGGTAGCGCCGGTCGTCGGGGTGGGGCAGCGGCGGCCGAACGAACTCTTTGCCATTTTTTCGCCCGAGGTTTTGCGGGTTACGATCGCCGGCTCGATCCTCGGGGTGGGCGCGCACGGTGGTTACTCGGCGTTGATGACTTGGCTGCCGACGTATCTGAAAACGGAGCGCAAGCTCTCCGTCCTTGGTACGGGCGGGTACCTCGCGGTCGTTATTATCGCGTTCTGGTGCGGCTGCATGGCGAGCGCGCATCTGATCGACCGCATCGGGCGGCGGCGAAATATCATGCTTTTTGCCGTGTGCTGCGTGGGCACGGTGCTCTGTTACCTTTTCCTGCCGCTCACGGACCGGCAGATGTTGGTGCTCGGCTTTCCGCTTGGTTTTTTTGCCGCCGGCATTCCGGCGAGCCTCGGGGCGCTGTTCAATGAGCTCTATCCCGCCGCCGTCCGCGGCACGGGCGTGGGCTTCTGTTATAATTTCGGCCGCATCATCTCGGCCGCCTTTCCCTGGTTGGTCGGGGCCATGGCCGAGCGCGCGTCACTGGGTCACGCGATCGGGATTTGTGCCGCGATCGCTTACTCGATTGTGGTCGTCGCCGTGCTGGCGCTACCAGAGACGAACGGCCGGCGCCTCGACGGGGTCGTTACGGGAGGCCGCGCTTGAAACGCTTTACCCCGATGACCCGCCGCACCTTCACCGGCACCCTGGCCGCCCTCGCGGGCGTCACCGTGCTCCCGCCTCTCCTTCGCGCCGCCAGCCGGCCCACTCCCTCGCCCTCCCTCTCCGCCGTGGACACACACGCCCATATTTTTCATCGCGGCCTGCCCGCCATTGGCACGGCCCGCTACGTACCTGATTATGACGCGCCCGTCGCCGACTACCTGAAGCAGCTCGACGCGCACGGGATTTCGCACGGCGTGCTCGTGCAGCCGAGTTTCCTCGGTACTGACAACAGCTACCTCGTTGCCGCGCTCCGCCAGCATCCGGCGCGGCTTCGCGGGGTGGTCGTGGTCGAGCCGACGATCGCCGCATCCGCGCTGCGGGAATTTGCCGCCGCCGGTGTGGCCGGCGTGCGCCTGAATCTTATCGGCCAGGAGATCCCGGCCTTCGCCGCCGGCCCGTGGCCGGATTTTTTGCAGCGCCTGAAGTCCGTCGACTTTTTCGTCGAAGTGCAGCGGGAAGCCCGCGATCTGCCCCGGATCGTCGGCCCGCTCCTCGCCGCCGGGCTCCAGGTCGTCGTTGATCACTTCGGCCGGCCGGACCCCGCGCGGGGCATCGACGATCCGGGTTTCCGCTACCTTCTGCAACAGGCCGCCTCGCGCCGGCTGTGGCTCAAGCTCTCCGCCTCCTACCGTAACGGTACTGGCGATACCGGAGCCAAGATTGCCGCCGCCGCCGCCCCGCTGGCCCGCGCGGCCTTCGGGCCCGAACGTTTGCTCTGGGGCAGCGATTGGCCGCACACCCAATTTGAGAAGGTCGCCACCTACGCCGCCGCCCGGGCCCAGCTCGATCACTGGATCCCGGATCCCGGTGAGCGTACCGCGATTCTGCAAGCGTCTCCGGCCGCGCTTTTCCGGATCTAACCGGTTCCCTTGGCCACTCCCGTACTTTCACCTAACACCCAGCCTTGTTTCTACCGTCATGAAAATCCCAAACCCTGATCACCGCTCCGGCCTTAGCCGCCTCGTGTGGGCCGCGCTTTTGGCCGCGACTCCCTTGCTCGCCCAGGCGCAGTCCGCCGCCAAGCCGGCTTCCGCCGCCGACGCGGCCGATGCCAAGAGCGAGGTCGTGAAGCTCGAGACCTTTAACGTCTCCGGTTCCCAGATCCGCGGCGCCAGCACCTTCACGGCGCCGACGCCGGTGCTCGTGGTCAGCTACGAGAATCTCCTCGCGGCCGCCCCGACCAACATGGCCGAAGGCTTGAAACAACTGCCGAGCATCGCGCCCGGCGGCGGCCAGACCGTTGGCGGCGGCACGGGGAACAACAGCGCCAATTTTCTCAATCTCCGCGGCCTCGGTGTCACGCGCACCCTTACCCTGCTCGACGGCCGGCGCTTCACGCCCAGCGGTCCGACGGGGCAGATCGACGCCAATCTGATCCCGCAGGGGCTGGTCGACCGCGTTGACATCGTCAACGGCGGCGCGTCCGCCGCTTACGGCTCCGATGCCGTCGGGGGCGTCGTGAATTTCGTCCTCAACAAGGAATTCACGGGCTTCAAGTCCGACCTCGTCTACGGCCAGGCGCAGGCGGGTGACAACCAGGAGTACAAAGTCGCCGTGACCTACGGGACCGACTATCTGAAGGGCCGCGGTCACTTCATCTTCGGCGGCGAATACGCCAACAACAAGGGCGTCAACGGCGACGCGCGCGACCTCCGCACCAGTGAGCCGAATCAGATCCCCGATCCGACGAACACCTCCAAGGTGATCCGCGCGACGGACATTCGCTCTCCGTTCACCACCGGCGGCCTGATCATCACCGGTGCCGGCGGCACGGCGGCGAACAACGCCCTCATCCGCGGCATCATGTTCGGTCCCGGCGGTCTGCAGCAGCCGTACAACTACGGCACGCTCTCGACCACGATCGGCACGACGAACGGATTCCAGAACGGCGGCGACGGCTTCCGCATCGGCACCTCGCAGGAAATTGTCCGTCCGCTCACCCGCAAGAATCTGTTCGGCCGGACCGACTTTAAGCTCGTCGACACCCTCACGCTCTTTGTCGAGGGCTCGTACGGCGAGTCGCACATGGACGTGCAGAATAGCCCCACGACGCACCTGCTCACGATCAAGCGCGATAACGCTTTCCTCGCCCAGGCCGCACCGAGTCTCGTGGCGCAGATGACCTCGCTCGGGGTCACCAGTTTCACCATGAACCGCCTGACGTTGGAGCGCGGGCTCACCGAGTCGCACATCAACGACAAGAACGTCCGCGGCCTCGCGGGCCTCTCGGCCAAGTTCGGCGACTGGAACGCGGAGGTCTCCTATCAGGCCGGTCAGAACGATATCAGCATTCCGGTGACGAATAATCTGCTCACCGCCCGCATGGCCGTTGCGGCCGATGCGGTCCTCGTCGGTGGCCAGATCGTGCCCGCGGCCGCCGCCGCGAATCCCGGCAGCGTCGCCTTCAATCCGTTCGGCGCCGGCGCCCCGTCCAAGGCCGCGCTCGACTACGTCATGGGCCGTTCCGAGTACGACAACGTCACGAAGCAGCGCGTGGCCGACGCCAAAATTTCCGGGAATCTCTTTGCGCTCCCCGCCGGCCCGCTCGCCGTCGCGGCCGGCGCCCAGTGGCGCACCCTTGAGTCCACCACCACCGCCGACGCACTTTCGCTGGCCGGCGCGTACCGGTTGGCCAACAACCAGCCGTTCACCGGCAAGTACACGATCATGGAGGAGTTCGTTGAAACGCAGGCGCCGCTCCTCAAGGACTTCACGCTCGCCAAGAAGATCAGCGCCAACGTCGCGGCGCGGCACACCCATTACTCCACCAGCGGCGACGCCAATGCGTGGAAGGCCGGCGTGGTCTGGCAGATTGATTCCGACCTTCGCCTGCGCGCCTCGCGTTCCCGCGACATCCGTGCCCCCAACCTTAACGAGCTCTTCTCCGCGGGCACCCAGACCAACGGCAACATCAGCGATAATTTTCCCGGCGGCACCGGTCTTACCTTCCAGGGCGTGCCGAACATCGCCAGCGGCAACCTCAACCTGAAACCCGAGGTCGCGGCATCGTCCGTCATCGGCTTCGTCTATCAACCGGCCTGGCTGAAGGGCGTGAGCGTCGCGGTCGATTTTTATACGACGAAGATTACCGATGCGATTTTCAACGCCGGCGGCGCCAACGCCGTCCGCGAGTGCGACCTGAATCCGGCCTCGCCGCTCTGCTCGTTCGTCACGCGCGGCCCCACGTCGGCGAGTCCGCGCGCGGTCATTCGCACGCAGACCTCGCCGGTGAACCTGAACTCGGAGTTCTCCCGCGGCATGGATGTTGAGACCAGCTACCGGGTGCCGCTCGCGTCGTGGTTCTCCGCGACCAAGCCGGGCAGCCTGAATCTGCGCGCCATCGCGGGCTACATCGACGAGTCGTCGGCGGTTTCGCCGCTGGCCAATACGATCAACCAGGCCGGCAACGGAACCTCGAATCCGACTTCCGGGGTGGCGGCGCTCCCGCGGGTCCGCGGCACCTTCTCGATCAACTATTCGCGCGGCGCGGTTGCCACCTTCCTGCAGACGCGCTACATCGGCCGCATGACCTGGGACAAGACGCGTATCCTCGGCGTGACGACGGACTTCAACGCGGTGCCCTCGGCGACCTACTTCGACGGTCAGATCGCCTACAAGACGAAGTTGGCCGGTTTCGACACCGAGATCTACCTGAACGTGCAGAACCTCCTCGATAAGGGCCTCGTCTATTCGCCCCGCACCGGCGGCGCGACGCCGTTGCCGACGGATCCCGGTCTCTTTGACCAGGTCGGCCGCATGTTCCGTCTCGGCGTTAAAACCCGCTTCTAATCCGGCGCCGGGTCCGCACGCTGTTCGGCATGTCGTCCCGCGAAACCTTGGGCGTTGCGCCCGCTTCCCGTCTGCTCCGGGCCCCGGAGCCGACGGGGATGTCTGCGCGGCGCCGGGTTGCGGGCGTGCTCGCGGCCTTCGTTGCGTTGCACGCGCCGGGCGGTTTTGCCGCGGAGTCGCCGGTCGCCGCCCTGCCGCTCGATCTCCGCGACCGCCCGGCGCTCGGGCGCGAGGATGCGCCGGTGGTGGTGCTCGAAATCTCGAGCTTCAAGTGCAGCCACTGCCGCACGTTCCATGCGGAGGTTTTTCCGAAACTGCGCGAGCAGTACATCGACGCAGGCAAAGTCCGCTGGGTGGTGCTCAACGCCTCGGATGAGAACGCCGATCAGTTCGCAAAGATCTTCGCGTTGGCGCGCTGCGCCGGCCGCCAGGACCGGTACTGGGAGCTCTTGGACGAACTGTTCCGGGTGGCGCACCGCGCGCCGAGCTTCCTGGAGGATCTGCTGGCGAAAAACACCGTGCTGGATCGCCCCGCGCTCGACCAGTGCCTGCGCGACCGCGGCTTGCGCAACGTGCTCGCGGACGATTTTGCGCGGTATGCCGCGCTCAAGGTGCGCGGTACGCCGACGTTTCTAATGTGGAAGACCAGCCGCGACGGGGTGCGCACCGAGACGACGGTCGCCGGCGGGCAGAAACTCGACTATTTCCAGCGGGTGCTCGACGGCCTGCTCAACCTGCCGTGAACCTGCCGACACTACTCCGGGTTGGGGCGCGGATATTATGCGGGGTGCGCCCGCGGCGGATGGCCCTCCTTCTTGGCGCCGCGGTCGTGGCGGGTTTGGCCTGTGATTGGTTCCGGGGCGAGGAGCGCCTCTTGTTTTCCCGCCCTCTGCCGGCATTTCGCACCGTCACTCCGCGATGAAAGTCCCGTGGCCGAAAATTCTGCGCGGGGCGGTGCGGATCGCCGTGGGGGCCGTGCTCGTGGCGGCCGGTCTGCTCAAACTGGCGCGACCACTTGAGTTTCACGCCGATCTCCTGGCGTACGGCCTGCCGTTGCCGGAGGCGGCCTGGCGCTTCGTGGCGGTGATATTCCCTTGGGTGGAGGTGCTCGGGGGGGCGGCGTTCGCGGCCGGCTTCTGGCCCGAGACCGTCGGTGTACTCGTGGTGACGATGGCGTTGGTCTTTGTCGGCCTCCTCGGGCAAGCTTTGGTCCGTGGCTTGGATCTACATTGCGGTTGCTTTGGCGCCGCGGGGGCCGAGCTCTTTGGCCATCCGGTCGCGGCACTCGGCCGGGCCGTCCTGATTTTGGTCGCTGCAGGGTGGCTCCTGTGCCCGCCCCCGCCGTATCCGTCCCGTGATTATCCGCTTGGAGTGGAGACCCCGCGCCGCTAACCTGTCCGATTCGCATCCGTTCCTGCAGCTATGGTCGCCCCGCCCAGCGCGCCCGACTTTGTAAGTAAAGCCCAGTCAACCTAACCACCATGAACCAAACCCCCACCCAGCCTCGTCGTAGTCGACGGCATGTCGTGACCGGTCTTGCGCTTTTTGCGCTCGTTGCCCGTCTGGCCGCCCAGTCGGTCACGCCCGTTAAGTCCACCGCCGGTTCCGCCGGCCCGTCCGCGAAGGACGAGACCATTGTGCTCTCGCCGTTCACCGTCGAATCCGGTTCCGATCGCGGCTATCAGGCGCTCAACACGCTCTCCGGCACCCGCCTCAACACCAAGCTCGAGGACCTCGGCAGCTCGATCACCGTCGTGACGAAGCAGCAGATGGACGACCTGGGCCTGCTCGATATCAACGACGTGTTTCGCTACGAGGCCAGCACCGAGGGCACGGACAACTTCACGACCTTCAACCGCAACCGCTCCGGCGGCGTGAACGATCAGGTTCAGTCGGACCCGCAGCAGTCCAACCGCGTCCGCGGTATCACGGCGGCCGGTCAGAGTGCCGGCGGCGCCAACACCGCCTGGGGCAATTTCACCAGTAACAGCAAGATTCCGTTCGATCCGTACAACATTGCGGCGGTCGAAATTTCCCGCGGGCCGAACTCCAACCTCTTCGGTCTCGGTGCCGCCGCCGGCACCGTCAGCGTGGTTCCGTCGCAGGCCAATCCTAACCGCCGGTCCTTTAACGCCGACGTGCGCTTTGACAGCTACGGCGGTCATCGCGAGAGCCTGAACATCAACACGCCGCTGCTGCCCGGCAAACTCGCCCTTCGCGTGGCCACGGTCAACGAGAGCAAGGGTTTCATCCGCAAGCCGTCGTCCGAGCGTATCAATCGCGAGTTCGCCACGGTGCTTTACCGGCCCTTCAAGAGCACGACGATCCGCGCGTCGGCCGAACGTTACCATGACGATTACCGCCGGCCGAACTCCATCACCGCGCGCGATACCGTCACAGAATGGAAAGCGGCCGGCAGTCCCACCTGGGACCCGACCACGCAGATGGTCACCCTTGCCAACGGCACCAAGTCGGGCCCTTTTGCGGCGGACTCCGGCACGGTGGCGCTCCCCGGTCTCGGCATCTCCACCACCCAGTGGTTGCTCCCGGCTGGACTCATCGGCGGCTACAACGGCTTTTACGCCCACCCAACGGTCATCATGGATCGTAACTCGATCACCGGCTTCACGGTGACGAAGACCAACAACGCGGTCACCGGCACGGCGCTGCCGACGAACCCGTTCACCGGCGGCAACAGCGCCTTGCGTCTCCTCACCTCCGGCACCTATGTGATGCGCCAGCGCGACGTCCTGGGTAAGGATGGTCTGCCGCTCTACATCGTCCCGGGTGCCAGCGACAAGTCGGTCTACGACTGGTCCGAGTACAATGTCGTCGCCCCCAATCACGGCACCGACCAGGCGAAGACCTTCAGCGCGGAAATCGAGCAAATCGTCTACAGCTCCTCGAACCAGCTACTCGCCGCCCGCGTCGGCGCGTTCCAGCAGAAGTTCAGCCGCAAGACTTACGCGTTCCTCGATAATCTCGAGAGCGTGATCTACGTCGACGTGAACGAGAAAAACCTCGATGGCACGGCGAACCCGAACTTCAAGCGGCCCTTCATCCAGGCGACCTCCCCGAGCGTTAATTTCACGCCGCAGAACGCGTCCATCATGACGGCCGACCTCGCTTACCAGGCCACGCCGGCCAAGCTGCCGAGCTGGCTCTCCTGGATTGGTCAGCAGCGCCTGGGCCTGCACGGCGAGCGTTCGCTGAACGACAACTGGGCTTTCACGACCGCCCCGCGGGATACCAGCCTCAACCACGCCTGGATCAACCCCGCCGCCGCGCTCAACCTCGTTGGTGCGCAAAACATCGCCCAGCGTTGGTACCTCGGCGACAACGTCGGTCAGAACGTCGACTACGGCGCCGGGGCCACCGATAACATCAACGGCACGTATCCGCTCACTTGGTTCAACAACCGCACCGGTACCTGGGTAAACGAGCCGGTCACGATCCAGGAGCTGCTCAACAACGGCCAGGGTCAGCGCCAGCGCACCGAGATCCGGACCTTCAACGCCACCGCCCAAAGCTACCTGCTCAAGGACCGCCTTGTGCTGACCGCCGGCTTCCGCCGCGACCGCTACCGCCAGCGCACCGGCGCCGGCGGATTTATCGATCCCAAGACCGGCACGGTCGACATCTCGAACAACAACATCTTCGGCCCCGCGCTCAACTTCGTTTCGCCCTCCGGTACCGTGATCAATCTGCCCGGCTGGGCCGACCAGACCGGTGACACCAAGACCTACGGCGGCGTCGTCAAGATCACGCGTTGGTTGAATGTGCACGTGAACAAGTCCGACAGCTTTGCGCCGCAGGTCGTACGCCAGGCCGTCGATAGCACCGGCAACGTTCCCAACCCCCACGGTTACTCGACCGAGTGGGGCTTCAGCCTCGCGTCGCCCGACGGTAAATTCAACGTCCGCGTGAACCGGTTCCAAACCAAGGAGCTCTACTCCCGTGGCAGCGAAGTCGGCACGCTTGGCAACCGCTACCTCGACATGGAAGGCCGGCCCGACGGCTCGAACAATATTCAGGTTTCCTCCTTCCGCTACTTCGCAACGCAGATCGCCCGCGGCCGGCTCGCCGCCCAAGGGGTGGCGAATCCGAGTGCCGCCCAGTTGGATCCCGCCGTGGCCAAGCTCATGGGCCTCACCGACGAGATGTACACCCGCCTCGTTTACTCCGGCCCCAGCCAGCCGCAGACCGTCGGCACCACCGACGTCAGCTCGAAGGGTTTCGAACTCGAGGCCACCTACAACCCCACGCGCAACTGGCGCATGAAGTTCACCGGCTCGCAGACGCGGGCGCAGGATGACCGGGTCTCCCCCGAGATCTACAACTGGTGGCAGCAGCGCATTCCGGTTTGGACCGGCCTCCGGAGCGATATCGTCCCCGGCGACGGCAAGGGCCGCCTCTGGTGGGATACGCTGCCGGGCGACTTCTACCCGGGTGGCGAGACCCGCACGCCCCAGACCCGCTGGATCCAAGACCAGTTCGGCGCCTACTGGGCCGCCGCGACCAACGCCGGCCGTCCGCGCACGCAGATGCGTGAGTACCGTTTCGCCGCGCTCACCAACTATGACTTCACCGAGGGCCGTTTGAAGAACTTCAACGTCGGCGGCGCCGTGCGGTGGGAAAGCAAGGCTTCGATCGGCTTCCTCGCCGGTCCGGCGGAGAAGAGCGGTCCGTATCAGGGTGCGGTGCTCTTCTTGGACAACGACAAGCCCGTCTGGGACAAGGCCCGCGCGTACTTCGACCTGAGCGCCGGCTACAAATTCCGGTTCTACGGCGACAAGATCCGCTCGAAGCTGCAGCTGAACGTAAAGAACGCCTTCGAAGGCGGCCGTCTGCAGGCCATAGGCATCAACCCCGACGGCGCGCCCTACGCCTACCGTATCATCGATCCGCGTCAGTTCATCCTGAGCTGCTCGTTCGAGCTGTAAGCTCCAGTCAGACTGTTTCCCTCGGCCTCCGGTCTTACGACCGGAGGCCTTTTTTTTGGCCAGAGTTCGTCCTGGACCGGGCTCACGCGAACGCCTGAAACCCGCGGAGCAGCGCAACTCCGGTTCCGGCAACTCGGGTGCTCCCTCGTCGCACCGAACCCGTGTCGGCGTCTGAAACCTCTCCCGAAAGCGAGTGATCGGTCACAAGCGCGTCCCGTGCGCTACGAGGCTCCCTTCGCGAAATTCTCATCGCTGTCCGGGCTCGGTGCTGCGTGACTCCGCGTCGCCCCCGGTACTGCGTTTCCCGCCGGTCCCGCTCACCCGAGTGGTCTCCAGCGATGTCTGGCGCGGCTTCTCCTTGACCATTGCCGGATCCTTTCCGCTGCTAAATCCACCTGCCTTCCTTATTCCCTCTATGAACCGTCTCGTCTCGTCCCTCCTGATCGCCCTCGCTCTGGTCGTCGTTGCCGGCCCGTCCGCCTTCGCGGCCGAAAAGAAAAAGCAGAAGGCTGAAACCGCCGCCGCTGCGTCCGCCCAACCAGCCCTTGCTGGAAAATACGCGGGCGAGTGGAAGGGCAAAGAGGAGTCTTCCGGTGCCCTCCGCATCAACCTCAAGCAGGACGCCGCCGGTGCATGGACCGCCGAGGCCACGTTTACATTCGAAGGCAACGAAGTTCCGGCGAAGACCAAGTCACTCGTGATCGTAGACGAGAAGGTCGAATTGGTTTTTGAGTGGTCCGTGCAAGGTACCACTGGTCAGAGCAAGCTCACCGGCGAGCTCAAGGACAACAAGCTCGCAGGCAAGTATGACTCCAACGTTGCTGAGGCTGCTTCGAGCGGCACCTGGTCCGTCACGCGGAGCTGATCCGGTTAGGGAAAAAACCCTTTGAACAGGAAGCACGGGAAGCACGGCAAGGTTCGATCCGGAACCTCTCCGTCCTCCCCGTTCTTCCGGTGCAACGCCTGGAAGGGATTGTGGCCGGCCGCCGCGGCGATCTTCACTTCCAGCCTACTGTCCGCCGCACCGGCCCCGACGCCCGCGGCCCTCGAATTCTTCGAAACGAAGATCCGCCCGGTCCTCGCGCAGGACTGTTACGAGTGCCACCGCACCGGCGGCAAGCGGAAGGGTGGACTCGCGCTCGACCAACGGCAGGGATTGCTCACCGGCGGCGACTCCGGTCCGGCCGTCGTGCCGGGTGATCCTGCCGCCAGCCTGCTGCTCCAGGCGATCCGCCACGACAGTGAAGACCTCGCCATGCCGAAGGCGGGCGCGAAACTCGAACCGGGTGTAATTGCCGACTTTGAACATTGGATCCGCCTCGGCGCCCCCGATCCGCGCGACACGCCACCGAGCGATGCGCAGGTCGCGGCCGACACGGATTGGGACGCCGTACTGCGGCGGCGAAAGGCGTGGTGGAGCTTTCAGCCCATCGCCAAAGCCGACCTCGGTGGTTTGCCCGCCGGCACGCATCCGATCGATCACCTGCTGTCCGGGAAACTGCGCGCCGTCGGCCTCACGCGTGCCCCGCGCGCCGACCGCGCCACGCTGATTCGCCGACTCAGCTTCGCCGTCCGCGGTCTGCCCCCCGCGCCGGAGGAAGTGGCGGCTTTCGTCTCCGACCCGCGGCCCGACGCCTACGCGACACTCGTGGACACGTTTCTCGCCGCCCCGCGTTATGGGGAACGTTGGGCGCGCCACTGGATGGATTGGGTGCGTTACGCGGACTCCCATGGCAGCGAAGGCGACGCAGCGATTCCCAATGCTTGGCGCTACCGGGACTACCTCATCCGGGCGCTCAACGCCGATGTGCCGTATGATCAGCTCGTGCGCGAACACCTCGCGGGCGACCTGCTGGCAAAGCCGCGGATTAATCACGAACTCGGCCTCAACGAATCCGCCCTCGGCACGGCGCAACTCCGGATGGTGCTGCACGGGTTCGCGCCGACGGATGCGTTGGAGGAACTGGTCCGCTTCACCGACGACCAGATCAACGTCGTCTCGAAAACTTTCCTCGGGCTCACCGTCTCCTGCGCCCGCTGCCACCACCACAAGTTCGATCCGATCAGCCAGCAGGACTACACCGGCTGGTATGGCATCTTCACGTCGACGTCCCCGGCGCAGATCGCCGTCGACACCCCCGATGCCGCCGAGCCCCGGGTGCGCGCCGAACTCGGGGCCACCAAGACGGCCCTCCGCCGCGCCCTCGCCCAGGTGTGGATGGACGACGCCGCGGCGTTGCCCGGCCGCCTCGCGACGCCGTCCCCGTCCCTTGGGAAATTGCTCACCGCCGCCAAGGACCCCGGCGATCTCCTGCATCCTTGGTTTGCGGCCGCGCAAACTCCCTCCCGGCCCGGCGCCGTCCCCGGCGTGCTCGCCGCGTGGCGGTCGCGTCAGGCGGCGGCCGGATTAGCCCCCGCGCCGGCGGATCGGAAGCGCTGGGACATGACCCGGACGGACGATTTTTCCACTTGGCGCCACGACGGGGCCGGCGCCGTGGCGCCGTCGGCCGCGGGGGAATTTGCGGTGGCGGTGGACGGCGGCCAAGTGGTGACCGGGATTTATCCGGCCGGCGTCTATTCGCATCTGCTTTCGACCAAGGACCGGGCCGTGCTCCTTTCGCCGCGCTTCGACCTCGACGGCAAGTATGACCTCTGGCTGCGCCTCGCGGGCGAGGGCGGGGCCTTCGCCCGGTTCGTCGTGCAGAATTATCCCCGCGAGGGCTCGGTTTATCCGGTGCTTAAGGTCGTCGGCGCCCGGCGGCAATGGCTCAAGCAGACGCTCGACTACTGGCAGGGTGACCGTATCCATATCGAGGTGACCACCGCCGCCGATCAGCCGGTGCTCGCCGATCCGAAGGCGATCCGTTCCTGGTTCGGTCTTTCCGAGGTCGTCATCACGCGGTCCGGCGATGCGCCGCCCGTCGATGGCTGGGAATTTGCCGCGCCCATCCTCGCCGCCGCGGGCGACCGCCCGGTGGCGACCCTCGAGGAGCTCGCTGGCGTGTATGCGACCGCCGCGACCACCGCCGTCGCCGCCTGGGCGGAAGAGCGCACGAGCGACGCCCAAGCCCTGTGGCTCGATCAGTTGCTCCGGGCCGGCCTGTTGCGCAATCAGCTCGACGAACTCGCGGGGGTGCGACCGCTGGTGACGGCCTATCGCGCGGCTGAAGCCACGCTGCGCGCACCGACCCGGGCTCCGGGGGTGCTCGAAACCGGATCGGTTGACGCCCCGCTTTTTGCGCGGGGCAATCACAAGCAGCCCGGCACCACGGTGCCCCGTCACTTCCTCGATGCGTTCAATCCCGCACCGTACCGGACCTCCGACAGTGGCCGCCTCGCGCTCGCGAACGACATCGTGAGCCCGGGGCAGCCGCTCGCCGCCCGCGTGATGGTGAACCGCGTGTGGCATCACCTCTTCGCCCGCGGGCTCGTTGCAACGCCGGATAATTTCGGCCGGATGGGTGCGTTGCCGTCGCATCCGGAACTCCTCGATTTCCTTGCCGCGTGGTTCGTCGAACACGGTTCGTCCTTGAAAGCCCTGATCCGTTTTATGGTGACGACCGAGGCTTGGCAGGCCGCGAGCGATGCGCCGGCGGGTGCGCAGGAGAAGGATCCGGATAACGTGCTGCTCTCGCACGCACCGGTGCGACGGCTTGAGGCGGAGGCCATCCGGGATGCGTTGTTCAGTGTCGCCGGCGATCTGCAGTTCGAACCGGCCGCGGGCCCGCCGGTCACCGGCAAGGAGCCGCGCCGGAGCGTTTTTCTACGGGTAAAGCGTAACGACCTCGATCCCTTCCTCGCCGCGTTTGATGCGCCGGTGCCGGCCGGTCCCACCGGTCGCCGCGATGTCACGAATGTACCCGGCCAGTCGCTCGCGCTGTTGAATAATCCGCTGGTACGTGAACTCGCCGAGCATTGGGCCCGGCGCGTCGAGGCCTTGCCGACGGATGACGCGACCCGCATTGCCGCAATGTACCGGCGCGCTTTCGGCCGGGAACCGACGGCCGACGAAAGCCGACGCGCGTCCGACTTTCTGGCCCGGATGGCGTCGGAACGTGCGACCGCGGAACCGCCGTCCGCATCAGCGTGGGCCGATCTCGGTCACGCGCTTTTCAATCTGAAGGAATTCATTTTCCTGCGCTGACCCCACCGACCCCGAACCCTCTACCGCCATGACCCGCCGCGATATGCTCCGCCGTTGCTCGACCGGATTCGGCCTCATGGCCCTTTCCGGGTTGATGGCGCAGAAAGGCTACAGTGCGACGCGGCCCACCCTGCCGCCGCGGCTGGCGCGGGCGCGCAATGTGATTTTTCTCTACATGTCGGGCGGGGTTTCGCACCTCGACTCGTTCGACCCGAAGCCGCTCCTGCAGCAGCTCGCGGGGCAGCCGATGCCGGGAAAAGTTGAGCGGACGATGTTCAACAAGAACGGTAAGATCTTCCCGAGTCCGTTCGAGTTCCGCCGCTACGGGCAGAGCGGGATTCCCATCAGCGCGTTGTTTCCTCGGATTGGTGCGGCCTGCGCGGACGAGCTCGCGGTGATCCGTTCGATGACCTCGAAGGTCAACGAGCACGCGCAGGGTAATTATTTCTTCCATACGGGGTTTCCGACGATGGGCTTTCCGAGTGCCGGAGCCTGGATCAACTACGGTCTTGGCTCGGAGAACCAGGATTTGCCCGGGTTCGTCGTGTTGCAGAGCGGCGGCGCGGTGGCGCCGCACGGCGGGGTCGGCTTGTTCAGCAACGGTTTTTTGCCGGCGCAGCATCAGGCGTCGATCGTCATTGCTGATGCGGCCGAGCCGGTGGCCAACATCACGCCGCGGGAGCGCGACGCCGTCCAGCGCGGCCGGCTCGAATTTGTTCACGCCGCCGACGCGGCGTTTAGCCGTGCGACCGGCCACGATCTGCAGGTCGAGGCGGCGGTCAAAAATTACGAGACGGCTTACCGCATGCAGGCCGCGGTGCCCGAGTTGGTCGCGTTGTCCGGTGAGTCCGAGGCGACCCAAAAGCTCTATGGTCTCGACGACCCGCATCCGCAGAAGGCTGCATACGCGCGCCAGTGCCTGCTCGCGCGGCGGCTGGTGGAGCGCGGCGTGCGTTTTGTGGAGCTCAGCTGTGTCAACGAGAAGATCGGCGGAGGCAATGCGCCGAATCCCTGGGACCAGCATGGCGAATTGCAGAAGGGGCACGCTGCGATGGCCTATCAGGTCGACCAACCGATTGCGGCGTTGCTCACGGATCTCCGGCAACGCGGGTTGCTCGATGAGACCCTCGTGATCTGGGCCGGCGAGTTCGGACGCACCCCGTTTTCCCAGGGGACCAACGGCCGCGACCATAACCCCTACGGCTTTTCCGTGTGGCTCGCCGGCGGCGGCGTAAAGGGCGGCACCCTCTACGGGGCGACCGATGATTTCGGCTACCACGTTGTGGACAAGCCCGTGACCGTCTACGATCTCTGGGCGACGGTGCTGCACCAGCTCGGCCTCGATCATGAACGGCTCACGTACTTGTCCGGCGGCCGCAACTACCGGCTCACGGATGTCTACGGCAACGTGCTGCACGACATTCTCGCCTGAAGCGACGCGTGCGGCGAGCTCCGGCTCGGTGGTGACGCCGCGCCGACGGCGGCCACGCCAAATAGGATCACGCGCATGGGCGAAGGGCTGGGATGAAGCGCAAGTGCGGCCAATGATTCATTCCCAGGGGCGCCCGATTTCCCGCGGGTTACCGCAAGATCTCATCGCTCCGGACTAACTCAATGAGGCTGCCCGTTTTCTCCCGCCCAGTTTCTTGTAGCCGCTGTGAGCGTGCCCGTTGATCCAGTGCTTCCGTCGGTTGCGAACGGCCAAGGGGGCCGGCCGGATCGGCTCCGCGTCGCGTGCGATTACGGCTCGATTCGGATTTCGGCCCACACGATCTGTTGCGGGGTGCCGTCGTCGGTTTGGCGCAGCGTGAAGGTGTTTTCGCCGTCACGCAGAGCGTCCGGCGGGCAGGCGAACCGCAGGGCGCGCACGGCGCCGGCGATGCCGGTCAGGTTTTTTAACTCTTCGGCCGGCCCGGTCCCGCGGCCGTTGCACGTCGCGGTGATCCGGGATTCGGATACATTGTCGCGCGCGGCGAGCCCGGCGACGATCCAGGATTTCCCCGTCGTGGGTCGCGGCCCGACATTGAGCCGGAAGCTGCCGCCGGCGGGGGCCTCGATCGGCAGTTGCGTGCCGTTGCTAAAACCGGCGGGCACGGTGTCGCGGTAGGTGACGAGGTGCCGCCGCGGGGTGCGGATGAGGCTTTCGCGGGCCAATCCGGTGCGGAGCAACTCCCGGTAGTCCTCGGCGTTTACGGGGCGCGTTTCGCTGTCCATCCAGTTGAACAGGTACTGGCTGTCGGCGCCGCGCGCCCAGCCGGAGGCGGCGAATCCCCGGAGGGCGGCGAGGTCGTTGGCCGCCGTTTTTCCGGCCGGCCATGCGCGGGCGTTGTGCTCCACGGCCGGTGCGAGGACAACGCGCGTCAAGTCGGTGCCGAGGCGTTCCCGCCAGAGTTCGAGGGGAATGTCGAAATCGGTGGTCGAAAAAAACGGACCCGGCACGACGAGATCGACGAGGCCCTCGTGGGCCCAGCGTACGGCATCCATCCCGAGCCCGGCTGCGGCGTCGGGATGGGCAGGGACGCGAACGCCCAGCAGAATCGGGTGACCGCGGCGGGCGGCGTGTTGGGCGGTGAGGGCGCGGATCTCGCGCACGAACGCCTCAAGGATTTTGCCCTCCTCGCGTTCGCGGCCGGGCGTGAGGTGGTGGCCGAAGCGCATCCAGTCGAGTTCGAGTCCGTCGGGATCGTAGCGTTCGAGCAGTTCGCGGGCGAAGGCGAGGTTGTGCTCGCGGACGGCGGCGTGGGCGTAGTTCAACCCGCGGTTGACCCAGGGGACGGGCGGCCCGTCCGGGGCGCGGCGGAGTTCGGGGTGCGTGCGCCAGAACTCCGAGTGCATGAAATGGGTGGGGTCGTTGACGTCGTGCACGTCGTTCATGCGCATCGAGAGCCAGGGTGATATTCCTTGGAGGCGGCTGTGTTGGATCCAAACCGCGTAGGGATCGATGCCGGCTTCGTGCAGGCGCTTCGCATTTTCCGGCCAGCGGCCCGAGGGTTCCACGCCGCCGGCCGGATCCCAGATGGCCTCGCGCGTGCGGCTGCGAAAACTCGCGCGCATGGCATTCGGGCTGAGGAACAGATGGGTGACCTTCGTGCCGGCATAGCCGTCGACGAAGGCCTGCACGCCCGTCAGGGTCATGTCGGCCGGTGCGCGCGAGGAGAAGAAGTGGCTGTTGTCCTCGTTCAGAATCAGGGCGCCGCGTAGCTGCTCCACTGCGATCGCGGCCGAAGCGGCGGCCCGCGCGGGGGCAGCGAACGCCACCGCCACCGCGAACAGAACGATGCCGGTACGCCAAGGGGGGAAACGCATGGCTCCAGCCCGAGGATGGCCGGGGAAAGTTCCAAGGTGAAAGTGGCGGCGCGGAAGGGGGCGCGGCGGCGGGGCGGCTGGCGGCCGGGTTTCGAGTGCGTCGGCGCAAGCGCCTAAAATGAAAACAATTTCAAACAAGACCGGCAAGCCGTCGCCACGGCGCGGTAACCTGAAGCGTTTCGGGGGTTGGCGCGCCGGAGCCCTCGACTCCCGCGGATCATAACCGCGATGGCGGTGGGCTTTGTTCTCACCCGGTGGGAGCTGATCGCGTTTCCAGAAATAGGGTAACCGCGTTGGAGCGCAGCGACCACGTGGTTCTCGGGCGTGCCCATGTTTTCTCCTATGGCTCGAATTCGTCTACCGAAATCTTTGAACCGCTCGAGCGACCGGAATTCCACGCAGGGTTGGTCACGTTTTTGCCTTCGGTCGGAACATGGCCGGAGAATTGTTAGTCCGAGCTAAATGGGACGCCAGGGGTCGGGAGCAGGGGGCATTGACTGGGTTTGCGACGGTGGATTCACCGTGTGAAACAAGAAATGAAATAAAATAATATTGGCTATTTCATCGAAAACCCTGTCGTCTCACCCCGTGCCCGTCCGCCGCTCCGCCCCGGTTCCGCCTGCTGCCGCTGTCCTGTCGGCGGCCCCGACGGTCGTCGACGTGGCGCGGTTGGCGGGGGTGGCGTTGGGGACGGTTTCGCGGGTCCTCAACATTCCGGAATCGGTGCGTCCGGAGGTGAGGCAGCGGGTTCTGGAGGCGATTGCGGCGATGAACTACCGCCGGTTGCGGCAGCGGCGTCCGGTGGCCCGCCCGCAGCCGCGCACGCGGCGAAAGCGGGGCGTCGTTGGGATTTTGCTCCTGGGTTTTGACGAATCGTTGGCCCAGTTGCCGGTGGTGGCGGATGCCCTGCATGGCGTGGAATTGGCGGCGGCGGCGGAGGGCTTTAACCTGATGTTTGCCAACGTGCCGGCTGCGGATCGCGTGCCTCGGTTTCTCGCGCCGCGGCAGGTCGACGGCGTCATCGTAAAATGCCCGGTCGACGGCGATTTTTCTGCTTTCGCGGCGCCGGACCTGGTGCAGGCGCTCGCGGCGGTGCCCCACGTCTGGCTGGCGGGGTGTCCCGACGGGGCGACGGGCGATGAATGCGGCGCTGATGCCGATGCGGTGGCGTGCCTCGCGGCGGAAGCGTTGCATCGCCGCGGTCACCGTCGGGTGGCGCAGCTTTCGTACGCTGATGGCCTCGCGCGGATTGAGCCGCTGAAGCTGGGTTTTGCGCTGCACGCCCAGCGGTTGGGGATGCACGTGCAGACCTTGGAAACGTCGGTGTTGGCGCCGTGCGCCTGGCCACGCTCGACTCGGCCGGCTGCGGCGGTGGTGGTGGCGTGGCTTGAGCGCTGGCTTGCGTTGCCGGAGCGGGGTCGGCCCACGGCGCTGGTGGTGCCTTCGGATCGGGTTGCCGCGGAGCTGTACGCGGGGCTCGCGGCGCGCGGGCTGCGGCCGGGCCGGGATGTCAGTGTGTTGTCGCTCACCCATGAAAAATCCCTCGCCGCCGGGCTCGAACCCCGGGTTGCCGGCATCGACTCGCGCGCGGGGACGATTGGCCGCCGCGCGGTTGAGCGCCTGCTCTGGCGCATCGACCATCCCGCCGACCGCGAGGCGACCAAGGTGGTGGTGGCGCCTCTGATGATCGAGGGCGCTTCGGTGGCGGAACTCGCAGTCTGATGCCACCGGCGGTGCCAGCGCCATCTTGCTCCCGGGCGTTGTCGGCCCCGGGGGGGCGCGCGCGGGCTCGCCGTTACTTTCATGATTTACATGAAACTATCCTCGAGGCGCGCTGCCGCCGCGGGGTGGGGTGGCGTGGCCTGCGCGTGGTGGCGGCGGCGGGCTTGGGCCTTGGCGTCGCGGCGGGTTTTGCCGCATCGAAACCGGAACCGGTTTCCGGCCGTTGGTGGCGGTTTGACGAGTCGGCCGCCGCGGTGGCGGGGGCGGTTTTGGCGGATGCGGGCCCGGGCGGGCTTCATCTTTCACTCGGGAGCGGAGCGGCCATCGTGCCGGGGCGCGTCGGCGGCGCGCTGCGGCCGGGCGCTGCTGCGGGGCAGCCGCCAGCGTGGTGCGAGCGTCAGGCCGGCGTTGGACTGTCGGCTGCCGATTGGACGCTGACTTTTTCGCTGTGGCTGGATCGCGACGCCGATGCCGAGGGCGTGATTTTGGAAACGGGTATGGGCCTCCGCGAGCGCGGCGAGCTCGTGCAGCGGGTGAGTATCCTTCCCCGGGAAAACGCCCTCGTCTTCTCCGCGCCGGCGGTCGATCCCGGGGCGGTGGGGCGCCGCGTGGAATTTTCCCGGCCGGACGGTCCGCCTCACGGGGTGGCGCTCGTCCAGTCCGTGACCCTTGGGCCGAGCGCTACGGTATGGCCGCGGGCCGAATGGCTGGAGCTCGCCCTCGTCTATGACGCGTCGGCGGGGCAACTCCGGCTGCTGCGTGACGGCCAGGTGGTCGCGGTTGCGGCGATCCGGCTGGAGGCGCTGCCGGCTGGTCCCGGCTACCTCGCGGTCGGCGGCGACGGGCGCGGCGGGCGGCCGTTGCGCGGTGCGATCGACGAGCTCCGGATTTACGACGGGGCGAATGTGCCCGGCGTTGAATCCGTTTTGGGCGGGCCGCGGACGGGCTTTCCACTTTAATGGTCGCAGCGTAAAGCCGCTCCCGCAATTACACCGAACGTCTTCCTAGACTCTGATGCACGACGTTCTGTTGGCCGATGACCTCAGTGGTGCCCTTGATGCGGCGGCGGCGTTTCGCCGGTCGGGGCGGGAGGTCGTGGTGGCGTTGCAGGCGGCGCCGTGGCCGGTGGTGCCGACAGGTGTACTGATTGCGGTGAACTCAGAGACCCGCAACGACCCGCCGGTGAGGGCGGCGGCGGTGATTGCGGAAATTCTGGCCGGGCTGCAGCGGCGTGGCGACCGACTGGTTTACAAGAAAATCGACTCGACCCTGCGCGGCCCGGTCGCGGCGGAAATCACTGCACTGGCGGAGGCCTTTCCCGGCTCGCGCATCCTGTTTGCCCCGGCAAATCCCGCGGTCGGCCGCATGGTGCGGGGCGGCGTGCTGTGCATCCACGGCGTGCCGGTCACAGAGACCGAATATGCCCGCGATCCGGTCAGCCCCGTGTGCGAGAGCGACATCCGGCGTCTGTTGGCCGGCGCCGGTGGGGAGCGGGTGGTGATTCCCGACGTAGAGAACCCTGGCCATCTGAGCGCCGCAGTCGGTGCGGTGGCCGCGGCCGGCGGGCCTTGGATTGCCGTCGGCTCGGGTGCCCTCGCGCGACCCGTGGCGGAGCAGCTGGGTGGTGCCGGTCCGACCGTGGCCCGGCGCGCGGCATGGCCGGATCCGCCGCCCGGCCCCGTGCTGCTCGTCGGTGGCAGCGCGCATGCGTTAAATCAGCTGCAGGCGGCTGAACTCGGCCGGCAGCGCGGGGTTCCGGTGCATACATTTCGCTGGTCTGAACCCGCAATCCCGCTGGCCGCGACGGCATCTGATCTGCGGGTAAAAGGGGGCGCGGCGCTGCTGGTCGAGGCCACGCGGGGTGATAGCCGGCAGGTGCTGCATGCGTTGGTTGCCGCGGTGGCTGAACTCGCGCGCCACGTGGATGGAGTGAAACTCTTCGCGACCGGCGGCGAGACGGCGCAAGCTTTGGCTGGGGCGCTCGGCATTACCACGCTGACGCTGGGTGATGAGATCGAGCCAGGGCTCAGTTTGGCTCGCGCCGACTCCGGCCGATGGTTGGCCATCAAACCGGGTGGCTTCGGCACGCCGAGCACGTGGGTGCGCGCGTGGGACCGGCTGCGCGGCTGAGTGCGCCTCGGTGCGGCGAGGAATATCGGGCGTTGGCCGCACCCCGGCGATGTTGGCCGGGGTGTTTTTCGGAGACCAGCCTCCGGCGGAATTCTGCTCGCGAACCCGAAGTGCGGGGTGAGATTGCGCCCTTGAACCTCCGGTCATTGTACCACTTCCGCAATCGGAGTTTCCGAATTCACGTCTTGCGTTTGCATCCGTAAACTAGGCAACGTGTGCTACTTTCCGGTGTCTGGAAAAAGGCCTAGAGTAAATGATCACTCCTATTTTTTAACCATGAATCATTGCTTCCCCAAACCTGAGTCACTCCTCGGCTGGTTTCTCCGTCTGACCCGAACCTTCGGCATCCTTGGTGTGGTGCTGATGGTCGTGAGCCAGTCCATGGCGCAGGCGCCGACGTTCACCAGCGCGGCCACGTATAACTTCACGCTTAACTCC
>CAIJFT010000187.1 GCA_903820035.1 uncultured Opitutia bacterium
CGCATGGAGTTCGGCCTCAAGATGGCGAAACTCACGACAGTCGCATTCTCCAAGTTTACCGAGTCCCTGCCTAATCCCACGCACCTCTGCCTCTTCAAGGTCGAGCCGCTCGTGGGCGTGGGCATTCTCGACGTCAACCCGCGGCTCGCCCTCACGATCGCCGACCGTCTGCTCGGCGGTCGCGGTCATTCGGTGAAGAGCGAGCGTTACCTCACGGAAATCGAGATCGCCCTCGTGGAGGACGTGATCGTGATCCTGTTGGAGGAATGGTGCGCCCAGTGGAAGACGGAACAGGAACTGCGCCCCGTCATCATCGGCCACGAAAACAACGGTCGCTTTCTCCAGACGTCGACCAAGGACGCCATCGTCCTGGCGATGGCCTTGGAGGCCAACTTCGGCGACTGCTCGGAACAGATCCAGATCGGTATCCCGTATTACACGATTGAGCCGATCGTGAAACAAATGCACGTCCGGCGGCAGAAGGACACCGCGATGCCGCAGACAAATAAGCGGGCCACCTGGCAGTCCTCCTACGATCGCATTTCGATACCGGTGCGGGCCGAGTGGCAGCCGTTCGAACTCACCCTGCGCGAACTCTGCAGTCTCGGGGTCGGCGACGTTATTGAGCTGCAGCCCACGATGCTCAACGAGACCCGCGTGCTCCTCAACGGCATGCCGACTTTCGTCGGCACGGTCGGGCTCGATTCCGACCGGGTGGCCGTGCAACTCACCCGCAAAATTCCCCTGGAGGAAAGCCTCCCGACCAACCCATCCGATGGAAGAAAAAACCCTTGATATCGTTCTCGACGTAAAGGTGAAGGTCACCGTCCAGCTTGGATCGGTGCAATTGCCGATGCGCGAAGTGCTCGAGCTCGCCCCCGGTTCGGTGGTGCAGCTCCTGCAACACGCCAGCGACCCGGTGGGTCTCTTCGTCAACGACAAGCTCGTCGCCTACGGCGAGGTGGTGGTGGTCGAGGATAATTTCGGCATCAAAATCACCGAACTCGTCGGGAGCACCAGACCATGATGCGACGCCCGCACCGGGCTGCGGCCCTTTTTGCGCTCTGCCTTCCGGGCTGGGTGGTCGCGGCGGCTGACGCCGATCGTATCATCTACCCGGCCTCATCCGCCGCGGCCACGGCCGGGGCGCAGGGGCTGGCCGGCGGCAACGCCCTGACGGTTGTCGCCTTCCTCCTGCTGGCCGGGGCCGGGGCCTGGGTGCTCTGGCGTGGTCGCAACAAGCCCGCGCCCGGGCGCGAAACGCAGCGTCTGACCGTCGCCGAGTCCTGTTCGCTCGGCAGCCGGCAGTATCTGGTCGTCGCGTCCTACGACGGGAAAAAATTCCTACTCGGCGTGTGTCCCGGCCGGATCGATCTCCTGGCTCCGTTGGACGGAACTGGCGACGTGAATAAATTACCGTGAGACTGCTGCGGATACTCCTGCTCGCCGGATCCTGCGCCCTCGGGGCGGCGCCGGGCTTCGCCCAGACTGCAGCGCCGACATTGCCGCCGCTGCCCGCGGTCACGGCTCCGGCCACGCCGGCCCCGGCCAGAGGAACTGCGAATGCCAAGCGCAGCGACCCGATGCGTCTGAATATCGGACTCGAGGGCACTAGCCAGCCGGGCGAGGTGAGTGTAGCCGTGCAGATCGTTGTCGTGATGACGTTGCTGACGCTCGCGCCGTCGATCGTGCTCCTGATGACGTCGTTCACGCGCATCGTCATCGTGCTCGGTTTCGTGCGCACCGCCCTCGGAACGCCGAGCGCGCCCTCGAATCAGATCATCGTGGGTCTGGCGCTCTTTCTCACCTACTTCCTGATGGGTCCGGTCGTGGATCGGGTCCAGAAGGAGGCCCTCAACCCGTACCTCGAGGGCAAGATCACCTCCGTGGAGGCCCTGGACAAGGCGTCGGTCCCGTTGCGCGACTTCATGCTGAAGCAGACGCGCGCGCGCGATGTGGAATATTTTCTCGAGCTCGGCGGCTTCGGTCCGACCGCGGTGAAAGACCTCCCGATGCGCGTGGTGATTCCTGCGTTCATCATCAGTGAACTCCAGACGGCGTTTCAAATGGGCTTCCTCCTGTTCCTGCCGTTTCTCGTCATCGATTTTCTGGTGTCTTCCGTGCTGATGGCGCTCGGCATGATGATGATGCCGCCGACGGTCGTGGCGCTGCCCTTGAAGCTGCTCCTGTTCGTCCTGGTGGACGGTTGGCACCTCGTCGTGAAGTCGCTCGTCCAAAGTTTCGCCACCTGATTTTACCATGACCCCCGACCTCGCGACGGATCTCTTCAAGTCGACGGTGATGTTCTCCCTTTATGTCGTCGCGCCGTTCCTCGGCGTGGCGTTGGTCGTCGGCCTGGTGATGAGCCTGCTCCAGTCTGTCACCAGCATGCAGGAGCCGACGCTGACCTTCATCCCGAAACTGCTGGCGACGTCCGGGCTCGCGCTGTTGTTGACGCCGTGGCTGCTGCGCACGTTGGCCGAATTCACGACGACCATGTTTTTGCGGATGGGTACGATGCCGCACTGAGCGGAGTTTAAGAACCCGGGAACCCTGCAAAACGTAACTGCTCATGTGCGCTCAGATTCGTCCTCGCGTCTCCAGAAATCGCGTCGCCGCGTGGGAGCCCAGCGACCACGGGATGCTCATTCGTAACCACGTTTTCGCCTTCGCTCAAACGAGCCGACAGGAATCGTGGGATCGCTCTAAGAAGCGGCCTTGAGTCCAATGCCAGCCGCCAACCGAGCCGTGGCCACGGGACTTTGGGACCGGCGGTCTTCCCCCTTACCGAAGCGAACCTTCGCGCCCCGGAGTGGTTCGGCTGCGGGCGGAACGCTCGTCGTCTGCGCGTTGACGCCATGAGTGCGGCCTACCTTGTCACTTGGCTGATGGTGTTCATGCGGTCGGTGGGCATCCTTTTGCAGCTCCCGGTTTTGACCAGTCACCCGCTGCCGGTGCCGCTCAAGCTCGGGCTCTGCCTCGGGCTGGCGATTTTGTTGGCGGGCGTGGTGCCGGAGGCACGGGTGCCGCTGCAGCTCGTGGACTTGGGCTTTGCCGCGGGCGGCGAGGTCCTGCTTGGGTTGGCGCTGGGGTTTGTGGCGCGCCTGGCTTTTTCCGCCGTGGAGATGGGAGGACGGGTGATTTCCTCGGAGATTGGCATCAGTGCCACGCCGGGTCTCGGTGCTCCGGACCCGACCCGTGAGCCGATCGCCGGCCTTTTCATGGCGTTGGCGGTGGTCCTCTTCTTTCTGCTCGGAGGGGTGCAGATGATGCTGACGGCCTTTGCGCGCAGCTTCTGGTTGGCCGCGCCGGGACACCCGTTGCTGCACGCGGCTGCGCCTGAGTTGATGATTCAGTCCACGGCGCGGGTCATTGAGCTCGGGTTGCGCATTGCGGCGCCGTTCATTGCCCTCAATTTTCTGGTGAACCTCGCGTTTTCGGTGCTGGGGCGCGCGGTGCCCAAGCTGAATGTCTTCATGCTCAGCTTCCCGGTCCGTTCGTTCCTCGGCATGGGCCTGCTCGCCGCGGCGGGTTCGTTGTTGGCGCGCTACCTTTATGTGGAATTCGGCGAGTTGCCGATCCGCATGCTCCAGCTGTTGCCGGCGCGGTAATCGGTCGGTGCGAGTGCCAGCCAGTAGCCGGAGCATTGGCCGCGAAAAGGCACAAAGGCCCGAAGGGAAATTGAAACGTTCGAGGCGCCGATAGGCGCCCAGGAATCTCCCGCCTGCCGGATGCGCGACTTCGTGGTTTTTCGCGGCGACCTGCCTGCATGGTTTTACCGGCGGTCCCGTCTCCGCGCGATCCGCGTTTTCTGCTGAAAGATTCCGGCTGGCGCGCCCCTCGGTCCAACTTCACCGCTTGATTCCCAGCACTCCGTGCAATCCGTGGTGAAAGATCAGGCCACGCGGCTCGGCCGGACCCGGCGCCCCGTTGCGACCGTTTCCACTTAACCGTCCTCGCCGTCGTGACGAAAGGGGAGGGCGGGGCCGCGGGCGCGGTGCGTCGGGGACCCCGGCAAGAATTGCCGGTGCGGGTTTGGAATTTCGCCCTAGGGTTTCCTTCAGCGGGTGGCGGCGGAGTACAAAAGTTTAAACGATTGATGGGGAGCGGGTAAAGATCACGAAAGCCGATTGGCATCGGCGGTGCTAATTTGGCCCCGCCCATGGCTGAAACGGACCACGATCAAAAGACCGAGCAACCGACCGAGAAGCGGTTGGAGACCGCCATGGATCAGGGCGAGTTCGCGAAGCCGCCGGAGATTACGATTTGGCTGATGCTGGCCGCTTTGTTGGGTGTATTCGCGCTGACCGTACCGGCCGCCGCCCGCACTCTCGCCGAGTATTCAATCGGGGTTTTCACGCGCTTTGCCACGACCACGGTGACGCGGGAAACCGCGACCGTGCAGTTGGGTGAGGCGCTGGTCGTTTCGGGCAAGATTCTCGGGCCGGTGTTTCTCGCCTGCGCCGGGGCGGCCGTGGTGGCGGGTGGACTTTTGAGCGGCTTCCGGCTCTCACCGGAAGCGGTCGGTTTCAAGCCGGAGAATCTGAGTTGGGAAAAAGGCTTCGACCGGGTGTTCGACAAGAGTGCGATCATCCGGGCGGGCATCGACCTCCTGAAACTCACCGCCATCGGTGGCGTGCTGTATATCGGCACGAGCGGTTTGCTGGAGGACTCGCTGTTCAGCGTCCCGGTCGAGGCGGCGTACCTCGCTGAATTCATGAACCGCGCGACCCTGCTCTTCCTCAGCCGCCTGCTGCTGGCGCTCGGGATCGTGGCGGCGATCAGCTACGGCTACGAAAAATTCAAGACTTCACGCGGTATGATGATGACGCGGGAGGAAGTGAAGCATGAGCGGAAGAGCGCCGATGGCAGCAGTCACTCAAAGGCTGCGATGCGCCGGCTGGCCCGGCGCCTGATGCAGAAGCAAATGCTTTCCGCGGTGCCCACGGCCGACGTGATTGTGACGAACCCGACGCACTATGCGGTCGCTCTGAAGTACGAGCGCGGCTGCGATCGCGCGCCGGTGGTGCTGGCCAAGGGAGAAAATCGTTTTGCGATGCATATCAAGGCGCTCGGCGCCCAGCACGGTGTCCCGATGGTCGAGAATCGTCCGCTCGCCCGCATGCTGTTCGCGCTCGGCAAAGTCGGGGAGGCGATCCCCGCTGAACTCTATCAGGCGACGGCCGAGATCCTCGCGGTCGTTTACCGGACCCA
>CAIJFT010000188.1 GCA_903820035.1 uncultured Opitutia bacterium
AGCGCCAGCGAGTGGCGGTCTCGTGAAACGAAAGAGCGGTTTCACGCGGTGGCGCGGAGGACGCGGGGAACAAGCCCGCCAAACCGCCGCGCTCTCCGCGCCTCCGCGTGAACCAGTCTGGCCACGTCGAACCGGATACTCCGTCGACCCCGCGGGCACCGGACGGCGCCGCTCTTTCAGCTCCGAACTCCAAGCGGCAAGCCCAGCCCGGAAAGTCCAGACCGGTAAAACCACGAAACACACCAAATACACGAAAGCCCCGGGCAATGGAATCAGGCTCAATCCGGTGGCCCACGGAACACACGAAACCGGAGGCAATCGAATCGTCACGCCCACCCTCCCCTACCTGCGAGGCCAGCGAGTGGCGGTCCCGTGAAACGAAAGAAGGGTCGCACGCGGAGCCGCGGAGGACGCGGGGACCAAGCCCGCCAAACCTCCGCGCTCTCCGCGCCTCCGCGTGAACCCGTCCGGCCCAATCCCGTCCGCGCTTCTACCGGTCGCCGCGGGACAACGCCAGGGCCGCCTCAATCCGCGCCACCACCTGCTTTTCTCCCCGCTTCGTCAGCGCGTGCTCCCAGATCCGCAGGACGTTCCAACCGTCGCGCCGCAGCGTACGTCCGACCTTCCGGTCGCGCGCGCGGTTCGCCGCGATCTTGGTGTCCCAAAATTTCCGGTTCGATTTCGGCCGCGCGTAACACCGCGGACACCCGTGCCAGAAACAGCCGTCGCCGAGGTGGACCTTTGCTATATCTTCGGCTTGGCGCCCGCCGCCGCTTTTGCCTTGGCTTCAACGGCTTTCTTCGCCCGATCGTAGGCAGGCACCACAAGCTGCATCCCAGTGCCGCGCTTCCACTCTGCCGTTGCCCCGTCCGCCCGCTTCCAACTGCGCGCGAAACTCGCAGCCCCCGGCTTACCCGTCTCGGACCAAGCGGCCCCCTGGGAGTTGTAGGCAAGAACGAGACTGATTTGCTCGCCGGTCCATTCACCGGGTTTCGAATACGCGATTCGCACGCAGCGCCCGTCGACGAGATCGCAGGCAATGGACCAATCATCCTGACGGAAGTGCAGCGTAGGCCCCATTTCCCAAAATTTTCCCTGCGCAGAGATCAAGTGCTTGCTGCGTGCCGTCGGCGCACCGAAACGTTTCACCATCTCCGTCTCGGTCTCGCCAAGCCGCGCATGCGCCACCGCCACGGTCACGATCGCCAGGAGACAGGAAACGAAGACTTGCTGCATAGACCAAAACGCTGCCGGGGCCGCGCCGCTCGTAAAGCCCGTCGCTGTCGTATGACTGTAAATTCAAGCAGCCTTCTACCCCGTGTTCGTTTCGGAGTTGGCAGCGTCGCCGCAACGTCTGTCCTGAACCGGACCTCATGCGGACGCTGACAATTCTATTTCTCTGCGCGATTACACTCAGCTCCGCCCTCGCCCAACGCGCGCCCGACATTGCCCAGGGCACAAGCGCAGAGTCGGTCATCGCGAAATACGGGTGGCCCAAGGGCAAAAGCGTCACCACGGATCGGGAAAGTTGGATCTACGATGGGTTCCAAGTCGTGTTTCAACATGGGCGGGTTTTAGCGGTAACCTACGTGTCGCCTTCCGGCACTGAGTTCACCGGCAACGGCAGCATCCGGTTGACCCGACCCGCTGGCTCCAATCCCGAGCCCGTTAGGCGGAGTATTCCCGCGCCCGTTATCGTCTCGGTTTCGCCACCCAACACCATTCAACCACGCGTCGAGCGCGTGGTGTCGCCCCCACTACCCCGACGCCCGCCACCTGCTGCCGAATCCGTTAGTCCGATTTCAATCTTTCTGCGGGCGGCATGGCCGGCACTGGCATTTGCCGTATTGGGGACGGCCGTCATCGTCACGCGCCGGATTCTTCGGGCGCGCCGCGATCGCCCGAATCAGGAATCCAAGATGGGATCCAACCCGGGCACTGCCCTACGGCCACCGCGGAATCCGGAAGAGAGCATCGCGCGCCGTCTGGATGGGTGGCGCGCGGCCGAGGCACGGCGCAGCAACGCGGTCCCGGAATCTCCGCCGCCTAACGCACCTCGGACAACCGACGCTCCACCGCTGAGCCCACCGCCTGGGAAGGTCGCCACTCCTCCGCCGCCTCCGGCCACGGACCTTACTCCGGAATTATTGCGACAGCTGGAGTGGAAGCGATTCGAGCTGATCGTGGCCCGCATTCTCGGCTCCTCTGGCGTCCGCGCCGAATGCACCTGTAACGGCGCCGACGGTGGGATCGACGTCGTCCTCTACCATCCGGGCGAGAACCGCCCGTACTGCTGTGTACAGTGCAAGGCCTGGGACACAAAGCCGGTCGGCGTCGAGTTGGTCCGAGCCCTCCTCGGTTCCATGACGGCAGAGAGGATCAACTCGGGCATATTTGTTACGACATCGGGATTCACCGACACTGCTATCAGCTTCGCCCGCGCGAACGAGATCGAGACACTTTCCACGGTCGATCTGACCGAACGATTTGCACGATTACCCGTGAAATTGAGGGAAGATATAATCCGGGAGGTGACGACCGGAGACTACAACACTCCGTCGTGTCCCAGCTGTGATGTAAAGCTCGTGTGGCGCGAAAAAGGAGAATTCTGGGGTTGCCGGAATTTCCCGCGCTGCCGGACTCATATCAATCGACGCAACGCCTAAGTCCTAGGCGGCGCTTCGGGCGCAGAGAACAGATCAACGCCGCAATCGACTCACGCAATGTCGCATCATCGGGACTACGCTCGCGCCATTTCGCTTTGGTCCGAGAAATGGGGAACAAAGAATCTTCCCGACCTAGTCACCATTTCGTTTTCCACGCGGATGCGCCGCTCACTCGGAAATGCACGTATCAAGTCTGGTCGGATCACGCTCAACGCTGCGCTAGCTCTTGCGCCACGAGGAGATCAACTCGAAGTCCTTTGCCACGAGGTCGCGCACGTCGCGGTATTCATGCTTTTTGGAGCTCACGCAAAACCTCACGGCGCGGAATGGAGAACCCTGATCAAAGCCGCGGGATATCGCCCCTCAACGAGGGCGAAGACGCCTAAGATTATGTCGCCCCCAGCGCGAACGAACCGCCCGTCGAGGGTTCGCTTTCGATGCACCGTTTGCCAAATCACCTATTTTGCTTCGAAGCACGCCACTCGCCTGCACTGCGCTGAGTGCTTTCAATCAGGACTGAAAGTGAAGCTGACCCCAATCTAATCATCCTAGACTCACTGATGTCAGCAAACTGCCCCTTCTGTAGCTCGCCGTTACCCCGTCTGGCGTTTGAGTCGGACCAATTCGTCGTCATGTGGGATGGCTATCCGGTTTCGCCGGGCCATGCACTAGTCATACCGCGGCGTCACATCGGCACCTGGTTCGATGCGACACGTGCCGAGCAAATAGCACTGCTTGAGGGAATCGAACGAGCCAAGGTCGAGATCCTGCGCAACCACAAGCCGGATGGTTTTAATATCGGCATCAACATAAACGCCGCAGGCGGACAAACCGTTTTCCACCTCCATATTCACGTCATCCCGCGCTACGCCGGCGACATCCCGGATCCGCGAGGTGGAGTGAGAAACGTGATCCCGAGCAAAGGAAATTACCTTCGATCTGCATCTGGAACGCAGCATCTCGGGTCAGTTCCCCACGATGGCGCGCTGATCCGCGGCGAAGACGATCCCTTGCTGCCGCACCTTCTCGCCCATCTAGACAAGGCAACCGCAGCAGATGTTTGCGTAGCGTTTGTCCAGCGCAGCGGACTGCGACTGGTCGAGGAGCACCTCCGCGATCTGCTCCGGCGTGGGGGAAAGATCCGTTTTCTGACCGGCGATTATCTCGATATTACCGATCCGCAGGCGCTGCTTGAGCTCCTGGATTTAGAGGGGAACCTCGAATTGCGCGTATTTCAGACGCGTGGCGTTAGCTTTCATCCCAAGAGCTACATCTTCCACTTCAGCGACGGAACAACGACCGCTCTCGTCGGCAGTTCCAACCTAACTGGCTCCGCGCTGAAAGCCGGCATCGAATGGAATTATCGCGTCGTTACTTCCGCCAACGCTAAGGGCATAGCGGAAGTGCAGTCGGCATTCGAAAAACTATTCCTGCACCCTTCGACCCAGCCAATTTCCGACGCCTGGGTGCAAGACTACATCGCACGCCGGCAACCCCAGACGCTCCCGGAAAATTCGATTGCTTTAGAGTCACCTGAAAAGCCACCCGACCCGCATAACATTCAAATCGAGGCCCTGGCCGCACTTGAACGAAGCCGTGCAGACGGAAACTCGGCGGGCCTCGTAGTCCTGGCCACCGGCCTCGGAAAGACCTGGTTAAGCGCTTTCGACAGTAATCGCTCCGGTTTTGAGCGAGTCTTATTTGTCGCGCATCGGGAAGAGATACTGACCCAAGCAATCGGCACATTTCGGAGAATTCGTCCGACTGCAGCACTCGGACGCTATACGGGAACCGAGAAAGCTCCGAGTGCCGACGTCGTCTTTGCCTCGATCCAAACCCTCGGCCGCCAACGCCACCTACGCGGCTTCGAGCGAAACCGATTCGATTACATCATCGTTGACGAGTTTCACCACGCAGCGGCGACGACTTATCGAAACCTCATTGCACACTTTACTCCAAAATTTCTCCTCGGATTGACCGCCACGCCCGAGCGGACTGACGGCGGCGATCTGCTGGCATTGTGCCAAGAAAACCTAGTCTATCGGTGCGACGTCGCGCGCGGAATTACGGACAAACTACTGGTCCCGTTCCGCTATTTCGGCGTGCCTGACGAAGTAGATTACCAGAACATACCTTGGAGGAATAATCGTTTCGACGAAGAGGAACTCACTCGAGCGGTGGCCACGCAGAAACGCGCCCAAAACGCATTCGAGCAGTACACCAACCGGGCGGGAGGCCGGACATTGGCGTTCTGTTGTTCGCAAAGGCACAGCGACTTCATGGCGGATTATTTTTGCAGCAAAGGAGTGAAGGCCGTTTCCGTTCACTCCGGCCCGAATTCCGCGCCGCGGAGTGCATCGCTCGAGGCCCTGACCGCCGGAACGCTCGATCTCATCTTTGCGGTCGACATGTTTAACGAGGGCGTAGACCTACCAACCATCGATACGGTCATGATGCTGCGACCGACGGAATCCAGTATCATCTGGATGCAGCAATTTGGCCGTGGGCTTCGGCGAGCGCAGGAAAAGTCCCATCTCACCGTCATCGATTACATCGGGAATCACCGAATATTCCTCAATAAGCCCCGGACGCTGTTGAATCTCGATGCTGGCGATCGAAACATCGACCACGCGTTGAATTTGCTTCGGGATGGTGAGTTTGAGCTACCACCAGGTTGCGAGGTAACCTACGACCTGCAGACGGTTGAAATCCTGCGTTCGTTACTTCGCCAACCCTCCGGGCTCGACGCGCTTGAAGCCCACTATGTCGATTTTCGCGAGCGCCACGGAGCACGTCCCACTGCATCCGAAATTTTCCACGACGGATTCAATCCTCGCTCACTCCGGAAAAGCCATGGCTCTTGGCTTAATTTCGTGAAGGCGATGGGCGACATTCCAAGCGTTGGAGTCGAGGCGCTCGCTCGGTCCAGTGGCTTTCTTACAGCACTCGAAACGACGCCGATGACGAAAAGTTTCAAGATGTTAACGCTCCTCGCGATGCTGAATGAGGATGCGTTTCCAGGCTCTATTCCAATCGAGAGATTAGCCGAGTCATTCGCTCGAATCGCGAGGCGTTCAGCACTGCTGCTCAAAGATGTCGGGCCTGCCTTGGGCGATCAAAGAGATTTGGTGAGGTTGCTTGAAAATAACCCGATCGACGCGTGGACCGGTGGACGCGGAACGAAAGGCGAATTCTATTTCACCTACGAGGATCGGGCATTTTCGTCCAGCGTCACTGATTCCGCTGAACTGCGTACTCCGATCCAAGAGTTCGCACGGGAGCTAGCCGAGTGGCGCCTGGCCGAGTATCTCACACGATCCGGGGGAGATGAGCCAACTGAGCTGCGATTCACCTGCAAAGTCTCTCATTCCGATGGTCGGCCAATTCTTTTCTTACCGAGCCGAGAAAGCTTCCCCGACCTCCCCGTCGGTTGGACAGCAGTTGAGGCCAACTCCAAGTCTTTCGAAGCCAACTTCGCTAAGGTCGCGATTAACGTTGTTCGATCACCAGGATCCGAGAGCAACGTACTTGCAGAGATTTTGAGAGGCTGGTTTGGGCAGGATGCCGGACTACCCGGCACAGCCCACCGGGTTTCTTTCACTCGCTCGGGTGAGATTTTGCAGATGAGCCCGGCGGCAGGCGATGTCCTTGACGAACGGGCTCCGGATTTGTGGCGGTCCTATATGCGCGAAGAAATTCCGCCGCTTTTTGGACTAAGCTTCTCCAAAGCAATCTGGCAGGTGGGATTCGTCGCAACACCGCGGAACCTGTTTCTCCTGGTTACCCTCGAGAAGGACGACCTCCAGGAGAGCCATCGATACAACGACAAGTTCCTCTCATCGGTCCGCTTCCGGTGGCAAAGTCAGAACCGGACCAAGCAATCCTCGCGCCACGGCCAGATGTTACAAAACCACCAGCGACTCGGCATTCCGGTAAATCTCTTTGTTCGCCGAACAAAAAAGACCGGTCAGCGAGCGTCGCCATTCTACTACTGCGGTCCCGTCAATTTCGTCAATTGGCAGGGTAACGGCCCGATTACCATCGAGTGGGAGTTGCCAGTCGCTGTTCCCGAGAAATTGAAATCACTTTTCATGCTAGACCATTGATCGACGCAATTCAGCGGTAGCAATGCGCTCGGCTCCGGGAGTAGCAGCGTTTCCATCGTACGGAGCCAGCGCCACGAACACCAATAGAGCCGCGTTCACTTCTTGAAAATCTTGACGAGATGGACGGCAAGAAACCCAACATCTGGCATCACCGCATCGGCCGGTAGCTGCAACCCCTGCCCTTCATATCTGCAAAAGTAGTCGGCAATAGTTCGTTCGTTACGCCGAGCCACCAGTTCACGGGACAAGACCAAGCGTAAGCTGTCGTCGAACCCGATTAAACCCTGGTCGAATGCAGCATCGTGCAGGCGAGACAAACTTAGGCCATTCGACACCGAAAGCCGGTGCGCCTCGTACTTGCTCCATGTCAGGATATGAGACGCGACCAAGAGTTCTCGCACTGCCAGTCCGGTCACGCCACACCTGCCATCGAAGTTGTTCAAGACTGCCTGACGAAAGTACTCCTGCCCACGTCGGGCTTTGGCGGTCCCAGTCGCATCGGTCGAGCCGACCGGTGGAGTGCGAACAACGCGGACGCCAACGGGCGGGACCACCTCAACCGCACTCTTGTCCTCCGCCGCGAAGAGTTCTCGGAGTTTCTGCTCACTCTCCGCTGCCGCCTCTTCGAGGTGCTCGTGAAACTCGTTCCACACGCTGATATCCAAAGCACTCGCGCCGCTCAGTCCTTTGATATTGCGAAGTTTCAGGACTGGATCGAGCGACGCGAAGTTACTCAGCTTCATCGCCAGGCTACTCGGACTCCTTCCGAGCCGCCGCGCCACATCTGCGATTACCGGTTGCCGCTGGTGGAAAAGACCAAAGGGCAGCTTGTGGTAAACATTGAGGGCAACAAGGAGTTCACTCCGGGTCCATCTTGAGCCAGCTGCCATGCGCATACCCTGGACCGACGGGCTGGTAACGAAAGCCTGTTTTAGAATTTCATCCCCGGCTTTCTCTGTTCCTGGGCTCACACTCCGTCGCCTTGATTCCCCGTTCAGACTCAAGGTTCAGTTCACACGCTTTGCTTCCGGCGCCGGTGGGGCTTCACCCCGCGGCCCGGCTTCCGCTCCTCCAACGCTATTTCCTCGCGCTTGTGCTCCGCCCATCTTTCGGCGAACGACTTCCCATCGGGGTTTCGTTTCAGGAGGCCGAAGCCGCGCGCAATCGCCCGGCTGGTCAGCGGCTTGATCAAAATGCCCTCGGGCGTGGCGGTGACCACCGCCCGGGTGCCTGCCCCGATGCGAAACTCCCGGCGGTAGCGCCGCGGAATCACGATCTGCC
>CAIJFT010000189.1 GCA_903820035.1 uncultured Opitutia bacterium
CCCGCGTGACTGAGCACGACCGGCAGCGCGGCGGAGCCGTCGGTTGGGGTGCCCGCGAAGAGCTTCGGAAAGTGCTCCCGCCCCCACACCACGGGGTCCGCGAGGTCGAGTTGCGGCCGCACGGCGACGCGGAACGTCGAGAGCCGGTCGGTCGTGACGCCCGCGATCACGAGTTCGTGCGCGCCGAGCTTCAGCCGCGTCGACGGGGCGGCGTACGGCTGCTTCGTCGCCGGGTCGCGCAGGTTGCCGCTGATCACGGTCAGGCCCGCCGCCGTCAGGCGGCGCACGGTCTCCGGTACGTCGTAAAATTCAGGTTCGTGGTTGCCGAGGTTGAGGACGGTGGGCGCGCGCCGCGCGAGCGCGGCGAAGAGCGCGAAGTCGACCGCCCCCGCCGTGCGCCGGGCCACGATGTTTCCATACTCCAGCGAATCGCCGTCGATGAGCACTGCGAGCGGCGCTCCGGGATTTTCGGACTTCAGCCGGTCAACCTGCGCCAAAAACTGCGCCGCGCGTTCATACGCGGAGTGCTGGTCGCCGACGATCACCAGGATCGCCTCCGGCGCCGCCGCCACGGCGCGGAGGGTGACGGCGAAAATCAGGGCGAGCAGGAAGCAACGTCGCATCACCGGTGAATGAACGCCGAGTTCCCGCGGAGATCAAACCCGCACGCACAAGAACGCCGCAGCAGAAACAGCCGTCGAAGAATTTAGATGGCCCGCAACCTAGGCGTGTCTCTCACTAAAAACACTTTTCCTTTTTACCATCGATGATCCCCACCCCCTGGCGGCCACTCCTTGTTCTCCTCGCCGTATTGTCCGTCGTCCGCGCCGCCGAACCTTCGGCTGCGACACCCTACGCGAGTCGCTGGGTGCAGGATGAAAACGACCCGGCTCTGCGGACATTCCGGCTCTGGACCGAGTCCTCGCCGGCCGTCGACGATCCTTCCGCCCGCGAACGTTGGCGGGCGGAAGGGCTGGAGTTAGCCCGCGCCCGCCGTGCGGTTCTGGCCGACCTGATCGTCGCCGATCCCGCGAGCGCCCTGGCCCACGCCGTCCCGGCGACGGTCCGCCGGGGGTTGCCGCCGGAAGTGGTCGCCCAGCTTGAACAACGTATCAGCGGGACTGGCACGCTGGAGGTGTTGATCGTGGAGACCGACTCCGCGCCGGATCACGGGCATCGGATTAGCCGGCTCGCGACCATCGCCGGGGAGATTTTCCAAGCCTACGTGTACGGTCGTCGCCTCGAACAAGCGACCAAGGAGGGTATTCCCCTGCACGGTATTGGGCTCAACGGACACCTGGCGCTGCACGCCAGCCCGGCACGACTACTTGAACCTGACGACGTCACCGCCGCGGCCGGGCTGACGCTGGAAATCGCCGGACAAGTGCGCCGGTTTTCCGACCAGCAGTCGCTTTCCACTGCGCTGACGCGGCTGGAGTCGGCGGAGGCCGGCATCCAGCCCCGACCACCCGCGGTGCGTTGGGAGGAGCATCCGGACGGCACCTCCACGGTCGCACCGCTGGTCAGCCCGGCGGGTTCGAGTCACTCGCTCGGAGCGAAGAAAATGCTCATCATTCCCGTTGATTTCAGCGACCTCCCCGGGCAGCCGACCACCAACGATAAAAAAACTACCTACACCAAGGACTATTGTCAGGCCCTCGCCGACAATGAGCTGGCACCTTTTTACGCGAAGAGTTCTTACGGCAACACGAGCCTCACGTCGACCGTGACCCCGCTACTGCGACTGCCCCGCGCCGCGGCCTACTACGCCACGGCCCAAAACGCCGGCGGTGTTTTCATCGGCGACACGGACATCCGGACCGACACGTTGAGTGCCGCCACCGCCGCCGGGTTCGATCCGGCCGGCTACGATCGAGTGATGCTTTTGCATTCGGGCTTCCACAGCCTGCCCTCGACCCAGGTGAGCTACGGCGGGCTCGGCCAATTCGGCGGATCCTTTCTCTGGGTGAACGCGGCGCTGGATTTCCGGGTAACGGCACATGAGCTGGGCCACACCTACGGGCTGAACCACGCCAATCTCTGGAAGGTCACGGACGGCAACCCCGTCAGCCCCGCCGGCAGCTCGGTCGAGTATAAGGATTACTATGATGTGATGGGCAGCGGGGGCAACGACCCGCGGCTGGATTTTAACCCGTGGTACAAAAGCCTGCTCGGCTGGATGAGCGCCGCGCAGGTGCAAACCGCCACCACCAGCGGAACCTATCGGATTTACGCCTACGACCACGCCAACTCCGTGGCCGCGGCCAGCGAGCTCGTCGCGCTCAAGATTCCGAAGGACGCCGGCACCGACTATTGGATTTCCCTGCGCCGCAACCTGACGGACAACGCGCTGCTGTCACACGGCGCCTACCTCATCTGGGGCTACGCCGGGGCCGCGGGGCGCAGTAATCTGCTCAATCTCACCACCCCGGGCGGGGACCACACGGATGCGCCCCTCGCCGTCGGCCGGGGATTTTCCGATCCCGCCGGCAATATCACCCTACGCGTGACCGGAGAGGGCGGCACCGCCCCCAATTACTACTTGGACGTCGAGGTCACGCTCGGCGCCTCGGCGCCTACGTTCTTCTCGCCACCCGCAAACACCTCGACGCCCGTCTTTGCCGGCTCGTCCGTTTCATTGAAAACGAACAGCGCCGGCAACCCGCTGCCCGTTTTCAAATGGCAGCGGCAAGCCGCGGGGCAGGGCAACTGGGTGGATCTCGACGAGGCGGGATTCTACAGTGGCACCCGCACGTCGGCCCTTACCCTCCGCAGCGCCACCACCGCCTTGCGGGACGACCAATTCCGCTGCCTCGCAACCAACTCCGCCGGTTTCGCCACGAGCCCGGCCTTCACCCTCGCGGTGACGGATATGCTTTGGGAAACGTACTCCGGAGCCGCCGGCGTACGCAGCTCGACCAACGGCACGCTGGCGGCGGCCCGTTACGCCGAGCCCAACTTCCTCACCCGCGACGCCACGGGCAACGTTTACCTCACCACGGTGGGTAACCGCACGGTCCGGAAGATCACGACGGACGGCCTCGTCAGCAAAGTGGCCGGCACCGACGGCGTCAGCGGCAGCGCAGACGGGATCGGCGGTGCGGCGCAATTCTACGCCCCCGCCGGTATCGCCGTCGACGCCGCGGGCAATCTCTACGTTGCAGACGGCGGTATCCACTCGATCCGGCGCGTCACCCCCACCGGCGCCGTCACCACCATCGCGGGTCTATCGGGAACCTCCGGCGCCGTGGACGGTACCGGCTCGGCGGCGCGCTTCAACTCACCCCAAGGCCTGGTGATCGATGCCGCCGAAAATCTCTACATCGCGGATCGCAGCAATCACGTGATCCGCAAAATCAGCCCGCAAGGCGCCGTCACCGTGTTCGCCGGCCGGTTCGGGGCCAGCGGCTCGACCAACGGGGCCGCGACCACCGCCCGCTTCAATCTGCCGGCGGGCCTCGCCATCGACCGCACGGGCAACCTCTACGTCGGCGACTCCGGCAACCGGCTGATCCGCAAGATCACCCCCGATGGCACCGTCAGCACCGTCGCCGGCACCGCCGGCCAATCCGGCACCACCGACGGGGCCGCAACCGCCGCGAAATTCGGCAGCCAACTCTACGGCGTCGCGTGGGACCCCGACGGTTCCCTCTACATCGGCGACACCGAGAATCATCTGGTGCGAAAGATTTCCCCGACCGGCGCGGTCTCCAGCCTCGGCGGCCTTGGCGGCACGGCGGGCGCGACCGACGGCCCGACCGGCGAGACGCGGTTCAACCAGCCCCGGGGCCTGATCCCCGACGGCAACGGCGGTCTCCTGGTCGCGGACTACGGCAACAGCACGCTGCGCCGTTTGCTGGTCGCAACGACGCAGCCAGCCCCACCGACGCTTGCGCGGGTCCTTGGCCCGCGCTACCACAGCGCCGGAGACGAGGTCCGGCTCGAAGTAAACGCCGGCGGATATCCCGCCCCCACCTTGCAGTGGCAACGCTCCCGGGACGCCGGCGTTACGTGGCAGAACCTCGCCAACGATAATCTCCACCTCGGGGCGACCGCCGCCCGGCTGACGTTGGGTGCCGCCACCCCGGAAATGAGCGGATACCAGTTCCGCTGCCTCGCCACCAACGCCTCCGGCACGACGCAGATCCAGCCGATCGTCCTGCGGGTCTACACGGTGACCACGCTCGCCGGCACGGCCGGAGCGGCCGGAGCCGCGGACGGCCTCGCTGGGGCCGCCCGATTCCGCGACCCGCGCGGGCTCACACTCGACAGCGCCGGCAACCTCTACGTCGCCGACCGGGGTAACCACATCATCCGGCGCATCTCCCCGGCCGGTCAGGTGACGACCATCGCTGGACTCGCCGGCACCTCCGGCTCCGCCAACGGCCCGGCCCAAACCGCCCGGTTTAATCTGCCCAACAGCGTGGCCGTGGCCCGGGACGGGGCCCTTTTCGTCACCGACGCCAGCCATACGGTCCGCCGCATCGCCCCCGACGGCACGGTGTCGCTCTTCGCCGGCGGCACGAACAGCGCCGGATTCGCCGACGGGCCCGCCACCGCCGCCCGCTTCAACAGTCCTGCCGGGCTCGCCCTCGACGCGAGCGGCAACCTTTGGGTCTCGGACAGCCTCAATCAGGTCATGCGGCGCATCTCCCCGGCCGGTATCGTATCCACCGTGGCGGGACTGCCAAGGACGAGCGGCTACGTCACGGTCGATGGCACCGGCCAGGAAGCCCGGTTCCGCAGCCCGCTCGGAATCAGCCGCGCGCCCGACGACGCGCTCTGGGTTGCCGACGCTTCGAACCACCGTGTCCGGCGGGTCACCGCCGCCGGCGTGACCACCACCCTGGCCGGCACCAGCAATTGGGGGAGCAACGACGGCAATGGCAGCGGCGCCTGGTTCGACACCCCGAACGCCGTCACCGTCGACCTTATGGGCGAAGGCTACGTGGCCGATACGAACAACAATCTGGTCCGGCTGGTCACCCCGGCGGGCGATGTGACCGCCATCGCCGGGTCGGATGTCGCCGCGGCGAGCACGGACGGGGCCGGGCGGGCGGCGCGCTTCAGTGGCCCCAAGGGCATTGCGATTACAGACGACGGCACGATCTATGTGGCCGACAGCGGCAACCACACCATTCGCCGGTTCGGTTCGGCCGGCGGTGTAAGTTTCACGATGGCTCCGCCCACCATCGCCGCCTCGCCGGCACCCCGCACGGTTGCGCCGGGCACCGCAACCACGCTGCTCGTGTTCGTCGCCTCGACCGCCACTCCGGCCTACCAGTGGTACCGCAACGGAGTCCCTTTGAACGGGGCCACCGACGTCGCCCTTTCGATCAACGGTTTTTCCGCCGCCGACGCCGGCCTCTACTCGGTGAGCGCCACCACCGCCTTCGGGACGGTCTGGAGCAACCCTGCGGGCCTCAGTTCCACCGCGTCCGCCAACCCGGGCCGTCTGATCAACCTCTCACTGCTGACGGCGCTTTCGAGTCCCGATGAAAACGTGACTTTTGGCACGGTCATCGGAGGAAGCGGCACCTCGGGCAGCAAGCCCGTGCTCTTCCGCGCTGCCGGACCGGCCCTGGCGGCATTCGGTGTGGCCGATACCTTGGATAACCCCCGGTTGGAGCTTTTCCTCGGGTCCGGCAAAATCGGTGAAAACGATGATTGGGGTGGCGGGGCCACGCTCGCCGATGCCTTCACCCGGGTCGGTGCGTTTCCGTACGGAGCCCCGGGCTCAAAGGATGCCGCCCTCTATGTGCCCGCCATCACCGCCGGGAGTTACTCTATGCGTATTTCGGGCGTCAACGGCACGACCGGCTCCGTCATCGCCGAACTCTACGATGCGACGCCCAACGAGCAGTACCGCGTCACCACCACGCGGTTGATCAACGTCTCGGTGCTGAAGGAAATCGGGGCCGGCTTCACGATGGGCTTTGTCATCGGCGGTGAAACCTCCCGGTCGGTGCTCATTCGCGCCGTGGGTCCGGGCCTGGCGGCCGTCGGAGTCACCTCCGGCTACGTCACGGATCCGCGTCTCACGCTTTACGGCGGGCCAAAGGAGATCGGACGCAATGACGATTGGGGTGGCGGCAGTGCCCTGGCCGCCGCCGCCTCTTCGGTCGGCGCCTTTCCGATCCCGCCCACCTCCCGCGACGCCGTTCTGCTTTCAACCGTCCCGCCCGGCGCCTACACCGTACAAATCGGCGCACCGACCGGTGCGGCCGGGCTCGTGCTGGTGGAAGTCTACGAGGTGCCTTAGAACCGCGTGGAGTATTCCGGAGCCGGACCTCGGCCGCGAAGACGCGCCACCCGGTGGACGCCGCCCCTCATCGTCGCCGGTTTCCCGGTTTGACCCTC
>CAIJFT010000190.1 GCA_903820035.1 uncultured Opitutia bacterium
CCGGTGGTGCCGACGGACTGGTTGGTGAAAGCGCGCGACTGGTACTGGCGGCGGAAGGTCTCGACGGCGTCGTTCACGATGGCGTTGAGCGTGAGCTTGGTGTTGGTCGAGAGCCGGTAGTCGGTCTTTATGTTCACGCTCGCCTGCTTCCGGTTGTTATAATTGTCCCAAACGGTGTAGTCCCAAAGGTACGCCGGTTGCGTCGCAATACTCTGGAAGTCGCGCACGGTACGGAAGCCGCCAACCGCGTTCTCGCTGTAAAACAAGTTCACGGAGACGCCGAGGTTGCGCTCGCCGCCGAGCACGCCGAAGACCTCCTGCCACGCGACGTTGAACAAAGGGTGCGCCCGGTGCGCCTCGCGCAGCGGCACCTGCTCGGTGAACGACGGCGCGATGCGCACGCCCGCGCTGTACGAAACGCGGCGATTCTCGCGCATGCTCAGCGGCGAGCGGCTCTTCAGGTTGATCGTGCCGCCGAGGGAATCCGCCCCTTTGTCCGGGGTATGCCCCTTGGTGAGTTCCATCTGATCGAACATGGTCCCGGTGAGATTGTTGATGTTCGTGCTGCGCGTGAGCGCGCCCTGGCTCGTGAGCGGTGCGCCGTCGAGCGTGATGGTGTTCAGCCCCGGACCGATGCCGCGGATGGTGATTCCGTCGACGAGATTTTCGTCGCCCAGGTTGCCGGCCACGCCGGGGAGCCGCAGCGCGACCTCACCTGCATTCATGTTCGGCAAGTTACCGAACGAGTCCATCGCCACGATGTTCTTCACGTTGTCGGCGTTGCGCTGCGCGGTGATGGCGGCCGCCCCACCCTCGCGCTCGCCGGTGACTTTGAACGCGTCGAGTTGATAAATTGCCGCCGTGAGATCGAAGTTCTGCGTCGCCCGTCCGCCCGCCGCCACGGTCACGCTGCGGCGCAGCGGGTCGAGACCGATGTAGGACACCGCGACGTCGTAGGTGCCGGCGGGCACCTGGGGCAACACGTACTGCCCGGTGTTGTCGGTAAAGACCACGAGGTTCAATTGCGGGACGACGATCTTCGCGCCTTCGAGGAGATTCCCCGTGGCGGTGTTACTCACAAACCCCGTGACGGTGCCGGGTTCGGCGGCGGTCACCAGCTGGAGCAAAAGCGCGCAAACCCCGGCGGTTGAAAACCCACGCCGAATCAGGCGCAGCGGGAAAAATACATCGGACAGGCACATGGCGATACGGGGTTGGCCGCGCAGAAGGAGCGGCAGGGTTGCGCCAGAGGAAACCGCGGCGCTCGCCCCGGCGGCAAGCGAGATCGGGGCTAACGGACAACTCCGGTGGACACGCGCGAGCGGCGAACGGTGATGCTCAGACGGGCGGACGCGGGCTCGGGGAAGTTACAGTCCGCACCCTGGAGCCAGTGCGGCCGTCAGCCCCACCGCCATGCTGCCACCCCAGGGCGGCGGCGTTCGAGGCCATCTCATAACGGTGGGCAATCACCTGGACGGAAAACCGATCGTCCCCTTGCCTGGTCACGCGGACCAGGTACGAATCCGCCGTGGCGGATTCCGCAATCGGATCGCCCGCGGCCGAACGCGCGGCCGCCAAAAATTCGACCGCCCGCGGCGCCGGCGCGTTTTCCACCGCAAGTTGGCCATTGAGGCAAAGCCGGCGATCCGTCAGCAGCGCCGTGCAGACCTCATCGCACGTGCCGGTGAAGTCCGGAGTTGCGGTGGTTGCAACCGCCACCGCCAATCCGGCCAACTCGGTCGCCAGCCGCGCACGGAGACTCGGCGAGAATTTCGCCCGCAGCCGGGCCCGCCCGCGGACCCAGGCACACTCGTCGCAGGCGGCGGCGCGGCGTAGCGTCGGCAAGTCATGCACCAGCGCCACGGCCGCCTCGCGCACCCTCGCCGAATCGGCGGTGCCCACCAACCAGCCCAGTACCTCGGGGGCGGTCAAAAGCCGGGTCGCCGCCACGCGGACCTCATCGCTGGCGTCCTCCGCGGCCACCCGCGCCAAGATCGACTGGTCCACCAACGTCGCCACGGCGGCCAGACGTACCGCGGGATCGCGGTGTCGCCACTTCGGTTTGATAAGATCGAAAAGACTCATGCGGGCGCACGCGTGCCCACCCCCGCACCAGCAGCGCCGAAACGAGAAGCCGCACCGGGGGCGGCCAACCGGACATTGCAGAAAAGATGGAGAAACAAGCGGGTCAAAACGTGGATCTTGGGCGCCGATCCGAAGCGGCACGGCGTGCGACGCGCGCCAGGCGGCAAGGTAGCCGCGCCGGAAGCGTTAGCCACAAGAAACTCGCCGGCGGCACGCGCCGATAGCGTTTCCAGAAATAGCGTAGCCGCGTGGGAGCGCAGCGACAACGCAGTCTTCAGCCGTGACCACGTCTTCGCCTCCAACTCAAATGCGGCTACAGCAATCCTGGCACCGCTCTAGCCGCGCAGCAGCGACCCCGCCCAAAGCCTCGCTGCACTCACGCGGAGGGCGACACCAAGCCCGCTTAAGCGCCTTCCGCAGGATCCCCGGCCCGGCGTTTGGCATCCGCCGCCCGCAACGCGGCCAAATCCGGATCATGTTCCGCCGTCTCCTTGAGGCTCTTGTCCAACCGGTACGCCTTCACCAGTCGGGCCCGCGCTTCCGCCAGGTCGCCCAGCAGCGCGTCGTAGCAGGCTAGGTTGTAATGCACCAAAGCCGATGTCACGCCGTGCGCGACCTCCGCGACCAACAGCACCTCCTTCGCCTCCGTCACCCGCTGCAGCTCGCGCAACGCATACGCCCAACCGATCCACGCCTGCTCGCAGGTTGGATCCTCCCGCGCCAGCGTGGCGCCGATCCGAACCGCACTCTCCCAGCGGCTCGCCGCGATGTAGAAGTCCATCCGCGTCAGCCGGACCTCCGGGGCCTGGCGCTCCCCGACCGCAATCGCCGCGAACTCCGCGGCCGCTGCCCGGAACATCTCCAGCCCGATGTACCCGTGCACATGGCGCAGGCGGCGGCGGGTTTCGGCGGAAAGGTTCATACCGGAACGACGCGGCGCGGGTGCAGCTTAACCCGCGACGAGCGCCCGGTGCCGGGCAAACACTCCGCGCAACGCCGTCCCGAGGTCGTCCTGCAATGCCTGCAGTTCGCGGTAACGCGCCACGTTCGCACGGATCGGCGTGCAACGGGTGCGCTCGTCCACCGCGACGACGCCGGCCGTAAAATCACTGATCTTCGCGTTCCGCCGGCCGTCGCGGCGGGCCACGCACCACGCGGCCTGCAGCGCACCGCCCAGCGCGGCGCCTTCTTCCTCGACCATGCCGACGACCGGCACGCCAAAGATGTCGGCCATGAGTTGACGCCAGACCGCCGACTTCGCGCCGCCGCCGGTCAGCCGGATCTCCTTCGCCTTCACGCCGAGCGCGGCGAGCCGGCGGAGGCCGTAATTCATCCCCATCGTCACACCTTCCATCGCGGCGCGCGCGAGCGGACCGCGTTGGTAGGTGTCCTTGTTCAAGCCGAGCAATACGCCCGAGCCGTCCGGCACGTTCGGCGTCCGCTCGCCGGCGAAGTACGGCAATAGCACGAGACCATGCGCGCCGGCCGGAGTCGCGGCCACCGCCGCCTCCAGCGCCGCGTGGTCGTAGCCGAACAGCGCGCGCGTCTGCTCGGTGACCGTCGTGACATTCATGGTACAGAGCAGCGGCAGCCAACCGCCCGTCGAGGAACAGAACGCCGCGATCTCACCCTGCGGGTCGACCACCGGTTGGTTCGCGAAGGCGTAGATCGTGCCACTCGTACCGAAGCTCGCCGAGATCACGCCGGGGCTCACGTTGCCCGTGCCGATCGCGCCCATCATGTTGTCGCCGCCGCCGGCGCTGACCACGACGTCGGCCGACAATCCATAACGGGCCGCCAACTCCGGCCGCAGCGTGCCCGCCGCCTCGTGCGACTCGCTCAACGGCGGCAGCCAGTCGGCGAGGTTCCGGTCGATCGCCGCGATCGCGGCCTTGGACCAGACCCGCTTCCGCACGTCGAGCAGCGCGGTGCCCGAGGCATCGCCGAACTCCATGAAGTAATTTCCCGTCAGATGAAAATTCAGGTAATCGTGCGGCAGTAGCACGTGGCGCAGCCGTTTGTAATTCGCGGGCTCGTGACGCTTCAACCAGAGGATCTTCGGGGCCGTAAACCCGGGGAGAATCAGGTTACCCGTCTGGCGCAGCGCGGCCTGCGGCCCGCCAAGCTTCTTGGTGATCAACGCGCACTCCGCCGTCGTGCTGGTATCGCACCAGAGCTTCGCCGGCCGGATGACCCGCCCCTGCGCGTCGAGCGGCACGAACCCGTGTTGCTGACCCGAAACACCGATGCCGCGCACCCGGCTGCGATCAATTTTCCCCGCGACCTCGAGAATGACGGCGTCGAGGGCCGCGGCCCATTCCTGCGGGTGCTGCTCCATGTGACCGACGGGCAGACCCGCGATGAGCTGGTGCGGCGCGCGGGCTTCAGCGACCACCCGCCGGGTGTCGAGGTCGAGGACGACCGCCTTGACGCTTTGGGTACCGGAATCGATGCCAATGAAGAGGGACATGGTGAGGGGGTCTTCATCGGCGCAAAAACCACGCGCGGGAGCAAGACGCAGTTCCGTCATGGCCACGGTTGATCGCCCTACGTTGGGACCCGATGTCCCCAACAGGCTGTTTCGAAACGAGTGCCGCACGCCTCAGACCCGATGGCAACATGAGGTCCCACGGCGGCCCCTTCCGCCTGCCCTATTCCGCCTGCTCCTTCCGCCCCAGCCCGAGGAAGAAGATAATCGTCGCCGTCACCATCATCGCACCGGCGAGACAGTACACGCCGCCCGCAAAAGAGCCCGTGTTGGTCTTGACGTAGCCGAGCACGCGCGGGCCGAGAAACCCGCCGAGATTGCCCACAGAATTGATCAAGCCGATGCTCCCCGCGGCGGCCGCCGACGTGAGAAACATACTCGGTAGCGCCCAGAATGCCGGCTGATAGGCCTTGATTCCGGCCGCCGCGATCACGAAGCAGCCGATCGTCAACGGCAGGTTGCCCTGCGTCAGCGGCGCGATGGCCAGCGCGGTGGCGCCAATGATGATCGGCACCACGGCGTGGAAGCGGCGCTCCTTCGTCCGGTCGGAATTCCAGCCGACAAACAGCTGCGCAAACAGGGCGAGGATCGGCGGCAGGATCACCAGCCAGGTAATCGAGTTCAGCTTCAGGTTGTACCAATTCTGCAGAATGCTCGGCAGGAAAAATTCCACCCCGTAGTTCGCCGTGGTGCAGCCGAAATACGCGAGCGCCAGCAAGAGCACCTTCGGGTGCCGCATGGCCTCGAACGCCGTCAGGCGCTTGCCCGCGGCGCGCTTCTGCCGCTCGCTCTCCAACTCCGCTTCCAACGCGTCGCGTTCGTCGGCCTTGAGCCACTTTGCCTGGGCCGGTCGATCGGTGAGCATAAACCACACGATGACCCCGAGCACGACCGCCGGCACGCCCCACGCGATGTAAGTCAATTGCCAGCCGCTCAGGCCGAACACGAGCGGATGTTGCACCGTGACGCCGTTGACGACCTCCGTCGTGCCGATCGGCAGCATGAGGTTGGTGATCTTCGGGCTGAGAATCTGCGCCGACGGCGTCGCGATCATGAACATCGCCAGCGCCCGCGAACGGTCGCGCCCCGTAAACCAATGCGTGAGGTACACGATCACGCCCGGGAAAAAACCCGCCTCGGCCAGCCCGAGCAGAAAACGCACGAGGTAAAATTGGTTCGGCGTCGAAACCGCCGCCGTGCATGCGGCCATCACCCCCCACGTCAGCATGATCCGGCAAATCCAGCGGCGGGCGCCCCATTTCTCGACAATCAGCGAGCCGGGAATCTCCAGGAGAAAGTAACCGAGGAAAAAAATCCCCGCGCCAAAACCAATCACGTCATCCGTGAACGCCGGCATGTCCTTCGCCATCGTCAGCTTCGCCAGCGAGACGTTGGCGCGGTCCACGTACGCGATGACGTAGCACAGGAACAGCAGCGGCAGCAGGCGCCAGTAGGCCTTCTTGCGGGCGCGGTCGAGCGGACTGAGGACAGGCGCGGTCGGCAAGGCGGAGTTCGTCATCGGGCGGGATTCAGGGGAACGCGGGGCAGCTCACGCTCTGCACCGGTTCGGAACCGTCAATGCGGGAATGGCGGAGGGCTTGAGTGTAGGCCCGACCGCCGGCTGGGATTCCCGCACAATTCACCCACCCACCGGGCGGGCCTACCTCAGACTCCTCACTTTTTCCCGTCGGCGTTATTCGACTTCAACGTATCGAGAAACTCCACCGGCGCGAAATCGTCGCTCAATACCTTCGCCCGGCCCATCTGCGCGACCGGAATCTCGATGCGCTCCTTGCGCACCGCCGCCAAATCGAGCCGGCCCTGAAACGCCGGCACCATCAGCGCCGCGGCCCCGGGCCATTTGGCCGGATCCGTGATCACCGGCGTACGATACTTCACCGCAAATGCGATCACGTTGCCCCGGCCGTCGGTGTTGAACAACACGACCTGGGGAAACACGGCCTGGATCGTCTTCACGTCGGAGTAAAACAGCTCCGTCGTCGCGTGCAGGTTGCTCACAAACACCCCGCGCTCGCTCAGGCGGGCCGCGCATTCACGGTAAAACTCCTCGGTCTTCAGGTGCGGCGGCACAAACCCGCCGCGAAAGGCGTCAAGAATCAGCCAATCCCACTCCCGGCGATCGCGCTTCACAAACATGCGGCCGTCCTGAACCGCGACCGGCGTATTCGCCGTCGGCTTAAACTGCATCCGTGTCTCGCAGAGCTCCAGGACCTTCGGGTCGAGCTCCACCGTCTGAAGGAGCGCATCCGGATACGCCGCTGAAAACAGCCGGTGAAAACCCGCGCCCCCGAGGCCGATCATCATCACGCGCTTGGGCTGCGGTTGGAAAAACAACGCACCGTAAAGGGACCGCGTATAAGGGATCACCAACCGCAGCGGATCGCTCAGATCGACCGCCGACTCGAGCGCCTCGCTGCCGCGTGCCCGCGCCCGCAATTCCACGAGATCACCGCGACGCTCGACGGTCAGGCTGTTGTAAATGGTGTCGAACTGCTCGACGAAATTCGTCTCCGCCGCGCCCGCCGGCCGGAGGCCACCGACGACCAGCGCGACGCCGAGCGCCGCACCTTGAGTTACCCGAGCCCAACGCATCCGACGTGCCTTCATTTTCATGTCGCAGAAGAAACCCGCAGCAACCGCAGCAACGCCGCGAGGCTCACCACCGCGACGCCAAGCCAGAGGTACAGCAGCGTCGACACGCGGAAGTGAGGGATGAGCGCAAACGCCGTGAGCATCACCCCCACGATGTTGCCCAGCGTGCTCACACCGTACACGACGCCCGAGGCCTTGCCCGGGGGCGTGCCGCGCGACGCCAGAAATTGCACGCACTGCGGGCCGAAGGTCGACAGCGCCGTCACCGGCAAAAAGAAAATGCCCACGCACGACACGAGCAGCGCCGTGCTGACGTCGTCGAACGCGACCTCGATCCGCCCGAGCAGATCGCGACCGAAGAGCGCCACGAGCGCCAACGCCGCGACCGCCAGCACGACCCCGGCCAGTTGACCCCGCCGCCGCGGCTCCGGCGCAAGGTTGCTGATCCAGCCGCCCACGATCGAGCCGAGGCTGAACGCCGCGAGAAACGTCGAGATGAGCCAGGCCCATACGATGATCGACGAACCGAAGTGGGGGTTCAGCAGCCGCGAGGCGAGCAGCTGAAAGCCCATGCTCAGGATGCCGAGGGTGATTACGACGACGTAGAAAGCGAAGAGCGTCACAGGGGGCCAAAAACGTGCGTGCTCGCTCCGGCGATGTCACCTCGAAACTCTTCCTCGCCCGTTGCGTCTCGCGGCGCGTGTCCCCAAGACGTTCCCGCTCCATGCCCCTCCACGCCCCGCTCCTGTCCGCCTGCGTCCTTTTATTTCTCCCCCTGGTCATGAACGCCGCCACGCCGTCCGTCCCGCCGCCAAAAATCGGCTCCACGATTTTCCGCTGGGCGGACCTGGTCGCCAAGCCGACCCCCAAGGGCGAACTGCGCAACGTCGCCAACAACCCGACCGGCACGCTCGCGGTATTCGAGTGCCACATCACGACGCTGAATCCCGGCCAAGCCTCGCACGATCCCCACCGCCACCCGCAGGAGGAGATGATCATCGTGAAGGACGGCCGGCTCGAGGTGCACATCAACGGCGCCACCCAGGTCTGCGGCCCCGGCTCGGTGTTCTTCTACGCCTGGAACGACGCCCACGCCGTGCGCAATGTCGGCGACACGCGCGCCACGTATTGGGTCATCAATCTCGCCACCGCCAAGACCCACGATCCCTATGCCATCAACCGCGCGCCGAGCCTCGGGTCGGGCGTGCACGACTGGGCCAAGCTGACCGTGC
>CAIJFT010000191.1 GCA_903820035.1 uncultured Opitutia bacterium
CCCAAATCTAGCCGCACCGTTTGGTTCGCCGTCGTGTCGACGGCATCAGTCGTTTTTTGTTTCACACCAGCAACGACGCCAAACGGTGCGCCTTTTGGCGACTACCTCTTCAACTGCATGATCCCGGCTCAGACGTGACCACGCTGTCGCCTCCGGCTTAAACGCGGCTGCAGCAATCTCGAAACGGCTACTCATCGAGGCGGGGCGCCCGGCGCCCGTTGCAAGTTTCGCCCTGACCCTTTCGGACTATCCTCGCGCAGCGGACTTCGCTTCAACCATGTATCGGAGGATTTGACGTACCTCTAATTTTCCTCTCGCACTCTCACGCGGAGTCAGACGGAGGAGGCTTGAGCCGTACGGTCAAAATCCGCGACCAATTGACGGAGGCCAGCACCGAGGGTGAGCACGTCCGCGCCCAGCGTGAAGATGTTGGTGCCCTCTTCGATGAGTTTTTCCTTCTGACCGTATAGCGAGGCCGCCATCACCTGCTTGCCGTGCTTCCTGGCGGCAGCCGCGACGCGTCGGCGAACGGCGACAACTTCGGGGTCGGTCACTTGCCCGAGTTTCCCGATCCGATGGCTGAAATCGCCCGCCCCGAATAACAGAGCATCAAAGCCCGGTACCGCGGCAATCGCTTCAACATTTTCAACTGCCTCCGGTGACTCGATCTGCAGAATGACCAGCTGATTCGTGTTACAGTGAGCGGCGTACTCGACGAGCGGCACCTGGCAGAAGAATCCGTCCATATTGCCGGAATCGAGCGGCCGGCGGCCGAGGGGATGACATCGCACCCAATCGACGATACGGCGGGCCTCGTCGGCATCGGCTACATGCGGAACCATGATCGCCGTGGCATCGAGTTCGAACGGCTTGAGGTAATCCGAGTAGGAGCCTTTCTCGACGCGCACGATCGTATCCATGTCGTGCAACTTCGCCGCCCGCACCTGATGTTCGAGGTTCAGCCAGTCGTTCGGCACATGCTCGTTGCACAGCCACACGGCGGACGCCCCGGCCAGCCCGGCGAGTTCGACCACACGGGGATCGATCAGATTGAGCTTGAGCACGGTCGGCCGCCGGCCGGCGCGCAGTTCACGGAGGAGACGGGAGGAGCGGAGCTTCATGAGAGGCAGTTTGGGTTTCTAAATTCTTCCGCCCCCCGCGCGGGGCCGCGGTGATGACGGTATGACTTGAGCATACGGCGTATTCATGGCGGATGATGGTTCGGAGCAGGCGGATTGAGGCGGTCATGCGCCGGGTGGTTCAGTAGGGCCGAGGTGTTCGGGCCTGGACGGTGTTCCGCCGTGCGACGAGACTGATGCGGGCCAACGGTAAGCGGGCGCATCGTGTGCGCGGTCGCGAGAAAAGAAAGAGAATCCTACTGAGCTCATAAAGTAACCAGCGATGCCGCGTGGGCGTGGCGGTCGAACCACGGCGACCTGTTTGAGGCTAATGGATTCCAGAGCTGACGCCGAGCCGACGTCCGGCAAACTCACCGGCGATGTTTACGAGTTCCCCACGTTTCTTGACGCTCGCGCAGCAGGTGGCGCGCGTGCTTGAGGAGGATATCCGGCGCGGGGCGTTGCGAGGAATCCTGCCCAGCGAGCGTCAACTGGTGGAGAAGCTGCAGGTCAGTCGGAGAACGATCCGGGCGGCAACCGAAATGCTCGCACGAAAAAAGCTGATTCGGACGGCGCAGGGAGTGGAAACCATAATCCTTCCCCTGTCGGGGAGCCGATCAGATCGTGGCGCCCGGCACACCATCGGCATGCTGCTGTCGCAGCCGCCGGACGAACCCAATCCGTTCGGAAACCTGCTCGATGAACTGCGGACGCTCCTGGCAACGCACGGATTCCGCCTGGAGACGCATTTTGAGCAGAGTTGCCTTTCGCGTCGCCCGGCGAAGGCGCTCCGACGCCTCGTTACCCGCTTCGCTTGCGACGGCTGGATTCTCGCATCTGCGAATCGGGCCTGCCAAACTTGGTTTTGTTCCCAGGGCGTCGCCACCGTGCTCATTGGCACCGCTCATGACGGGGTCACCCTGCCTTATGTGGACGTAGACATGCTCGCGACGTCACGTCACGCGGCCAATGTTCTGTTGCGCAACGGGCACCGGCGCATTGCCCTGATCATCGAGGATGCGGACTGGGCGGGGTACTGCAGGACCGAGCTGGGATTCCTGGATGCGGTAAGCCAGTTTGGCGGAGAAGCGGCAGGCCAAGTGCTGAGACATGGTGGTGATGTTGCGGGACTGCAACAGTTGCTAGCGCGCATCCTTCAGGTTCCCGCGCCGCCGACCGCGCTCTTTATCGTCAACCCCTACCACTACATTACCATCGCCGCCCTCCTGTCAGATCGGGGATTGAAGGTGCCACAAGACATGTCGCTCCTGTGTCGCGACAACAATATCTGCCTGCGCTTTCTTCCCCTTGAGCCCAGCCGTTATGGCTGCAATGCGCGGGCCATGGCGAAAGAGATATTTTCAACTTTGGTACGGACCCTACAAGCTGGCCCCGAACATCGCCCGGTGAAGTCCGTCCTGATGTTGCCGAAGTTCTTCGAGGGTGCCTCGATTGCAGCCCGGCACTAGACCGCCTCCCTTTGTTGCCCGGCAAGTGTAACACACGGTCATCGAAGTCACTTTCGCGGCCGTCATTGCAAAGGCGGATCAGGAAACATCGCCGGGGGCTTGCCGGAAGCCGGCCTGGCGCCACGGCTGGAATCGCAGCGCCCCGACGGGCTGATCGCTGGTAACATTACGAGTCCAGTTGAATTCTCTTTTGTCCGCCGTGAAACAGACCTTGCTGAGCTCGTCTTTCTCTTGTCCGCCGTCTTCGCGCAGTACCGCGACCCCATGCAACCTCGGTCTCGCATCACCCTCTCAGGTCACTTCGAAGATGCCGCCCGCGCTTCAACTGCTCCGCGTCATCATCCGCCAGGGGTGTGCCGCATGGGCGGAAATCCTGATGACTCCTCCCCGCCTGCCTAGCTGACGGGCGTATTTCGATCCTCGTTGATGCCCACCCCATGAAACAACCGCAGCCTCCCACTCGCACCGTGCATTCCTCAACACCGTCTCCATCGTTATTCCGGGGCGCGCTGGGATGCGCCCTTTTGATCGCCGCCGGTTCTGTGGTCCTTTCCGCCGAGTTACCGTCTTCCGGCATCGTCGAAGGTCGCGTGCTCAACGCCACTAGCGGGAACTATCTCCACAATGCGCGCGTGGTGGCGAAGGACACGCTGCTCGAGGCGTCCACCAACGAAAACGGCGAGTATCGCATCGTCGGGGTCCCCTCCGGGACTACGACGATCACGGTTGGTTATACCGGCCTGGTCTCCCAGTCTAAGAGCATTGTGGTGGCGCCGAGCCGCGCCGCCCGCCTCGATTTCGATCTCGTGCTTGCCAGCATGGCGCCCGACTCCTCGAATATCGTGAAACTTGCCGCGTTCACCGTGCAGGAGCGGGAGCTCACCGGCCAGGCCGTGGCGTTGCATGAGCAGCGCACCGCCCCGAACATCAAGAACGTCGTCGCGATCGACTTTGATACGGGCGAAGGCAACGTGGCGGAGTTCCTCAAATACACTCCGGGCATCGTCATGGATCAAAACCCGCAGACGCCGACGTCCGCCCAGATCCGCGGGATGCCGGCGAGCGGCACGCTGGTGATGACCAACGGCATGGAGGTCGCTCTCAGCTCCATCGGCACCCGCGATACCTCGCTGGCGCTCGCACCGGCCGGCAACATCGATCGCATCGAGGTCACCAAGGTGCCGACGCCGGACATGCCCGCCAACGCGGTCGGCGGCAGCATCAACATGATCACGAAGAGCGGGTTCAGCCGCCGGACCCCGCTCCTCACGTACAACGTCTTCGCGACGTTGAGCGCGCTCGACGGACTGAGCGGGCCTGGACAGGTCTTGGCCCGGAGCCACGGGCCCGACCCCCACTCGGACGTTCCCCGGGTCAATCCCTCGTTCAACCTGTCCTACCTCTTGCCGGTCAATAAATCATTCGCGGTCGCCCTCTCCGGGACGAGGACCAGCCGATACAACGACTGGGATTTTCCCCAGCCCGCCTGGGATAAGATCGCCCTGCGGCTCATCAGCAACATTTCCAACACGCTGCTGGTGGGCGAGGACAAGGAATTAGCGACCGTCACATTCGATTGGAAGCCCCGCGACCGGAATGTCCTCAGCCTGGGATATTCCCATTCGAATCAGCAATTCTTCGTCCGGCAGAATCGCATCGTGACGACGTTCGGCACCGGTTCGACCGGAGGACCGACCTTCGCCCAGGGTGCGAATACCGCCGTCGGCAATGTGGCGATGGCGCCCGTCGGGAACAACCAGTACAAGGCGCTCGACTACCTCACCCTCTCCCATCGCTTCACCGGCGCCCGCTGGAAAGTCGACAGCAACGTGTCTTGGTCCAAAGCCGACTTCCGGATCGTGGACATCGAAGACGGCTTTTTCAATACCGTGACGGCGCGCGTCTCCAACGTCGCCGTCCGCCAGGAGGGCATCGATCGCATGGTCGATCGCCGGGTGCCGGTCACGACGGCCACGGATCGCACCGGCGCGGCGGTCGACGTCAACGACGCCAACAACCACACCCTCGCCAGCGTCGTCAGTTCCCCGCAGGAGGGCCGCGACGAGGTGACGCGCGCGGCGATCAACGTCACGCGGGACTTCAATTTCGGTTTCGGCCTCACCCTGAAGGCCGGCGCACTGATCACCCGGCGGAAAAACGACACAATTGCCGGCGCGAAGACTTGGACGTTTACACCGCCCGCCGGTTCCTCGGCGCTCGTGCGCAACTACGATCTCATCGCCACTGACTTTTCCGCCCGCAGCCATTTTACGGACGCCAACGGGCAGGATGTCCGGGCCAATTTCATCAGCCAGTCAAAGGCCTACGATCTCTTCGTCGCGCATCCCGCCTGGTTCGTGCTGAACGAGACGGCGGCCTATACCAGCGCCGTCACCCTCACCAAGACGATCGAGGAAACCATCTCGGCCGGCTACCTCCGTTCCGATCTGGATTTTCTTGACCACCGACTCCGCGTCGTGGCCGGGGTGCGGTTTGAGCGGACCGATGACGAAGGCAGGGGACCGCTCAATGACATCCGGAACACCTATGTCCACGACGCCAAGGGCAACCTGGTGCGCGACGCCGCAGGCCGACTCGTTCCCATCACGACGGATGCGCTGAAGCGGACCCAGCTCCAATATCAGTTGAAAGGCATGCACACCCAGCGGGACTACGCTGGGTCCTATCCCAGCGTGAACACGAGCTACTCGATTCAGCCCGACCTTATCCTGCGCGCGGCCTACGCCAAGACCATTGGCCGACCCAACTTCCCGGAGATCATTCCGGGCATCACGATCACGGACCCCGACTCGACGGCCGCAAACCGCGTGATCACCGTGGTGAACAGCGGGCTCCAGCCGTGGAGCGCGGACAACTTCGACCTCAGCCTCGAGTTATACGAGGTGAAGGGCGCCGTGGCCTCGGCCAGCCTCTTTCGAAAGGACTTGAAGAATTTCTTTGGCGACACCCGCGCGGCGGCCACCCGCGAAACGCTGGCGGAGTTCGGCTTGCCCGACGATTATCTCGACTATGACATCGTCACAAAGCGAAACATGGGCGCGGCCACGATCTCGGGCACCGAATTCAGCTATCGCCAGGCCCTCGGCGCGCTGATCCCGTGGGCCGCGGGATTCCAGGTATTCGGCAACGTCACGCTGATGGACCTCGGCGGCCGCAACGCCAACGATCTGGTCGGCTTTTCACCCCGGACGGTACAGTGGGGATTGAGTTATGCGCGGCCCAGGTTCTCCGCCCGCGTGAGTATCAACGAAACCAAGTGGCGCCGCATGGCGGCGGCGGCAGCCAGCGCCACGGTCCGCCCCAACAGTTACCTTTATTATGCGCCGCAAGTGAAGGTTGATGCTACGGTCTCCTACATGATCAACCGCCGGTTCTCGATCTACGCCGACGTGCGCAACCTGAGCGGCACCCCGCTGCGCCGTGGAACGTGGTCGCCCGACACGCCCGTCTACGCCCGCGTGGACCTGTATCAATATCCCTCCGCCTCTTTCACGCTCGGCCTCCGGGGCGAATTCTGAACCCCCGACGTCATGACGCGATTCCTGCCTGCCGCCCTCCTTCTAGCCGGCGGCTTTGCCGTTCACCCGCTCGCCGCCGCGCCGGTCGCCCCGGTGGTCATCACCCGCTACGTCGCCATTGATAATGTCTGCGCGTGGCCGAACCTCGTGACGCTCCGCGATGGCACGATCATCGCAACCATCTTCAACCAGCCCAGCCACGGCCGGGCGGAGGGCGATGTCGAGTGTTGGGCGACCACCGACGGTTTGTTCTGGTCCAAACGCGGGACGGCAGCACCGCACGAAGCGTCAGCCAATCGCATGAACGTGGCGGCGGGCAGGGCCAACAACGGCGACCTGCTCGTACTCTCCTCCGGTTGGTCGCTCAAGCTGGATGACCAAGGCAAGGCGATCTCACCCGTGGAGGTGTTGGCCCCGTGGATCTGCCGCTCCAAGGACGGCGGCCTGAACTGGCAGATTGACAAGAAATCGTTCCCCCGGGCGATGGAAGGCCGGACACAGCAGATTCCGTTCGGCGACATTCTCCCCGGCGGTGACGGCGCGCTGCGCGTGGCCTGCTACGCGCGGGACCTGCAGACCAAACAGGACGCGGTGTGGATGTTCCGCAGCGCCGACGACGGCAAGACTTGGGAAGTACAGTCGCGCATCAGCGGCGCCAACAGCGAGACGGCGATCTTCCATCTGAGTGCCGGACGGTGGCTGGCGGCCGCCCGCTCGCTCGGCCAAACCAAGCTGCGACTCGACCTTTTCCGCTCCGACGATGACGGCAAAACCTGGATTGCCTCCGAGCCCCTCAGCGGAGCCATGCAACATCCGGCGCACCTTGCACGCCTGCAGGACGGCCGTTTGCTTTTGACCTACGGCAACCGGGTAACGGGACAGTTTGGCATCCTCGCCAAGCTGAGCGCGGACGAAGGCAAGACCTGGGGCGAGCCGCTGACCCTGGTGAACGATCTCGTCAGCGGCGATTGCGGTTATCCCGCGAGCACTCAGATGCGCGACGGCAAAGTGCTCACCGCTTATTACAGCAACGGCACCCCCGCCCATCGCCGTTACCACATGGGGGTGGTCATCTGGGAGCCGCCGGTGAAGTGAGGCCGTGACCTTCACGCAAAAGCGAAACCGTCAAAACGTATGTCCCCCTCCGTCCTTCAGCACTTCGCGATCTTCGCGGCCGTCGTTCTCGTTTCGCCCGCTGCCGCCGATGCGGACGCGGCGCCCGCGGCATCTAGCGGCGCTCCCGCCCAGTTCCAGACGGCCCCGCCCGGCGCCGAATCTCCGACTCAGGCTGAGTTGCGCACGAAGGCAGCGCACCGCCAGCGGCGCATCATCCTCAACAACGACGGCGATGACAGCCTGGCGCCGATGAAAGACGGCTCGCCCGTCGCCGAGCAGTTCCTCCGCCAGCGGACCTCGCCGCTGGCCGGCTCGCAGGTCGACACGATCTCCTATTGCTCGATTCGTTCTTTCGGCAGCGTGCTGCATCGCACCGAAGTCGCGGAGAACCTGACCACGCATCTCAAGGGGAGTTTTCCCAACTCGCTCATGAGCGGCCTGCTCAGCCAAGGCACGGACCCGCTTCAGGTCATGCTCGAGTTCTGTCACGCCAAGAAGATCGAGGTCTTCTGCTCGATGCGGATGAACGACACCCATGACGCGGCCAACCCCGCCCTGCGCCCTCAACTCAAGGTCGATCACCCGGAATATCTGCTCGGCTCCGAAACGAAGAAGCCACTGTACGGCCAGTGGACCGCGGTGGACTACGGCCAGGCCGCCGTGCGGGAGCTGGCCGTGCGCTATATTCAGGAGGTCTGCACCCGCTACGACGTCGATGGCGTAGAACTGGATTTCTTCCGCCACCCGGTGCTCTTCAAGGCGCACGCGTACAACGGTGCGGTGGGCGACGGGGAACGTGAATTGCTGACCGAAATGTTGCGTCGAATTCGAGCGGTGGCGGACGCAGCCGGAACCCGCCGCGGACGGCCGATCCTGATCGCGATCCGCGTCCCGGACTCCGTCGAGTACTGCCGGACGATTGGCATCGATCTGGAACGGTGGCTACGCGAGGGCCTGACCGATCTGCTCGCCACCGGCGGCTACTTTCGGCTGAACCCGTGGGAATACAGCGTGCGGCTCGGACATCAGTATGGCATCTCCGTTTATCCCTCGATGGATGCTCCGGTCGCCGTCCTCGATCCGCGGGTACCGGCGAGGGAGTTCACCCTGACCGAGAAACTCACCTGGGTCACCGCCACCGAGGAGCGCCCGATGGACGCCCGGCGCAACTCGCTCGAGAGCTGGAGCGGACGGGCCGCCGTCGCCCTCAAGGCGGGGGCAGATGGCGTGTACCTGTTCAACCTGTTCACTCCCACCCACCCGCTGTTGTGGCAAATTGGCGACCCGGCGTCGCTCGCCGGGAAGAACAAGCTCTACTTCGTGAACTGGCGCGGGACCCGGCAGCCGCCCTCCAACTTCGTACCCAAGAGCAACACCTTCTTTCACGAGCGCCCGTTGAATCCGCTCTTCCCGCTGGAGATCACGTCCACGCCGCTGAGCGTCCCGCTGCCGGTCGGCGACGAGACCCCGGCCGCAAAAAATCGCCGCGCCCGTCCCAAGCTGACGGCGGAGCTATGGATCCAGCCGGCGGCGAGCATCGCGTCCGTGACAGTAACCTGCAATGGGCGGTTGCTCGAGCGAGGAACCACGGACAGCGACCGGGTGAAATTTGCCCTCGATGCGGATCTGATCAAGCCGGGCTCGAACGTGTTTGTCTTGCGCCGGCCAGCGGATGGCGGAGCCCCCAAGGCGTTTCTCCGCGACATCGTGTTGCAGGTCGAGTACCCAGACGGCCGATAATCCTTCCATTGCTCCCGCCCTGCGTCCCGGCCAGCCAGCGGCGGTTTCATCGTCCAGAAACCATATCGTGCGTCTTTTATTTAGAACATGGTGGGCCCACAGGGATTTGAACCCTGAACCAAAGGATTATGAGTCCTCTGCTCTAACCGTTGAGCTATAGGCCCGGCGCTGAAGCCGGATTCCGGCGGCGACTCGGCGCGGAGTCAATGGGGCGCCGCAGGGTTGTGCCGTCCCCCCGGCCAGCTACCACTCTTCC
>CAIJFT010000192.1 GCA_903820035.1 uncultured Opitutia bacterium
ATCGCCTGAATCATCGCCCGCTCGCCGGCGCTAAACGTGGTCGGATCGCCATCCAGATCGAAAGGCTGCGAGACAATATCCGCCCCGCCCGTGTAGCTGGTGTTCCAGGCCGTGCCGGAGGTTACGTGACCATCAAAATCGAGATAGATCACCCGCGTGGCGCCCGGCAAGCTGTGTAACTGGAAGGCATCGACCGCGGTACCCGCGGCAATCTGCATCGTTGAAGTCGTTGCCGTCAGGGCATTGCTCACTGCCTTCGTGTCGACCTTGAGGCCATCGCAGGCGAACATCGCCTTACCTTCACGATCCACCCCCATCGACGGCTGGCGGCGCAGCAGGTTCGTGAACGTGGCTTCATCCATGTCATGCTCGCGCGCGACCTCGGCAATCTGCCCTCCAAGGGCTCGGATCGCGTCCTCCCCGCGGGAGGGAGCCTCCAGTCGGAATTTCCTCGGCTCGTCAGCTCGGAGAAGCGCCATGGCACCCAGCACCAAGGCGGAAGTTAAGGTCGTCCGCAGAACACTGCGGGCATCGCTAGGGAACGAATGCGTTTTCTTCACCCCCGACCGATCACACCGCCAAAGCAGCGACGAAAGCCGCGACAGTACCTACGTTTGGAGCGTAGCAACCGCAGATTGCTTATTTACTTACCAGCAACGGGTTGCTATATTTTTGTTTTACATTTTTATGAACCGCCTCAGATTTTACGCGGCGTTCACACCCCATTGCGCCAAGGCGATTGCGGAGCCCCAGTTTCAGACTTCCGGCTTCCCGAAACCTCCACCCACCCTGGATCGCACACCGGAAAATTCGGGAACGAAACCAACGCAGCCTCGCCCATCCACCCAGCTCAGCCGGATGCGCTATCGGGCCTGACACCACCGCCCCCAAAGCCAACCATCCGACCTGCCGTCACTCTTCATCGCCACTCTCTCACCTTAATACCGCGCCGCCTCAACCTCCGCATGAAACCGCACCTCGCCCTGACCCTCGGCTTACTTCTCGCCACGCTCTGCCGCGGCGCCGTCCCGCCGCCACCCAATGTCATCTTCATTCTTGCCGACGACCTCGGCACGCCTCCGGTCGGATGTTATGGCAATACATTCTACCAAACCCCGAATATAGACCGGCTCGCCCGCGATGGCATCCGCTTCACCGATGCCTATGCCGCCTGCCCGGTGTGTTCGCCCACGCGGGCGGCCTTGATGACCGGTCAGTATCCGGCCCGGACACACGTGACGGACTTCATCCCCGGAAGCCCTTTCCCATTCGCCCGGCTCCGCCAACCGGAATGGCTAAAATATCTTCCGCTCTCCGCCAACACGCTCGCCGAGGAATTCACCGCCCGCGGCTACGCCACCGCTTCATTCGGCAAATGGCATCTCGCCCGGGGATATCTGCCTCCGGAAAGCCTCGCCGAGGGACCCGATCGGCAGGGATTCGCGGAAACCTTCATCACCCACAAACCGAATAAAACGAACAACCCCGAAGCGGACGCCCACGGAGTGGAAGCCATCACCAGCCACGCCCTCGACTTCATCGAACGGCATCAGCGCCACCCTTTCTTCCTCTACCTGCCACACAACACCATTCATTCCCCGATCATGGCACCGCGGGCATTGGTGGAGAAATATCACGCCCGCCCCGGCAGTGAACGCCCGGAAAACAATCCCGTTATCGCCGCAATGATGGAAATCCTCGACGCCAGCATCGGTCGGATCCTTGCCCGCGTCGATGCGCTGGGGCTGCGCCAAAATACCGTGGTCATCTTCTACGGTGACAACGGCGGGCTTCTGAAGGACGCCGGCCAGGCGCCCCGGCGCGGCGGCAAGGCCCAACTCTACGAAGGGGGCATCCGAGTGCCACTGATCATCCGCTGGCCAGAGGTCGTCACCGCCGGGCGCCTCAGCGCCGCCCCCGTCACCACGGTGGACTTCTTCCCGACCCTACTGGAAGCAAGCGGCCAGCCGGCCGCAGCTGAAAGCATCGTCGACGGCGTCAGTCTTGTCTCACACCTGCGCGGCGCCCCCCCGCCAGCCCGCGATGCGATCTTCTGGCATTACCCCCACTACCACACCGCTGGCGACGGCGGACCCGCTGGGGCCGTCCGCGCCGGCGATTGGAAGCTGATCGAGTATTACGAGCACACGGTCACCGGCACTGGCCGCGCGGCCGAACTTTTCAACCTGCGCACCGATCCATCCGAGACCCGGAATCTGGCCGAAGCAGAGCCCGTCCGCGTGACCCAGCTGCGCGCGCAACTCGCCAGCCACCTCGCCAAGACCAAAGCCCAGCGGAACTCACTCAACCCGGCCTACGATCCCGCCAAAGCCAGCCAGGCCGGGACCAAGGCGGGCGACTGAGACCGGATTCCTGCCGTTGAAAGTTCGAGGTTGAAAAGTCCGGGCACGAAGACCGCCGTACACTCAGTTTCAGACCAAGGCGCGCAGCATGCGTTGAAGGCCCGATCGGCGCAAGGCACCGCATCGACCCGCGGAAGCCCGCGGCACGGCGCAGGGCAGCGGGCGGGCCTGCGGCGCTGGCGCCAAATCGCCCCGGAACCCGCCGCTGCACCGAGTGTCAACGAGGGGTAAATCCAGCTCAGCCCGAATTCCGGAGTGGCGGGCAGTTCAAATCCGAGCCCATTCCCACACCCGCGAAACCCTGCCTCTTGAAATCCTCCCCTCACCTCCAGCCCCCCGCGCCCTTCGAGCCGAAGACGGATCTCTTATTCGAGGTTCAGCGTCGCGTGGCCCGCCGCGCCGATGAGCTGGTTCGCGAGGCCGGAGGCGGAGCGTCCCATTCCATTGTACCATGGGAAATCGCCGAGCGTGAGGTTTGGGCTGAGCCGGCGGAATGCCTCTCGGCCTCACGCTGATTCACGCGGTTCATGAAGTCGGAGCGCAGCGTAGGGCGCTTCACTCCCGTCGACCATCGCCGACCAACCGCGCCCGCCCTCGGGCCAGCGCCAACGGGGATATGCCCAGCGGCCCATTTCACCCCACCGAACCCGAAGGTCACGACGACGGCGGTACGCGTCACTCGACCGCCTAGAGCACCCGTAAACAACTTGAGCTTGTTTTGCCTCCCGATGAAAAAGGCCGAGCCCGACCGGCCTTCATGCCTACCACGGAATACCCCACCCTGCTCGCCCGGAACGGCGCTCGTTTGCCGGTGCTTCCGCTCACCCCCGGGACCGGCAACCCACTCGCCCACTTCAACGCCGGCCTTTCCGCCGCCACCCGCAACCTGTTTTGGCCGCACGCCTATGACGCCACGACGATTGCCCGCCAAATCACCCGTCATGCCCAGGGCATCGACCGGAGCTTTTTGCTCTTCGCCGGCGACGACGCCGTCGGCTACTTCTTCCTCTGGAACTTTGCCCACGCGGTGCCGCTGCTCGGGCTCGGTTTAACCGACGCGTGGCAGGGTCAGGGGCTCGGCGCGCAAATGCTCGACCGACTCATCACCGAGGCGCGCGCCGCCGATCGAGTCGGCGTCGAACTCACCACCGTCACCACCAACGAACGCGCCTTCCGACTCTACCGGCGCGCAGGTTTTCAGCACCTCGGTGAAATTGAAAATGTGGCGGGCGACGGCCGCATGGTCCACGAGTATCGGATGTTCTTGTCGCTCAAAACCGGCGCGCTACCGCCCGACCGGACATTCCAGCCTCCGGTCTGAGCGAAGGGCGGGTTAGCCCCGAGCCAGGCGGGGAACATCGGGCCACATTGCCTGCTTTGGGCTCGGCCTGATCAACATCCTGTTTGCCCAGACCGTCGCCACCCTGCCACCGGGCCGGTTCCTTCCCGCGGCGGGAATCTGCCTGATCGTTGGGCTGATCACCATGCCGCTTAACTGCTTCCTCACCGCGTGGCGAAAGCCCTTCCGCCACCTCTTTTTTATCCCGGCCGGTGCGACGCTGGCGGGTTTGTCGGTCTGTTATTCACGCTCAAATGAAAATCGGCTTCCTCGCCCTCTCCGGCATCCGCGTGGTCGATCCCGAGCTCCAGACGACCGGGCTGAACCTGCCCGGCTTTGTCGACCGCAGCAAAGTCATCGCCTCGTTGCCCAGCCTGGGCCTGCTCACCCTCGCCGGCCTGACGCCCGCCGAGCACGAAGTACGCTACATCGACCTTCCCGACGTTGACGCGCCCGACATCACCGCGGCGCACGCCGATGCCATCGTCGTCGGCGAAGGCGAGCCGAGCTGGCCGCTGGTCCTGCGCGACCTCACCGCCGGACGGTTGCAACGAGGCTATCCAACGACGGCCCCGTTCAACCTGGCAGATGCGCCAATGCCCCGTTTCGAACTGCTCGACGTCTCGAGGTACAACCGGCTCACGATCCAAACCGCGCGCGGCTGCCCCTGGCACTGCGAATTCTGCGCCGCTTCGATCCGGCTTCACCCTTCGTACCGCACGAAGCCGATCCCCAAAATCATCGCCGAACTACACCGCATCAAGGAGCTATGGGCCGCTCCGTTCATCGAGTTCGCCGATGACAACACCTTTGCCGACAAACGCCACGGCCACGCGCTGTGCGAGGCGCTCGCCGGCGAGCACGTGCGCTGGTTCACGGAGACCGACATCTCCGTCGCCCGCGATACGCCCTTGCTCGAAAAGATGCGGCGGGCCGGCTGCGCGCAGATCCTCATCGGACTCGAGGATCCGGCGGAAGGCACGGAAGGCATGGAGCTGAAAGGCAACTGGAAGGCCCGGCAACGCGCCCGCTACCTCGAAGACATCCGCCGCATCCAGGACCACGGCATCACCGTCAACGGCTGCTTCGTTCTCGGCTTGGACACCCACACCGCAGCCTCGTTCGACCAGCTGTGGGAATTTATCCAAGAGAGTGAACTCTACGAAATCCAGTTGACCGTACTCACACCGTTCCCCGGCACGCCGCTCTACGAGCGCTTCGCCCGCGACGGCCGGCTGATTGAGCCTTTCGCCTGGGAAAAGCGTACGCTGTTCGACGTCACCTACCAGCCGGCGCACCTGTCGGTCGCAGCGCTGCGCAAAGGCCTCCTCGATCTCGCCGCGAAAGTCTACAACAAGGAGTTCACCGGCTTCCGCCGCCGACAATTCATCCGCCGCAAACTCGCGGCTGAAGAACGCGCCGCCTAAGCCGCCGGAACGGACCCCGTGGAGCGAGGCCGTGGAGTGCGACGGAAAGCCCCGACCCAATCGCGAGTCGCGACTTGGCGGGAGCACCGACCTGCGCCATCGTGCGACGCTTCCCAGCCCATCCGCCCACGATCATGCGATTCCCCGTTCCGCTCCTCGCCCTTGCTTTGCTCACCAACGCCGCCTTCGCCGCGGCTCCCGTCACCCCGGCGGAGATCCCGCCCCGCCCCCAAGCCCCCAACGACACGGCGGAGTTCCGCCGGCTCGTCCTGGATAACGGTCTGCGGGTGATCTTACTCTCCGACCCGAAGCTCAATAAAGCCTCCGCTTCGCTCGCCGTCGGCTCCGGTTCGCTGAGCGATCCGAAATCGCGCCAGGGCCTCGCCCACTTTCTGGAGCACATGCTCTTCCTCGGCACGAAGAAGTACCCCGACGTTTCGGCCTACAGCAATTACCTGCAGACCAAC
>CAIJFT010000193.1 GCA_903820035.1 uncultured Opitutia bacterium
CTGGTCGCCCCGGTTGAGACCGCGGTGAACGGCAAGATCCCGGTGATCGTGATCGACTCCGGCATCGAGTCGAAGGCGCCGGCCAGCTTTATCTCCACCGACAATCGCGAGGGCGGCCGCATCGCCGCGCGCGAACTCGGCAAGCTGCTCGGCGGGAAGGGCAACGTTATCATGCTCCGGCTCCAGGTCGGCTCGGCCAGTACCGAAGAACGTGAGGAAGGATTTCTCGAGGTGATGAAGAAGGACTTCCCGGCCATCAAACTGGTCTCGACCGACCAGCACGCTGGCGCCACCCGCGACACCGCGAAGCGCGTCAGCGAGAACCTGCTCAACCGTTTCGGCCGTCAGGTGAACGGCATCTTCTGCTGCAACGAATCGTCCGGCGCCGGCATGCTCCTCGCGCTGCGCGACGCCGGCCTCGCGGGCGGCAAGGTCAAGTTCGTCGCCTTTGACTCCGGCGAAATGTTGAACGCGGGCCTGCTGGCCGGCGACGTGCAGGGCCTGGTGGTCCAGAATCCGATGCAGATGGGCTACCTCGGCGTGAAATCGATGGTCGCACTGCTCCGCGGGGAAAAGCTCGCCCCGGTCGTCGACACCGGCGTGGGCTTCGTCACCAAGGCCAACTTTAACTCGCCGGAGATGGCCGACATCGTGCACCCGCCGTTGGACAAGTACCTGAAGTAATGGCCACCACCGCCGCAGCCCTGCGGCTGACCGGAATCAAGAAAAGCTTCGGCGCCACCCGCGCGTTGCGCGGCGTGTCGCTGGAGATCGCCCCCGGCGAGGTTCACGCCCTCATCGGCGAAAACGGCGCGGGCAAGAGCACGTTGATGAAGGTGCTCAGCGGTGCGCACGAGGCCGATGAAGGGGTGATGGAAATCGGCGGCCGCCCGTACCGACCGGCCGGCCCGCACGACGCGCGCCTGAAGGGCGTCGCGATGATCTACCAGGAGCTCAATCTCGCGCTTCATCTCTCCGCCCGGGAAAATATTCTCCTCGGCGCCGAGTCCGCCTCGTTGGGTTGGATCGATGCGCCGGCCTCGCGCGAACGCGCGCAGGCCGCCGTCGCCCAACTCGGACACGCGAACCTCGATCTCGATCGCCCCGCCGGAACCTTCAGCATCGCCGAACAACAAATCATCGAGATCGCCCGCGCGCTGCTCACCAAGCCGCAGGTGCTGATCATGGACGAGCCCACGAGCAGCCTCACGCTCGCGGACACCGAGAAACTTTTTGCGACGATCCAGCGCCTGCGTGCGCAAGGCGTGAGCATCATCTATATCAGCCACTTTCTCGAGGAGTGCCGCCGGATTGCGGACCGCTACACGGTCCTCAAGGACGGCGAGACGGTCGGCAGTGGTGCGATGGCCGGTGCCTCGCTCGACCACATCGTGACGTTGATGACGGGCCGGGAAGTGAAGGACCTCTACCCCCGCACGGAGCACGCCGCGGGCGAGGTGGTGCTGGAGGTTAAGTCCGTCGCCAGCGCGCCGCGCTTGAAAGGCGCAAGCCTGCAGGTGCGGGCCGGAGAAATCTTCGGCTTGGCCGGCTTGATCGGCGCGGGGCGGACGGATTTGCTGCGCACGATTTTCTCGCTCGATGCCGTCGATGCGGGCGAGGTGTGTGTGGTCGGGGCGCCCGGGGTCAAAGCCACGCCGCGGGCCCGGTGGGCGCAGGGCCTGGGGTTCCTCAGCGAGAACCGCAAGGAAGAGGGCCTGATGCTCACGCAGTCGATCGCCGATAATATTACGCTGACAAAACACGAAACCTTCGGCCGCTGCGGGTGGATCAACGGCGCCCGCCAGCGGACGGTGGCCCAACATTGGGTCGAGCAGCTGCAGGTGAAGTGCCGCGACGCGAGCCAGCCGATCCACCAGCTTTCCGGCGGCAACCAGCAGAAAATTGCGATCGCCCGGTTGCTTGAACACCCGGCGCGTATTTTCCTGCTCGACGAGCCGACGCGCGGAATCGATGTCGGCAGCAAGGCGCAGATTTACCAGCTGATTGGCGAGCTCGCGGCCGCGGGCAAGGCCGTCGTGATTATCAGCAGCTACCTGCCGGAGCTCCTCGGCCTTTGCGATACGGTCGGCGTGATGTGCCGCGGTGAGTTGTGCGCCATCCGGCCGCGCGCGCAGTGGACCGAGTCCGAGATCATGCGCGTGGCGACGGGCAGCGTCGAACCCTCTTCCGATCCTTCCGTATGAAAGCCACCGCCGCCAAACTCCTCGCGAAAGCCGGTCCGTTCCTCGGACTGCTGGTCGTGATCGTCCTGTTCTCGATCCCGGCGGAGACGCGCGAGTTCTTTCTCACGTATCATAATTTCAAGATCATCCTGACCCAAACCGTGATCGTCGCGATCGGCGCGCTGGGCATGACCATGATCATCGTCAGCGGCGGCATCGATCTCTCCGTCGGCTCCAGCATCGCTTTCACGAGTGTCGTCGGCGCACTGCTGATCCAGAAAGGCTGGGGTCCGGTGCCCGCGATGCTCGCGGTCATTCTTTCCGGCGGACTCATCGGGCTGGTCAACGGCGCGTCGATTGCCGGGCTGCGGCTCGTGCCCTTCATCATCACGCTCGGGACGCTGGGGGTGGCCCGGGGGGCGGCCAAGTGGCTTGGGGATAACCAGACCGTCAATTACGATGCGTCGCCCATCAACAGCTGGATGACCACGTCGGATCCCTTTGGGTATGCGTTGCCGCCGGGCGTCTGGGTGGCGCTGGTACTCGCCGTCGTCACGTCGCTGTTATTGCGCAACACGGTCTTCGGCCGGCACGTTTTTGCCCTCGGCTCCAACGAGGCCACGGCGCGTCTCTGCGGTATTCCCACCACGCGGCTTAAGATCGCGATCTATGCGCTGGCGGGCTGCTTCTTCGGGCTCGCGGGTCTTTTCCAACTTTCGCGCCTGCGGCAGGGTGACCCGACCGTCGCGATCGGGCTCGAACTTGATATCATCGCTTCGGTGATCATCGGGGGAGCGAGCCTCAGTGGCGGCGTCGGCACGATCCTCGGTTCGATGATTGGCGCACTGATCATGGCGGTGCTCCGCAACGGTTCCCAGCAGATGGGTTGGCCCACGTACTTTCAGGAAATTATCATTGGGCTCGTGATCATCGTGGCCGTGTTCGTGGATCACCTGCGCCAGGGCAAGCGCGAGTGAGGTGCCCCGCCGTGGGCGCGAGGTGGAACCCGATGTCTCCATCGGGTTGATCTGCGGCGCGGCAGGTTTCCGCCCGATGGGCGCTTGGCGCCCACCAAAAAAACGGCCCCCGGCGGAAAGCCGGAGGCCGCGGGAATGCCGATTAGGCGGGGCTCACTTGAACTTGTAGTCCACGCGCATCGTGTACGCCCGACCGCGGGGATCGGCGACGCGCGGCTCCCAGCTGCTGCCGGCACCGGTGTTGGTGTCGTAGGTGGCGGAGAACGACGGGTCGGTGTTGAAGAGGTTCTTGATGCCCGCGACAACGGTGATGTTCTTGAAGCCGCGGTAGCTCGCGCTCAGGCCGTAGATGTTGTACGCCTTTACCTTCGCGTTCCAGTCGGCCGGCTTGACCGCCCCGCTGGCGACGCCGGGCAGCACGGCGTCGAGGTAGCTGCCGCGGTAGAGGTTGCTCACCTGGGTCGTCCAGTTGCCCTTCCGGTACGAGAGGAACGCCGTGTGCTTCCACTTGATGCCGATTTCGGTCGAGCGGGTGAAGACGCCCACTTCGCTGGCGCTCCACGGGGCGTTGGGCAGCACGCGGGACTGCTTGCCGAGCAGGTAGGAAAGATCAAAGCCGGCGGCGAGCCGGCCCTTGGCGAAGTCGGTGTCGCCCTTCAGGCCGACATCCAGACCCTTGGTGGAGGTTGCGCCCGAATTGATCCAGCGGGTGTCGACTTGCGCGATCGTGCCGCTCGCATTGCGGATGAAGCGTTCCTTGAACGCGGCGTAATTGGCCAGCAGTTGCGTGGTGCCGAAGCTCTGGATCGTCCCGGTGCGATCGACCTCCCACCAGTCGACATTCGCGCTCAGGTGTTTGGTCGCCTGCAGGACGGCGCCGGCGGAATACATCTTGGCCTTCTCCGGCTGGAGATCGGATTTGCCGCCGAAAAGGACGGTCGCGGAGTTCGGGGCGATTTGCTGGCCGGTACCCGGATCGATCAGGCCGGTCGCCGCGAGCGGGCTTTCCGTCACGGGGTCGAACATCTGCTTGAAGGTGGGGACGCGGAAGCCCGTGCTGTACGCGGCGCGCACCAGGAACTTGTCGCTGAGGGTGTAGCGCCCGGAGAACTTCGGGTTCTTGGATGAGCCGAAGCCGGTGTATTGGTCGATGCGGCCGGCCGCGCTGACATCAAGTCCGCGGAAAAGCGGGAATTGCAGTTCCGTGTACACCGCCTTGACGGTGCGCTTGAGCGCGCCGTTGGTCGCGAGGCCGTTGTCAAACGGCGCGTTGAAGATCAGCGCGTCGGACGAGTTCAGATTCTGGCGGGAGTCGCCGGCGAAAATGAAACTCTCGCGGCGCCAATCGACCCCGACGGCGGCCTGGACCTGGCCGGCGGGCAGCTTCATGAGCGGTCCGGTGGCGGCGAAATCGGCTACTTCGGTCCGGTAGGTGCCGCCGTAAAGGGACACGCCGTTGGCCCGCGTCTTGTCGATCGCGGCCATGGCCTCGGGCGTTTGGGTGTAGGAGAAGACGTCGACGACCCCCGTGTTGATCAGGTTTACGAACGGCACCGTGTAAACGTAGCCGCCGTTGAGCAGGGACTTGCTCTTGCTCTCCGCGCGGGAGACGCCGGTGCGGTAATCCCATTGCGAAATGAGACCGAGCGCGCCCTCCGCCCCGATCATGGCGCGATAGGTGTCGGTGGTGGTGGTGAAGCTGCGGTTACCCAGCGGGAGCGAGCGCCAGCGGAAGGCGAGCGGTTGGCCGCGGTTCGGGGCGATTTCGGGGAAATAGGCGGCGAGGGCGTTGAAGACCTTGTTGTAGCTCGCGCCCGTACTCGGGTAGGCCATGTTGAACAGCGGATTCGGCACCACGGTCTTGCCGTCCAAGGCGGTGGTGGTGGCGCCGGTGCCGCTCGACCACTGATTGGGGGAGAAGCTCTTGTTCGACTCGGAGCGGCCGAAGATGCCTTCGACAAACAGGCGGTGGCGCTCGGTGAGCTTGAAGGTGCCGCGCGTGACGAGGTTCGTGTTCTTGACCGGCTGTTGGATGACGGCCGCGCGGGCGGTATCCCAGGCTGAACCGTACTTCGAGGCGGGCGACGCCCAAAGGACTTCATCGTATGGCCCCATGCCGTCGAAGGCGGCGTAGCCCGGGCCGCCGGGCAGGTCGACGTAGTTGATGCCGTTTACGCGCAAATTCGGATTCTGCGGATCGGCGGGGCCGCTGCCGCGGTTGGCGGTCGTGCTGTCGCGGCTGATGGCGGAGTAGAGCGAGCTGATCGCGAACACGGTGGCGATCGGGGTGCCGCGGGTATCCGGCGAAACCCCGCGGTTGGGTTGGAAGGTGTTCACGAAGTCGCGCTGATCACCGCGCAGCACCTTGCTGTCGGAATACGAGATCGACGTCATGATATTGTACTTGTCGCGGTTCAGATCACCGAAGCCGGCGACGGCGTTGTAACGGAAAATATTTCCGCCGCCCTGCTCGGTGACATCCATGCCGGCGCTGGCCGCCGCACCCTGGTAATTCGTCTTCAGGATGAAGTTGATGACGCCGCCGACGGCATCGGTGCCGTAGGTGGCGGAGGCGCCGTCCTTCAGGACTTCGACGCGCTCGATGGCGGCGAAGGGAATCTGGTTGAGGTCGACCACGCCGCCATTGAGACCGTGCGAGGAGACGCGGCGGCCGTTGAGGAGGATGAGGGTCGCGCCCGCACCCTGCATGCGCAGGTTGGCGGAGGTGGCGCCGTTGTTGCCGCGCTGGGCGCCGGCGACCACATCGGCGTTCGAGGCGAGGTTATCGAGACCGTTGGAGTTGATGTTCAACTCCATGATCATCTGCTCGACGCTGCTGATGCCGCGCATCTCCATCTCCTGGGGCGTGATCATTTGCACGGGCAGGGCGGTCTCGGCGTCGAGTCGCTTGATGAGGGAACCCGTGACGACGAACTTTTCGAGCTTCACGGATTCGTCTTTGGTGACGACAACCCCGGAGGCGTCCTTTTGTTGCGCTGAGGCGATGGGACTCAGGGCCGCGGCACCGAGCGCCGTGAGCCAGAGGGCAGGTTTACACAGATGACGTAGTTTCATAGGTAAGGTCAGGTCAGGGAGCGGCGCCGGCGGCATAGCGGTTTCTGCCGGTCCAGATAAGGGGCGAGGTCATTTTACCGGCGAAAAATAGGCAAGGAGAATGCCTGACCGGAACCGGCGGGCTGCCCGGGAAAAGCGCACTCGGTCAGGGGGCGTGCCGATCACCGGCGAGCGCGGAAGGCAAAGGCCGATCGCGAATGAAAGAGCGCCGACTTGCCCCTCGTTGCACCTTGGCTGCGGCGACCGCCGCCACGGCGGATGAGGCGCGCGTTCAGTGGACTAACCGCCGGAAGGTCGGGCTTTCAGGGGCAGGCTGGTCGTGGCCCCGGAGCGTTAAAGCCCCGATAGGTGTACCGAAATGGGGAATACGAGTGGCGGGGCGCGGTTTCACCCTTCGACAACCGTTCTCATCTTGTGCAGTCCTTCGCGAGCAACCTCCAGCGGATCACGCGCCCAGAGGTCGGCGCGGAAAAGTTCCAAGGAAAGCCAGCCGCGGTAGCCCGTTTCGCTCAGCAGCCGACAATACCGGGGCAGGTCAAACGTGCCAACGGATCTTCACTCGTGCCGAGCAACGCGGGATACCGCACCCGCACCCCGCGTAGAACGCCGCGGGCGCCGTGTCCTTGCCGGCTGTGGCAGGGCGCAACTTACCGGCACGCGTTACGGCAAAGGCGGGGCTAACTTTGATTTGCTGTTGAAGGCCTTCACTGGCGACCACAGCCCGTGCCACCGTATCGGCAAGGACATCCCGCTTGAACGCCCCGCCCTGTCTTTGGTGCTCTGCGTGCAACCCGCCGCCATTGCCGACGTGCTGCGCGATCATTACGCGAAAGACACCCGGCAGCCGGTACGCCGTCAACCCTGCCGCACTCGACGCCTGACAGGGGTTTTGTCCCTTTTGTCAGGCAAGTGCTGGCAGTCGGGGCAGGGGGCTGGCACCGGGGGCAGTGGGGATCGTATCTCCACCGCTTTCAACTTTCCCACCGCACGGTTTGGACCACACACAATTTCCGGAGCTTCGACGAATACCCCTTTTCACAAACGGGGCCCGCAAGGTGGGCAAAAAAAGGGTACACTGGGGGGTGCACCTTAAAGTCATACTTTTGTAAGTATGGGGCGGCCAACGGGACTCGAACCCGCGACCCCAAGATTCACAATCTTGTGCTCTAACCAACTGAGCTATGACCGCCGTAAGGGTCGGGAAAATCGCGGCGGGGGTTACCCCTGTCAACCCCTAGTTAGTGCTGGACGTGGATCTCGTTGAACGAATCTCGGACAAGCCGCTGCTGCCAAGCGGGGTGGGGACGCGCCGCGACCCCAAAAAAGGAATTGAATCATGCCGCCCGGTTAGATCGTGCGCGGGATAGGCCTGTCGTCGTACTCAGGGTGGAGGCAGCGCCCAACGGAGAGTTCATTTATGGATTTCCGTCGGGCGATGGATGGCTGAGCCTCGCGGCGATGCTTTCGCGCCCCCCCGTCCCGCTTCACTTCGTTTTTCTGTCCGTACTGGCTGCCGCGGCGGCCTTCGCGGCTCCGGAATTACCGGAGTGCCGGTGGACGGACCGGCCACCGGTGATCGACGGCCGCGGCGCTGATCCGGTCTGGCAGCGGGCGCAGGTGGTCGAACATTTTGCGCTGCCGTGGCTCGGCGGCGCCCCGCGCGCCAAGGAAGGCACCCGGGCCCGGCTGCTCTGGGACCGGGAGGCGCTGTATTTCTTCGCGGACATGGACGATGCCGATGTCGCGGCGGACGTGAAGGAGCACGACGGCCCGATGTGGCAGAACGATGTGTTCGAAATCTTCCTCAAACCGTCGGAGGTACACGCCGGTTACTATGAGTTTGAGGTGAACCCGTATGCTGCGGTCCTCGATGCGTTCTTTCCCGACGCCGAGAGCCGGAAGGAACGGGCGCAATTGCGGCGCGGCGAATTCCATGTCGAGGCGAAGGTCGTGGTCCGGGGGACGCTCAACGACGCGCGGGACCGCGACGGGGGATGGTCGGTCGAGGGGCGCATTCCTTGGAGCGACTTCGGCGCCACCGGCGGCCGGCCGGCGCCGGGCGAGACCTGGCGGGTGAATTTTGCGCGGGTCAACGGCAAGGGCGCCGCGCAGGAATTATCGTCCGCGGCGCCGCTGACGCAGCCGAGTTTTCACCGGACGATGGACTACCTGCCGCTGCGCTTTGCGGGGCCCGAGCCGCTGCCCCGGACCACCTGGCGGAACGAACGTCTCCATGGTTCACCGGAGGGCCCGACTGGATACGCCGTCGCCCGGGCTTGGCCGCGGCTGGCGACCCATTCCCTCGTGGCGCTGGCGCCCGCCCCCGGCGGCGACGGAATCTGGTACATTGAGCAGGAGGGCGGACGCGACGGCCCGATGCGCTTGGGGCGGGTGCGTGACGGCGGCGACGGCTCGGAAGCGGAGCGGTTGCTCGAATTCGGCGAACAGGCCTACAGCTTGGCCTTTCACCCGCGGTTTGCCGAAAACGGCTATGTCTATTTCGGGACCAACGGTCCGCGTCAGACACCGCGCTTCACGCGCGTGGTGCGCTACCACGTCCGCGACGGTCGGCCGGACCCCGCGTCGCGCACGGTCATCCTGGAGTGGGGGAGCGACGGCCACAACGGCGGGGCGCTGGCGTTCGGTGGCGACGGCAACCTCTTTGTCACCAGTGGCGACGGCTCGTCGACGAGCGACCAGCACCAGGTCGGTCAAAACCCGGGCGACCTGCGGTCCAAGATTATGCGGATCGACGTCGACCATCCGGCGCCCGGCCGGTTGTATTCGGTCCCCCGGGACAATCCGTTTTTCGACGATGCGCGTTTTGCCCCCGAGGTCTGGGCGTACGGCCTGCGCAATCCGTGGCGGCTGACCTATGATGCGGCGAGCGGCCAGCTGTGGGTGGGCGAGAATGGGCAGGATTTGTGGGAGTACGCCCACCTCGTGCGCCGCGGGGCCAACTACGGTTGGAGCACCTACGAGGGCGGGCATCCGTTCATCCGCAACCGGCCGCTCGGCCCGACGCCGTTGACGGCGCCGACGATTGAGTTTTCGCACGCGGAATTCCGTTCGTTGACGGGTGGCGTGGTTTACCGTGGACAGCGGTTTCCCGAGCTGGTCGGGGCCTACGTGTTCGGGGATTTCGGCACCGGGCGGGTGTGGGCGGCGAAGCACGACGGCACGAAGCTGGAGTGGATGAAGGAGCTGATCGACACGCCGTTCGCGCTGACGCATGTGACGGCCGACGCGACGGGGGAGGTCGTGCTCGCGGACTTCGGCAGCGCCACGGCGGGCCGGGATCTCAGCGGTGGCATATTCAGGCTGGAGCGGGCGCCGATCGCGACCGGCCATGATCGGCCGTTTCCGGCGAAGCTCAGCGAAACCGGTTTGTTCGCCGATCTTCCGCGCGCGATGCCGGCGCCGGGCTTGCTGCCTTACGAGGTGAACGCGCCGGGTTGGCATGACGGGGCCACGTCGCAGCACTTCGTGGCGCTGCCGGAAAACGGGGCGGTGGTCCCTCGTCCGGGCAAGGCCTGGGAGTTGCCCGACGCTACCGTGCTGGTGCAAACGCTCACGCGCGACGGCCGGCGGTTGGAGACGCGTATCCTCTTGAAGCAGCAGAGCGACTGGGCCGGCTACACCTACCTTTGGGACGAAGCGCAGCGGGACGCCGTCTTGGCCGAAAAGACCGGGGCCGATCTCACGCTGCCGGGGGGGGCGCCCTGGCGCGTACCGAGCCGCGCGGAGTGTATGATGTGCCACTCCCGCGAGGCAAATTTCGCACTCTCGCTCAACGAGGGGCAGCTCAACCATGGCGACCAGTTGGGGCAGTGGGAGCGGCTCGGTCTCTTGGCGGTGGATTTGCCGGCCTACGAGCGCGGGCGGCGGGCGGGGAATTCCGGTGGCCGGGGAATGCGGCCGCAGCCGGGGCAACGGCGGCCCCCGCCCACGACGCTGCTGCCGCGCAGCCCCGAGTGGCTCACGCGCTACGTGCCGGTCACGGCCACCGCCGCCCCGCTGGAAGCGAGGGCCCGCACGTACCTGGCGGTGAATTGCGCGCATTGCCACACGCAGAACGGCGGCGGAAACAGCGTGATGAACTTTGAGTGGACGGCGTCGATCGAGCGGATGGTGGCGTTCGGGCAGAAGCCGCAGCACGGTGACTTCGATCTCGTTGACGCGCGGATCATGGCCGCGGGTGATGCCGGGCGGAGCGTGCTCGTGCCGCGCGTTGCGATGCGCGGGCCCGGGCAGATGCCGCCGGTCGGCTCGCGTGTGCCCGACACCGAGGGCGTGCGCGTGTTGGCGGAATGGATTCAGAGCCGGAAGGAGTGAGGGCGGTAGTGGCGTTGGCCCGGTGACATGGCGCTCGGCCCGCTTGCCACCGGGGCGGGGGAGTGGCACCTTCAGGTTAACCATGCCGCGCCTGCGCCTCGTCACGTTCAACATCGCGCATGGGCGCGGGTTGAATCCGATTCAGGGGCTCACCACCCCGCGGAAGCTGCGCGCGAACCTCCGCCGCATCGCGACGCTGCTTGAGCACTTGAAGCCGGACGTGGTCGCGCTGCAGGAGATCGACGAGTGCTCGCGGTGGGCGGGCAATTTCGACCACCTCGACTACCTGCGGGTGCACACGCGGTTTCCGCATTCGGTGTTCGGGATCAACAACCGCCGTTCGGGCCTGCTCAACCTCTCGTACGGCAACGCCGTGTTGTCGCGGTACAGCATCCGGACGGCGGAGACCGTGGTCTTCGGCCAGCGCCGGCTCGGGGAAAAGGGCTTTTTGTACGTCGAGTTTGACGTGCAAGGGCGGTGTCTGCCGCTCGTGAACCTGCACCTCCACTTTGGCTCGCGGGCTCAGCGGCTCAAGCAGCTGGAGCGGTTGCTCAGCTGGCTGCGGGAGAAGCACCGGTTGCACGGCAAGTCGTGGGCGGTGCCGCCGGTGATCTGCGGCGACTTCAACAACTCAAGCACGCGCGACGACGCCACCGCGTCGTTGATGAGTCATTTGTCCGATTACGGCGATTACGTGATGCATCCGGCGTCGGGCCCGACGTTTCCCTCGCCGTTGCCGAGTCGAGCCCTTGATTTTGTCTTCCTGCCCGAGGGCTGCGTCGAGACGCGGTGCGAGATTGTGCGGTCGATGCTTTCGGACCACCTGCCCGTCGTGGTGGAGTTTCATTTTTAACGGGGTGGCGCGGAAGGTGTTTTTATTTTCGGGGGCTGCGTTCCGGCGCAACCGTTGCCTGCGAACGGCGGTGACAACGGGGCGCCTCCGAGGCAGGTGGCCTACTTTGGCCTCCCGGAATCGGCGGCGGGTCCGTGAAACCGCTCCCACGGACAAAAAAAGTGGTGTCTTTCGGGCCGCTTTCCCGCCAAGTTCGCCGCCCCATGTCCCGCCTCCAGCAGCTGTTTGCCCGCACCCGTGCCGAGAACCGGGCCGCTTTTGTGGCCTATGTGTGCGCCGGCGATCCGGACTTCGACACCTCGCTCGAGGTTTGCCGGGCGCTGCTCGCCAACGGTGTCGACATCCTTGAGTTGGGGGTGCCGTTTTCAGATCCGCTGGCCGACGGCCTGACGAACCAGCTGGCGGCGCAGCGCGCACTCGAGAGCGGGATGACCGCGGCGCGGGTTTTTGAGCTCGTGAAACGGATCCGTGAGTTCAGCCAGGCGCCGATCGTTTTCTACACGTACTACAACCTGGTCTTCGCGAACGGCGTCGACGCCTACGTGCGCGACGCGCGCACCGCGGGGGTGGACGGTATTCTCACGCTCGACCTGCCGCCGGAAGAGGCGGGCGAAGTGGTGGCGGCCGGCAAGGCGCACGGCGTTGAAACGGTGTTCATCATTGCGCCGACGACGCCCGATGAACGCATCGCGCGGATCGCAGCGGTCACGACCGGCTTTCTCTATTATGTATCACGCGAAGGCGTGACCGGCGTGCGCGATCAGGTGGCGACCAACATCCCGCAGGCGATCGCGCGGGTGCGGGCGAAGACCGGGATCCCCATGGTGGTCGGCTTCGGTATTGGCACGCGGGCGCAGGTGGCCGAAGTGGCGGCCAACGCCGATGGCGTGGTGGTGGGCAGCGCGCTCGTCAACTGCGTGCGCGACAATCTGGGCGACCGCGCAAAGATCGTTGCGGCGATCGGCGCGCGGGCCGCGGATCTGGCGCAGGGAACGAAACGCTGAGCCGGGAAGCCCTGCGGGCTCAGCGGCCGGCAAGGGCGGTCGGCCGGGGCCCGGCCAACGGCCGGCTCGACCGCCCAAACGCAAAGGCCCGTTGGTATGCGCGCGGACCGCTGGACTCTGCTGCGGCGGTGAGCGCGTGGCGGGTGATGCGCGGGTTGACGTTCGCGGGTTACTCGGCGCGCTTCTTGCCTTTTTTCTTCGCGACGGGCTCGTCCCCGACTTCAGCGCCTTGGCCGGGCTTGCCGCCCGGGTCGGGGACGTTTTTCACCGGCATGAATTTTGCCAGTTCGGCCTTCTTGGCGGCGAGTTCCGGCTGCTTGGCGAGATTCTTCCACTCGTTCGGATCCTGGCGTTCGTCGTAGAGTTCCTCATCGCCGTTGGCGTAGCGGATGTAGCGCCAGTCGGCGCTGCGCACGGTGTGGTTCTGGTAGCGATACGTGGTGACGCCGGGGAGGTCCCACGGGGTCTGTGGATTCGCGAGCAGGGCCTTGATGCTGACGCCCTCGTTGTGGGCGGGCGTCGGGATGCCGCAGAGCTCGGTGAGCGTCGGAAAGATGCTCATGAAGTCGACCGTGCGTTCGCAAATCGTGTTGGGCTTCGTCATGCCGGGTACGACCCAGATGAACGGCGCTTTGGTGGCTTCCTCCCATAGCGCGAATTTGCGCCAGTGGTGTTTTTCGCCGAGGTGCCAGCCGTGGTCGCCCCAGAGGCAGATGATGGTGTTGTCCTTGTAGGCCGACTTCTCGAACGCATCGAGCAGGCGCCCGAGGTTCATGTCGCAGTACGCGATGGTCGCGAGGTACGCCTGGATCGCTTCCTTCCAACGGCCGGATTTTTGCATCGGCACGTGGTCGGTCTCGGGGTGGGCCATTCGCACGGCGGCGGGCGGGAGGTCGTCGAGATCGTTTTCGAGGTAGGGCGGAAGCTTGATGCTCTCAAGCGGGAAGAGGTCGAACCACTTGCGCGGGACGTTCCAGGGCATGTGCGGCTTGTGGAAACCGACGGCGAGGAAGAAGGGCTTGTCGTGCTTCTTGCCGAGCGAGGCGATGCCGTAGTCGGCAATGCCCCAGTCGGAGATGTCTTCGTCGCGACAGTCCAGCGCGGCGAACTTGATCCCGCTCACGCCGTCACTTTGGCCGGCGGGCACCTTCGGGTTGCCGCCTTCCTGGTCGAGGTAGTCATCCCACTCGCTGCGCCGGCGGTAGGACTCATGGTAGATCTTCCCCGAGCCGTGCACGAAGTAGCCCGCCTGGCGGAAGGAAGTCGTGAGCATCTTGTCGGCCGGGATGATCGGGCGGAAGTCGACGTTGTTTTCATACACGCCGGTGGTTGGGGCGCGCATCCCGGACATCAGGGCGGCGCGCGATGGGTTGCAGACTGGCGAGGCGCAGTAGGCGTGGGTGAACGAGACGCCCATTCGCGAGAGGCGGTCGTAGTTGGGCGTCTTCGCCTGCGGGTTGTGGCCGAAGTAGCCGACCCAGTCGCGGAGGTCGTCGACCGCGATGAACAGCACGTTGGGTTTTTGCGGGGTGGCGGCGGAGAGCGTGACCACGCCGGCGAGCCAGAGGAGGAATCGAAACGGGGCTTTCATGGGGAGGGGGACGTTGGGTGGCCTGACGCCCGGGCGCGAGTTCTGTTACGGGCGACTGAAGCGGGCCTGCAGGGCGGGGAGGCTGACTTCGGTGAGCGAGGCGACGAGCCAGTCGACGTGCGAGAAGTCGTGGTGGGCGGTTGACTCGTTGGGCGCCGCCACGGTCCACAGGTTGGCGCGCTTGGCGGCGAGCGAACCGGTGTGAGAGTCCTCGAACGCGACGCCCTCGTGGCCGCGCAGGCCGAACCGGTTTAAGACGAGTTTGTAGAGATCGGGCTCGGGTTTCGGCGACGGCGCGTCCTCGCGACACGCAATGAAGTCGAAGTGCGCGAAGAGTCCGAGGCGCTGCAAGTGCGTGTCGACCCAAGCGTGGTGGGAGTTGGAAGCGAGCCCGACGCGCAGGCCGGTGGCGCGGGCGGTTTCCAGGAGGGAGGTGACGCCGGGCAAAATCGGTTGGCGCAGCATCAGGTCATCCTTGCGGGAACGTCGGTCGAGTTCGAGGGCGGCGCGGTCGGCGTGCGGGCTGAAGCCGTGCCACGGGTCGAAGGCGTAGTCGGCGTGGCCGACGCTGCGCAGGAAGGCGGTGCGATCGAACGCGACCCCGTGGGCGGCATGCACCTCGGCGTAGGCGTCGATCAGTGGCGTCTCCGTGTCGAGGATGAGTCCGTCAAAGTCGAAGAGCAGGGCGCGGATCATGGGGTGGGCGTTCTGGTTTAGGCGGGAACGATGGGCCGTGGTCGGGCGGCGTCGCGGGTTTGCAGGACACCGCACAGCGCGATGACGAACACGACGGTGAGCAGCGCGTAGCCGGCGGGCGGTCCCTGCGTGTCGATCACCGCCATCGACATGACCAGCACGGTGCGCAGCAGCCGATCGAGGATCTGGTAAAAGCTGCTCACGCGACCCATGACGTCGTTGGGGACGAGACGCAGCAGTAGCGCGCTGCGGGCGACCCGACTGCCGGCGTTGCCGAAGCCGAGCAGCGCGCCGGCGAGGACGAATGCGGCGGGGAAGCGCAGGATGAAAATGCAGGCGAGGCCGGCGAGGAAGACGAACATCGTGCCCGGAATCGTGACTGCGGCGCTGTACCGGCCCAGCAGTTGCGGGAGCATGAAGCCCGCGAGGATCGAGCCGACGGCAAACGCGATTTCACCGGCCGCAAACGTGCCGGCGCCGGCGTGCAAGGTCTGGGAGACGTAGATCGGGAACAGGTAGTTGCCCGACATGACCACCACGAACGGGATCATCGTGCAGGTGAAGAAAATCGCGAGGCGGGGGCGCTTGCCGAGCCAGCGAAGGCCCTCGACGACTCCGCGCCAGATGCCCGGTCGTGCCGCGGTATGGTGTGATGTCAGGTGACTCGCCTGGTAGGGCAGGGTGCGTTGAATCAGAAAACTCGTCAGGTACGTCGCGGCGTCGAAGAGTAAAATAACCCACAGCGGGACGTAGTCCACGAGCAGACCGCCGACGCCGCCGGCGATCATCAGCGCGGTTTGGCCCTGAATTTCCAGCAGGCCGGTGAGCGCTTGGTACTGCGACGGGGCGAAGATCTGCTGCACGAAGGCAAACTTCGCGGGGTAGTGCAGCGAGTAGTACAACATGCCGGCGAAGTAGATCGCCATGAGCTGTCCCATCCCGAAGCCGCCGAGCGCCAGGCCGAGCAGGGCCATTGCGGCCATGGCGGTGAAGCCCCAGAGTTCGCTGGCCAGCAGGGCGGTTTGACGCGAATGACGGTCGAGCCAAGCGCCGTAGTAGGGCGAAACCAGCAGGAGGACCAGCGTGGTGGCGATCGTCGTCCAGCGGAAGGCCGCGTTGCCGCCATCCCGGTGCACCAGCAGCCACGGCACCGCGAAGATCGTGATCCCGGAACCGATTGAACCGAGCGTGTTGGCCACGAGCAGCCGGCGCACCCGGCTGTCGCGAAGCAGGTCTTTCATGACGTCCCGCGAGAGAAGCGTGGCGGGCCGGAAACGGAAGCGAAGAGTTTGCGCGCGCCTTATCCCGGATGTGGGGCATGGGCGGGCGGCGGTCGGGAAGGTCAGCCCGCGCGCGGGCGCAGCCTTGTGCTTCGCCGGCGGCCTGCTAACCGGGAAGGGGTTCGCCTTTCCCCTGCCATGCTGTCCCTCCGACTTCTCCCCCGCTGTTCCCGCTTTCTCCCGCTGCTCGTGTTGGCCGCCTTGCCGGCTTTTGCGCAACTCGGCGCGCGTTCCACCGAGGAGTGGATTAAGACCCTCGACGGGGCGCGGCGGATTTCGACCCTCAAGGTGCCCGAGGTGGTCGCGGCCCTGCAACTGAAGCCCGGTCAGGTCGTGGCGGACATCGGGGCCGGCTCGGGGCTTTTCACGCTGCCGCTCGCCAAGGCATTGGTCGGGTCGGGCAAGGTGTACGCGGTGGACATCGAGCAGGGGCTCGTCGACCACATTGCGAAGAAGGCGAGGGAGCAAAACGCGACCAACGTGCAAGGTGTGCTCGGCAAGTTTACGGATCCCAATCTCCCCGCGCGCGACGTCGACCTCGCGTTCATTGCCGACGTGCTGCACCACATCGAGAATCGCGCGGAGTACCTCAAGAGCCTCGCGTTGTATCTGAAGCCGGGCGGACGCATCGCGGTAATCGATTTTTATCCTGAGCTTGGGCCGCACAAGAACGACCAGGCGTTGCAAATTACGAAGGCGGAGACGCAGGCGTGGATGGCCGCCGCGGGCCTCAAGCCGCTCGTGGAGCACCCGCTTTACGACGACAAGTGGTTTGTCGTTTACGGCCGTTGAGAGGTTTACCCGGCCGTCGTGTCTCCCGATTCAACCCATGCCGTGGTGATCCGTGAGGCCTGCCCGGGCGTCGACGATGCGGCGGCGGCGGCGCTGCTGACGGAGTATTTGACGTGGGGAAATCAACGCCTGCGCGAGGAGTACGGCTTGGAGGAAGTTCCTTCCGATCCGGCCAAGGTCGGCGCGAGCCTCGCGGCCTACCGTGCACCGGCCGGCGTACTTTTCCTAGCGGAGTACGGCGGTCGGGTGGTCGGGCTCGGCGCGCTCCGCCGGTTGGGTCCGGACGTCGCGGAGGTGAAGCGCATGTACGTCTCCCCGCCGGCGCGTGCGTTGCACGCCGGCTCGGCGCTGCTCGACCGTCTGATGGCGTCCGCCCGTACGTGGGGCGTCCGGCTGGTGCGGCTGGACACCGCCCGCTTCATGGTCGAGGCGCACCGCCTTTATTGTTCCCGCGGATTTGTCGAGCGAGCGCCGTACGAGGGGTCGGAGATCCCCGTCCATTTGCAGCGACACTGGCGTTTTTTCGAGCGTTCGCTGCGCGAATGAAAAGAGCCTGTCGCTGCGACCGTCAGCGGGCGGCGCGCGCCGTGCATCGCGCTAAATCCTGGCCAACGATCCTTCCGTTGGTCGCGGCCACCCCTGAATTTTGAGGGGGCAAACCCACGCGGTTCAAAAACTCCGCGCTCGTCACGGGACCGCTGACTTCCCCATGTTGGTAACGGCATGACCCGCAGCGTCCCGCTTTCTCCCGTGATCCAGCGCCTCGTGGCCTTGTTGCCCGCGGGTCGGGTGCTCACGGGGCAGGCGCACGTGGCGGCGTATGAGTGTGACGGGTTGACGGCGTTTCAGGCCAAGCCGTTGGCGGTCGTGGTGCCGGAGACGCAGGAAGAGGTGATCGCAGTGGTGCGTTTTTGCGCTGCGGAAAAGCTGCCGTTCGTCGCCCGCGGGAGCGGGACGAGCTTGTCCGGCGGATCGTTGCCGGTCGCGACCGGCATTGTGATCACCCTGAACCGCCTCAACCGCATTCTTACGCTGGATATCCACCAGCGCTTCGCGGTCGTCGAGCCCGGGGTGGTTAATCTGGCGGTGACGACCGCGGCGCAGCCGTACGGGCTGCATTACGCACCGGATCCCTCGAGCCAGTCGGTCTGCACGATCGGTGGTAACGTGGCCTTCAACGCCGGCGGGGCGCATTGCCTCAAGTACGGCATGACCTCGAACCATGTGCTCGGGTTGAAGGCGGTGCTCGCCACGGGCGAGGTGGTCGAATTTGGCAGCGCGAGTCGCGAGCAGATCGGGCCGGATTGGACGGGCTTGTTTGTCGGCAACGAGGGGCTTTTCGGGATTGCGCTCGAGATCACGCTGCAACTCCTGCCGCGGGCCGAGGTTTTTCATACGGTCCTAGCCGGCTACGGCACGCTGGAGCAGGCGGGGGACGCCGTGACCGCGGTGGTCGCGAGCGGTCTCTTGCCCGGCGCGATCGAGATTATGGACGCGCTGGCGCTGGAGGCGGCGACGGCCGCCGTGCACGCTGATTATCCGCCGGGCTGCGAGGCGGTGCTGATCGTGGAACTGGAGGGGCCGCGCGAGGTGGTGGCCGCCGACCGCGAGCGGCTCGACGCGATTTTGGCGGCGAGTAATCCGATCGAGGTGCGGCCGGCGCGCGACGCCAAGGAACGCCTCGCGATCTGGAAGGGGCGCAAGAGTGCGTTCAGTGCGGTGGGTCGGCTCTCGCCGGACTTTATCGTGCAGGACGGTGTCGTGCCACGCCGGCGGCTGGGGGAGGCTTTGCGCAAGATCAACGCCTGGTCCCGCGAGATGGGCGTGCGCTGCGCGAATGTTTTTCATGCGGGCGACGGCAACCTGCACCCGCTGATTCTTTACGATGGTCGCGAGGAGGGCGCGCTGCAGCGGGCCGAGGAACTTGCCGGACGTATCCTCAAGATGTGCGTCGAGATGGGCGGATCCATCACCGGCGAACACGGCGTGGGCGTGGAGAAACGCGAGTACTTGCCGGTAATGTTCAACGCGGTCGAGGTCGATGTTCTGCACCGCCTCCACGAGGCCTTTGATCCGTTCCGCATCGCCAATCCCGGCAAGATGTTTCCGGTGGCGGCGGCTCCCGCCCTCAGCCATTCCGGCCTGCACCCGCTGGAGAAGGCCGGCGTGATTTCCCGGGAGTGAACCCGCCCCCCGCATGACGACCGAGGCTTTTCCGACCCTGTATCCGACGACTCCCGACGAGTTGGCCGAGGCCGTGCGTTCCGCGCCCCGCGTGCTCGCGGTCGGTGCCGGCACCAAGCCGCGTCTTTCCCAGGTCGGGAGCGACGTCGTACGCATCGCCACGACCAAGCTCAGTGGCATCATCGAGTACGAGCCGAGCGAATTTACCTTCACCGCCCTGGCCGGCACCACGGTGCGCGAGATTGCCGCCACGCTCGCCAAGCGCGGGCAGTACCTGCCCTTTGATCCGATGCTGTTACAGGCGGGCGCGACCATCGGCGGCACGGTGGCGGCGGGGATGAGCGGGCCGGGGCGCTGGCGGTTCGGCGGTCTGCGCGACTTCATCCTCGGGGTGCGGTTTGTCGACGGCACCGGACGGCTCGTGCGCATGGGGGGCAAGGTGGTGAAGAACGCCGCGGGCTTCGATATCCCCAAGTTTTTCGTCGGCGGCCTCGGCCGGTTCGGCGCGATGGCGGAAATCACCTTCAAGGTTTTCCCTAAGCCGGCGGCCTCGATTACCTTTCAAGTCGCAACCAAGGATCCCGCGGCGAAAGCGCGCGTCATTCAGGCGGTCGCCAATACCCGTTGGGAACTGGATGCCGTCGAGGCCCCCGTGTCGGAGGCCGTGGTCTTCCTGCGTCTCGGCGGGCCGGCGGCCTCGTTGGAGGCACTCTCGAACGAGATCATGACGCAGTTTCCCGGCCACGTTATCCCCGAGGAAAATGCGGTGGAGGTGTGGCGTCGGGTCGGCGAGTTCGCGTGGTCGCAGCCGCTGCCCACCCTTGGGAAGGTTGCTTTGACGCCCGCGCGGGTCGTCGAGTTTACGGGGTGGGTACAGTCTCAGGCCGGGGCTCGGGGTTGGATCGGCGCGGCCGGCAACGTCGGCTTTATCGCCCGGCGCGACGGGGATTTTGCCGCTTCCCCGTGGCCGGGCATTGTGTTGCGCGGCGAAGGCCCGCTGTGGCTCGGCCCGCGTAGTGACCCTGCCATCTCTCGGGCGGTGAAGGCCGCCTTAGATCCGGACCAACGTTTTCCGACGCTCGACGCATGAACGCTCACCCCTCCAATCGCCGCAGCGGACTCCGCCCGGGCCGGTGCAGCGGCGAATCCTGCGCCATCCGACTCTGACAATGCTGCACGCGATCAAAGCAAAGGAACATGGTCCGCTGGGCGAGGCGATGGCTAACGCGGTGCAGAGTTGCGTGCACTGCGGGTTCTGCCTCGCGGCCTGTCCGACCTACCACGAACTCGGTCAGGAAATGGACTCCCCCCGGGGGCGCATCGTGCTGATGAAGCAAGTGCTCGAGGGTACTCTCCCGGCCGCCGCCGCGCAGCCGCACATCGACCGCTGCCTCGGCTGCCTCGCCTGCGAGCCGGCGTGTCCGAGCGGGGTGCCTTACCGCGATCTGATCAGTCCTTACCGGGCCATTACCGAGCCGAAGGCGAAACGCGGCCTGGCTTGGAAACTGCGACGCTGGCTGGCCGCGATGACCCTACCGTATCCGGGCCGGTTCCGGCTTGCGTTGGCCGGGGCCAAGGTCGGCCGCGCTTTCGGCTGGCTGGTTCCGCCCGCCCTGCGACCGATGCTGGCGCTGGCGCCACGTCACGTCCCGCCGGCGGTAAAACTGCCGCTCACGGTGCCGGCGCAGGGCCTCCGGCGCGCTCGCGTCGCTTTGCTCGCGGGCTGCGCCCAGCAGGTGCTGGATCCCGACATCAACGTCGCGACCATCGACGTGCTCACACGTAACGGCATCGAGGTCGTAATCCCACCCGACCAAGGCTGCTGCGGGGGTCTGGCCTGGCACACCGGGGACTTGGCCACGGCCCAGGCGATGGCCCGGCGCAACCTCGATGCCTTTCCCACCGATATCAACGCGATCCTCACCAACGCGGCGGGCTGCGGTTCGACGCTGCACGAGTACCATTTGATTCTGCGCGGTACTCCCGACGAGGCGCGGGCGGAGGCGTTCCGCCACCGGGTGGTCGACGTCAGCATGTTTCTGGCCGAGTTCGGCCTGCGGGAAAAACCCGCGGGATGGACCGAGCTCCGCGCGATTGCGTACCACGATGCCTGTCATCTGGCCAACGCCCAGAACGTCCGCGCCGAACCGCGCAAGTTGCTCAAATCGATTCCCGGCGTCGAAGTGCGTGAGATCGCCAATGCCCATCTCTGCTGCGGCAGCGCGGGCACCTACAATTTGGATCAGCCGGAAATGGCCCGATCACTCGGGCTACAAAAAGCCCACGCGGTGCTCACCACCGGCGCCAAGGTGGTTGCGACCGGGAACATTGGCTGTCTTACCCAAATGCGGGCGCACCTCGAAGAACTCGATTCGACGGTCCGCGTGCGGCACACCATGCAGGTGCTGCGCGACGCGTACCACTCTACGCCGGCGCCATGAATCCCTTCGCCCTGCCGTTGCTCCGGCCGCTCATGGTCTGCGGGGCAGTCGTCACGCTCGCCGTCGGCGTCCGCGCCCAGCCGCCGGTTATCGCCGCCGCCCAGGCGGATCAGGCCCGCGTCGCGGCTATGATGGCCGGTGATGCCGCGGTGCTGGGTCGTTTGCTTTCGGACCAGCTGCGCTTTGTGCACTCGGACGGCCGGGTTGAGGCGAAGGCGGACTACCTGAAGAATCTGCTCGCGGGTGACACCGCGTACGCCGACGCCAAACTTTCCGAGGTCGAGACGATGCAGGTCGCGCACGATACCGTCGTCGTGCTTGGCCAGCAAAAAATGCGGAAGAAGCTCGGGGCGGAGTGGTCCGACGTGACGCTGCGCTACCTCGGCGTCTGGCGAAACGAGCACGACGGCTGGAAGCTCATCGCCTGGCAGTCCGCGCGGCCGTCGGGCAACAGCGTGGTGCCGGCGAAAAAATCGCGCTGATCGTGTGGCCCGCCGCGTAAGCGGCGGGATCTTCGCCCCGTTACTTCGCGCCCGGCACAATCCCCGGCCAGACGTACGCCTGTAGCATCACCATGAGGCCCACGAGTACGGCGAGCGCGATGCTGTGCCAGAAGACGGTCCGGAGGATCGTACCGGCCGACGGGCTGTCGGGGTGCCCGCCGGTGGCCACACTGGCGACGACGATGCTTTGCGCGTCGATCATCTTCCCCATGACGCCGCCGGAGCTGTTCGATGCGGCCATCAGCACCGGGGAAAAACCAAGTTGCTCCGCGGAGACTTTTTGCAGGTTGCCGAAGAGGACGTTGGACGAGGTATCGCTGCCCGTGAGGGCGACGCCCAGCCAGCCGATGAGCGGCGAGAAGAACGGGAAAAGCCAGCCGGTGCCGGCCATCGCCAGGCCCATCGTCGTATCCGTGCCGCTGTAACGCGTGGTGAAGCCCAGTGCCATCATGACCGCAATCGTGAGGAGAGAGATCCGCACGCGCAGGATCGTCTCGCCGTAGATGGTGAGCGCACGGCGGAAACCGACGCCGAGTCCGATGACCGATGCGATGCCGGCGAGCAGTAGCGCGGTGCCGGTAGCCGAGAGGAGGTTCAGGTTGAAGACCGCTTTTTCCAACGTGGGTGCGGGCGCCACCGGCGGCATTTTTTGTACGGCGTTGTGCAGGACAGGGACGTTGATTTGCGGCGCGAACCAGGCGTTGAGCTGGTTCTTCACGGGCGGCAGGCCCCAGGCGAAGACGAAGCCGGTCAGTAAAATCCATGGCAGCCAGGCCTTCCACGCCGGGCCGGTGGCAGGGGTCGCGGCGGGTCCCGTGGCCTTGTCCGCCCCGGTGTTGACGGTTTCCTCGGCGGGTTGCCAGAAGCGCATTAATACCACGAGGGCCAGCATCGAGACGGCGGCGCTCACGATGTCGACCAGCCACGGTCCGTGAAAATTACTCAGGAGAAACTGCATCAGGCCGAAACTCGCGCCGGCGGTGAGGCAGGCGGGCCAGACTCCGATCATACCCCGCCAACCCGCCTGTGCGGCCACCAGCCAAAACGGGACGATCAGGGAGAAAAGCGGTAGCTGCCGGCCGACCATTGCACTCAATTGCAGCAGGTCGAGCCCGGTGAGCGGCGCGAGGGTGACCAGCGGAATTCCGAGCGAGCCGAAGGCGACCGGAGCGGTGTTGCCGATGAGCGCAAGCTTGGCGGCCTCGAGCGGCTTGAAGCCAAGACCGATCATCAGCGCACCGCTGATGGCGACCGGAGCGCCGAAACC
>CAIJFT010000194.1 GCA_903820035.1 uncultured Opitutia bacterium
AAGAAATTCTGGAAATGCCGGCGGTACGCGCCGAAAGAGATCTGGCCGACGCCGCTGAAATAGTACTCGGCGCGCACCTTCACCGTGTTGGCCGTCCACGGCTTGATGGCGGCGTTGTTGACGACGATGCGGTTTGACGCGTTCGGCGGGTTGTCGGTGTTGGGGAGGGTCAGGCCGCCGGAGTACTGGCTGAAATCGGGCGGCCCGATGCTCGTGGAGACGGCGGCGCGGAGTAGCAGATTTTCCCGGAGGTGATAGGTCGCATTGAGCGAGGGGAAAGAGCGGAAATACTGCTTCTCCACGTGCGCGGCCCGCTCGAGAAACGTGAGCCGCGAGGTGGCCAGGGCGTCGGTCGTGATCGGTATCACGGCGCCGGCGGCGGTGCGGAGCGGATTGCCCTGGGCATCGCGTTGGACGTTGCGGGAGAGATCGGTGAGTGGTCCCTCGGCGGTCACGTCGGTTTGCTCGAAACGCACGCCGCCCACCAGCAGGAGGCGGCGGTCCAGCAGGGCGACGTCGCCGCGGAGGTAGGTGGCGGAGACGGACTCCTTGGCCCGCTTCGAGTTGGAAACCTGGGAACGGTAGAGGCCGTTCTCATCGAAGGTAAACTCGGTCGGGTGGGCGCGCCAGTACGCGAAGACCTCCTTGGAATCGAGATGCTGAATCTGCGGAAAGCCGAAGGGCGCAGAGCGCGTTGAAAACAATGGATCGAGGAAGGGCAGGGCGGACCCGTTGGTGAGATTGCCGCGACCGTCGCGTCCGACATACGTGTAGGCGGAGGTCCAGGTGCGCATGTCGCGCATCGTCTGCCGGAAATCGAGCCCGGTGCGGAGCGTCACCGGCACACTGCCCTGAAAATCGCGGCGGGCGTTTCCGGTGGCGGTGAAGTTGATGTCGGAGGCGCGCTGGGGCGTGGAGGTGAGCGTGTTCAACGCGTAGTTCTCCAGCCGGTACGGGTCGAGGGGCTGGCCGGTGGCGTTGTCGGCGACGGTGATGACGCCGGGGCGGAGGTAGCCGGTGTCGGCGAAGCCGATGGTGACGCCGGTGCGTCGCGCGGAGACGGCGAGGAAGCGCTCCTTGTCCATGTCGCGCATGGAGTTCTTGCCGTAGGCGCGGCCGGTGGCGAAATCAAGTTTCCACGCCGGGCCGTCGTGCCGCCAGGTGAACGTGGGCAGGTAGGTGCGGTTTTCGCGCACGCGGTTGTTGCCGTTGTTCAGGGTGAGTTGGCCGGCGCCGGCGACGCCCCGCACGGAGGTCGGCGAGAGGGACGACGCGACGATTTGGTTGGGCGCGAAGGCCAGCGAGCGGCTGGAAATCCAGCCGTCGAAGGACGAGTATTGGTAGGAAAGCGCGATGCGATCGCGGGCGGAGAGCCGGAAATCGAGGGTGAGGCCGAGGGAATCGCGGTCGGACTCCTTGGGGCCGTCCTGAATCGTATATTGCGAGAGGTAGGGGCGGTCCGGCGTGGTGGCGGGAAACGCGGTGCCGGCGGTGGCGGTGGACCCGCCGCGCCAGACGTTGGTGGTGCGGTCCTGGCTGGAATATTGCGTGGAGGCGCCGGCGGAGAGCGTGAAGCCGAAGTTTTTGTTCACCGGCACCGTCCAGGAGAAATCGGTGCCGGGCCATACCTTCCGGCGCGGTTCACGGTACATCGCCGCGCCTTTGGCGAGACCGTGATAGTCGTCGCGCATCATGAGGTAGAGGCTGCCGTTGAAGACGGGGCGGACGCGTTCGAAGGAACTGCGCGGGACGAGGTTCACGGCGCCGGCGAGCGACTTGCCGGGGGTGTCGGGGGTCGGCGAGTGGGAGACCTCGATGCGCGCGATGTTATTGAGATTAAAGAAGCCGACCTCGATGCCGCGGCTCGTGTTATTGTCGCCCGGGGAAGACAGGCCGATGCCGCCGAGGGTGATCGGGGTGTTGGCCGCGGGTGCGCCCTCGATGGAAATGTACCGGCCGTCGCCGCCGCTCATGTCGACGGTGACCCCGGGGAGATATTTCAGAAACTCGGTGACGTTGCCCTCGGCCACGGCGCCGAATTCATCGGTCGAAACCACATTGCGGATGTTGGCGGCGAAGCGCTGCTCGTTGATGGCGATGGCGGCGCCCGCCATTTCGCGCGATTCGCCGACGACAAACTGGGCCAGTTGCACGGCGTCGCCGCCCGGCGCGCGAGCACGGCCGAGCAGCGTGAGGGCGACGTCCTGCACCGCGGATTGCCCGGCGGTGACGCGCACGGTGGCGAGGGCCGGCGCGGCGCCGGTGAAGGCAACGCGGAGACGCGGTTCCCCGACCGGTACTCCGGCGAGGCGGAATCGGCCGTCGGCGTCGGTGAACGTTTCGAGCGCGGTGCCGTCGATGGTGACGCGGGCGCCTTCCACGTAGCTGCCGGTGACCGGATTCAAGACGCGGCCTTCAATGGCGCCGGTGGCGGGAGCCAGCTGGCCGCGGAGCGCGGAGACCAGCAGGAGGAAGACAACCAAGAGCGAGGTGAGGCGGCGGGCGGGGTTTTTCATGAGGTGGTGCCGGCGGTTTCCGGTCGGCGAAGATTGAGCGTCAGGGGTGGCAAGGTGAACGTTGAATCGGGAAAGACGACCGTCGTTTTTCGCCCTTTGTCCGGGCCTTTCCATTTTCAACCGGGCGCTAGCGCGGCTCCATGATTGCTGGAGCCGCGTTTGAGCCGGAGGCGAAAGCGTGGACACGTGGGAGCACCACGTTGACGCGGCGCGCCAACGCGCGCGGCGGGGAAAATAGCCGCTCCGATCGCCGGTGCGGGGGGCGTCGGCAGCGCGGCAGCGCATTTTGCGCGGAGGGCGGGGCTTTCCCCGCCGGCTCCGACTCCTTGCGCCGGGCAATCTCACGTCGGAGCACGTCAATCGAGGCCTCGACCTCGCGCGCGCTGATCGTCGCCTGCCGGATGACGTTGGGTGTCTGCAGTTCCTGGCCAGTCGCGACCGGTCTGACGCCGTTGGGTCTTTCCAGTTCGCGGTCGATCGGCTTTTCTCGCGCGCCGCTTACCACCCCCTGCGCTTCACCGTTAGGTTCCGTTCGCTCTCTTCCCCGAGTCTATGCCAATCATGACAACCCCCTCGACCCGCCGCTCCTTCCTCACGCGCTCCGCGCGCTACACCGCCGCCGTCGTTGCTGCGCCGTATTTCGTCCGGGCGGCGGAGCCGAAGGCAACCGGGCTCGAGACCAAGGTGATTTCGCAGCAGCCGGAATTTTATCACGGCTGGCCGACGGTCGCGCGGCGGAAGAATGGCGAACTCTGGGTCACGTGGTCCGGCGGGCGTGAATCGCACGTGGATCCGTTCGGGCAGGTGCACGCGATGACCTCGCGCGACGACGGGGCGACGTGGAGTTTTCCGCGCGTCCTGCTCGACAGCGCCATCGATGACCGTGACTCGGGCGTCGTCGAGACGGCGCAGGGCTCGCTCCTGGTCACGACCTTCACCTCGCTGGCCTATGCGGCGCACCTGCAGAAGCAGAGTGTATTCGGTGAACTCAAGGAATCGGGCTGGGAGCAGAAGCGCATGCCGCTGGAGCAACGGGCGAAATGGGAGGCCGTCCACGCGCGGTTGAATGACGCGGAACGTAAAGCCGAACTCGGCGAATGGCTGATCCGTTCCACGGATGGCGGCCGGACGTGGTCGACCCGCATGCCGACGCGGGTGAACAGTCCGCATGGTCCGATTCAATTGCGTGACGGCCGGTTGCTCTATGCCGGGAAGCAGCTGTGGGCGAAGGAGGGGAAGGTCGGCGTCGTGGTCTCGGCGGATGACGGTCTCAGTTGGCAGTGGTTGGCGGAATTTCCGGTGCGGAAAGGCGACAAGGCTTCGGCCTATCACGAACTGCACGCCGTCGAGGCCGCGAACGGCGCGCTGATTGTGCAGATTCGGAATCACAACGACGCCCATAACGGCTGGACGCTGCAGACCGAATCAACCGACGGCGGTCGCACGTGGAGTGAGCCTCGGCCGATCTGTTACGGGCTGCCGGCCCATCTCCTGCGCCTGCGGGATGGGCGACTCCTGATGAGTTACGGGTATCGGAGAAAACCTTACGGCAATCGGGCGCGGATCAGCGCGGATCACGGCCGGACCTGGGGCGACGAGATCGTGATTTCCGGCGATGGTCGGGACGGCGATCTCGGTTACCCGAGCACCGTGGAACTCGCCGACGGTACGCTGCTGACCGTGTGGTATGAGGGTCAGGCAAAGCCCAAGCTCGCCGTGCTGCGCCAGGCGAAGTGGCGGCTGGGTTGAGCCGAAAGTCGAGTTGCCGCCTGCAAGTGACCCGGGCAAGCGCGGGGCGCCGACCTGCGGGCCGGTGCGCATAGCGCCGTTTAAAGCGGGCTGTAACCGCGTTTGAGCCGGAGGCGAAAACGCGGTCGCGTTCGCGGACCACGTTGTCGCGGCGCATCCGCGCGGCTAAACGATTTCTGGCAACGCGAGGGACGCACCGATCGGTAGCGGCCTTTCCCCTTGGAACCCAAATAGCGGTGGGACGCTGCGACCCGCCACGACCAAAGCGTGGCGGGTTGCGCCGGTCGTTACTCCGCGCGTGAGCGCTGCAGCCGACGCACCGCGAGCAAGAGGAACGCCGAGCAGCCCAGGAGAGCGGCGGTCGCCCCTCCGTCCGGGGCTGAGGTGGGGGTAACGGGGCCGCTGGCACCCGAATAATTAGCGACGATGATGTTATCGAAGAATGCGCCGCCATTACTGGGCCCCCAAAAATCCTCGAGCATCAGGGTGGCGGGCAGGCTGGCTCCGTCCGGAATAATGATTTCGTAATGCCGCCAGGTGGTGTCGTAGGTCAGATCGACCGCGCCAAAGGTGCCTCCGTAATCTTGGCCAAATAGCCAGTCGTCGCTGTTGATATTGATTCCGAAAAATCCACCGGTGCCCATGTAGTCGAAACTGATATAAAGCGGTGTCGTTAATGGGGCGACGGCGATCTTGGTGTAGGTGCTTCCACCTGACCCTTGAGCGGTGAACGTCAGGACCTGGCCGTGACCCGCGGCGTCCACGATGACGCCGACGCCGGGATTCCAAGCGCCGAGGCCCGACTCGAAATCCTCGCTGAAGTAGACGGTATTGTTCAAAGCGAACACCGGACTGCCTAGGGCAACGAACAGGGCGAAGAGGGCCGGCAAAACGCAGCGGTGATGGGGGCGAGGCGCCGAGGTCGATTGGGCCGGAAAGATTGAGTTCGGAGTGGGCATGATAGGGTCGGATGACGACCCTTGCAATTCATGCACCACATTCCGAGGGCTCCTGATACCCCCTCTCGCCGGGAGTGTTAGTCGTTGGTGGAATAGCCTGTACCAACTTAAGGTAATAAACGGAACGTGGCGGGTGAGACGCTGGGTGCGGCGCAAGTGTAAGCTTGGCCGACGAAGTCGGTGGATTCGGCAACCCGCGCCGTGCGCCGGCGGGAACGCACGTCCGCTGGTTGGGTAGCTGCACTCATCTAATTCGGGACCTCCGGTTTACGGCCGCCATCGCCCACGGCGGCTTGGCCCGAACCAACGCGTCACCGCCTCCGTGCAACCGGCGAGCGGGTTGTTCAGCGCAGGAGCTGCCCCAGTTCCTTCATGATGCCGCCACACGCTAAAGCGACGACCAGCATCTTGAGGGCTTTGACGATGAGGAAGGTTTCGAGCGGGATCGTGCCGCCGGCGAACCCGTGACGGATGGCTTCGGAGAGAGACGCATGCATGAATCGAAAGACACCCATTCTGGCGTAGGGGGTGGGACATCGGCGGTCCCAGCCGGCAAGTCACGCGCCGCTCTAGCGCCGCCACTGCAACGAAAGCCCGACTCACGCAGCGTGGTCGCCGGGTTGCGGCGGTTCGGCCGACGCGAGAAAACCCGACGGGCCGAGCGAGCCGCCGGTCAAGCCGATCACCAGCGCGCCAGCGGAGCCGGGCTGAAACGGCGACGTTGGACTTACCGGACGGGTGGTCGCGCCCAACAGGCGGGCCACGCCGCAGAAAAGCGCCCGTTGGCGCCCACGCGGCGTGGCGCGGACGGTGCCTTACAGGCGGGTTGTCACGCTGAGGCTCCAGGTGGTGGGCTCGGCGTAGCGGTAGATGTAGTTCGGGCGCTTGGCGGTCGTGTTGTACGAGGTCGCGCCGGTGATGCGGTAGCGGCTGTCGCCGTTTACCAGGTCGTAGACGTTCTGCACGCCGAGTCGGAAGTTCATCGCCCGGTTGAGCACGCGGCGGTCGTACAGCAGGTAGCCGCTCAAGGGAAATGAGGCGCCGCCCTTGTAGCTCACGCCGTCGAAGATCGCGACGTTGTAGTCGGGACCGAACACGCCGTTGAGCCCGGTGCGCAGGCCGCGGATCCACGGGATTTGGTAATCCAGGACAAAGCTGCCGGTGTACGGGGCGCTGCGGCGGCCGGACACGGCATCGGTGAGGGTGTTGGAGCCGAGGACCGTGCGGGCATTGGTGAGAACCGCGGCGGGTTCCGCCAGCGCGGGATTGCCGCCGGGGGCGTTCGCGGCCGCGGTACGCGCGGTCGCGGCGTCGAGGTAGGCGCGGAACTGCGCGAAGTCCGCCTGCGCCCGCACGCGGGTGGACGAAAACGAAACGCGCGTCTGCAAGCCGTGCCAGCGTTGGCCCTGCAGCGTGAGTTCGACGCCGCGCGATTGCTCGTTCGAGTTCACGGTGCGGCGTTCGTTGTTCAGGCCATTCACCACGGTGATGTACCGCGAATCGGAGGGCAGGATGTTGTTCGGATTGATCAGGTCCTCGAGCTGGGTGAGCGAGAGTGAGTCCGGGGACCAGGCGTACGCGGCGTTGACGCGCTTCAGATCATAGAAGCCGAGGGTGTAGGTGAGTTTCTGGCGGAAGAGATCGCCCTTGAGGCCGACTTCCTTGGTCTTGCCGCGGACCGGCCCGATGTCGGGGCCGTAGAACACCTGGCGGGACTGCCAGTTGAACGATTCGGAGTTTACGCCGTAGAGGTTGACGGTGGCGAAGTCGCCGCGCCAAACGGACCAGCTCAGGCCGGCCATCCGGCTGGTGGCGTCGAGGTCGAAGCGCGGATCGTATTCGTAGGCGCGCGGGTTGTCCCACGGCATGCCCGGATGGCGGAAGTTGCCGCGCGCATCGGTCGCGTAGGAGGCTTCGGTCGGGATCTTGCGCGACAGGCTGTTCCAGCTCATGCCGACGAGCGAGTGGACGCGGCCGCCGAAATACTCGCCCGACAGGGAGGCGGTCTGCGTCTGCGCGTAGCGGATGTCCACGAAGGGCCCGGTGTTGGTCGTGCTCTCGTAGAGCACGGGTTTGAAGGTCGGGGTGGTCTTTAGGTTGGGCAGGAGAAACTGGTCCCAGAATGGCGTGGTGCCGAACGCCGGGTCGTCGAGGTAGGCGCGGAGCCGGACGCCGTTGTTCACATAAGTGCCGGTGCTGAGTTCATTGGCGAGGCCGGTGCGGCGGGAGAGTTTCACGTCGCGCTGCTTCAGGGCGGTGACGACCACGAGTTGCTTGCCCCAGCGGCCGAAGTCGAACGGGTACACGGCGGCGATGCGGCCCGCCTTCACGACGTTGCCAAACACCTTGAACGCCGCGCCGCCGATCGCCTCTTCGATATAAGGCCGACCGGTGCTGTCGACGCTCAGCACGGGGGGCGTCTGGCTGGTACCGAAGGAATTGTCATTCCGGTCCTCGTGTTGGAACTGCTGGTTGAAGGCCGCCTCGATCGCGAGTTTGCCGATGCGCTGCTCGAGCGTGACATTGGCGACGTTGAAGATGCGGTTGTTGTAGTCCACCGTGCCGAGCATGTTGGTGTACTGGTCGAAGCCCGTGAAGGTCTTGTACGTGCCGTTGGGCAGGCGCACGGCCTGCGTCTGGCCCTGCAGCAGCGAGACCTGGTTGCCGGACGGGCCGCTGCGGTCGATGGCGAGCGGCGGGTTCGTGGCGGTGCGATAGAGGATTTCGCCGTCGGAGGTGTAGTACCACTGGTTGGCGGTCGCGAAGCCCCGGCCGGCCGCGGCCACGTCGTTAATCGCCAAGGCGCTGTCGGCGCGCACCCGGTTCGTGACGCCGCGTTCGAGTTCCACGCGGACCGTCGTCGTCTTGAAGGGTTCGTAGGTGAAGGCGAGGTCGCCGGCGCGGAAGACGTCGTTGGTGCCTTTCACGTAGGTTTTGTTGCGGCGGTTCACCAGGTTCACGCGCAGGAAGAGATTGTCGCGGACGCGGCGATTGACATCGAGCTGCACGCGGTAGGCATCGTACGAGCCGACGCTCGCGAATAACTCGTCCTGGTTCCGGGCGCGGGCGCGCTTGGTGTAGATCGTCGCCTGTCCGCCGGGGTTCGAGTCGCCAAACATGAGCGAATTGGAACCTTTGTTGAAGTCGAAGCGCTCGACGTTGTAGGCGTCGGAGGGCACGTACCAGGTGAAGAAGTTGCGCGAGCTGCCGCCGCCGCTGAGGCCGCGGTAGGTGATGCGGTCGTCGTTGCGCGATTCAAGGCGCGGCGTGACGTTGACCCCCGCGACGTACTGCGCGGCGTCTTCCATGCTGAAGGCGCCCAGGTCGCGCATGAATTCGGCCGTGATCACGTCGACGGTGACGGGCAGCTTGGCCAACTCCTGGTTGGTGCGGCTGCCGATCAGCGTCGTCGTTGCGAGCCAGGACTTGTCGTCGGATTCGGTGACGGTGAAGGGGGAGAGCGCGACCACCTCGTTCGGGGTCGCCGCCGCGCCCGCAGTTGAAGCGGGGGCTTGGGCGCCTCGGGCGAGGGCAATCAGGGCTGCGGCGCAGCCGGCCGCGTAAAACATGCGGGGGAGTTTCATGGGTTGGGTAGGATGGGTTTGGGCGGGACGAGGTCGGCCCAGCGGTCAGCCGCACCATGCAAATCGACACCTGGAGATCAAGCGGGAGATGCTGAATACGGTGAAGGTTAGCCGCGCGCCGGCAGCGGAAACGGGGACATGTCCCGCTGATGACGTTGGGCCCGCTTCTTCCCGCGACGCACTGACCCCGGGCTGGATCCGATGTCGAGCGTAGGTTGGGCGGAGTTTCAGCCGCTCGCGGTGCGCTTGAAACTTGGATTGTCGCGGAGGATCGGGAACAGTCGCTTAAACGTGCTGCTGTTTTTTCAACCCCCGACCGCCCTGGCCTCACCCCGCCGTTGTCCCACCCCCCGTGGTACGCTGGGGGAAATGACGGCTCTGGGCTATTTCCGCGCGGTCGAAGTCGGGGGCGAACGGGCGGAGTGCACCCCCTCGGCGCGGTTGACACGGTGCGACTGCGGC
>CAIJFT010000195.1 GCA_903820035.1 uncultured Opitutia bacterium
GATTCGCTGTTGGGTTTCTTCGACGAGACGCTCCCAAACGGGATTGCGCTCCTTGGAGGGGCCGAACGCGAGGAGACCGAGCGCGGCGTAGGCCAAGCCATTTTCCGCGGCGGGTTCGGTGAACATCTGCGCGGTGATGCAGCGCGCGGCGAGGTCGATCAGATCGTGACCCTTGAGGGTGGTCTCACCAGTAGCGCGATAGAACTCTCCAAGGGCAAAGGCGACATGACCGGGTTCATCCGGGCGCGACTGCTCCGCGTGGGCGGGTAGTATGGTGCCGTCGGGCTGGATGGAGTCGAGGTTGTGGCCCAACATCGAGCGGGCCATGTCGAGACATTGCTCGGAAAAACTATGCATGCGGTGGTTGGCTAGAGACTAAGTAAGACGGCGGGCGGACACGAAGGAAACAGATGAATCTCAGGTAATTTGGAGATGGAGCAAGAGGGAAGTACGCTCGGCGCTCACCGGGCGATGAGTTTAAGGAACTCGGCGTTGGTTTTTGTCTTCGAAAGCCGGGCGATCATCGTGTCGGTGGCCTCCTCGATTTTCTGCTGCACCAAGGCGCGACGGAAGAAGTGGATTCCCTCAAGCGTCTTGGCGTCGATCAGCAGTTCTTCTTTCCGGGTGCCACTGGACGCGATGTTGATGGCGGGCCAGAGTCGCATTTCGGCGCACTTGCGATCGAGAACGAGCTCCATGTTGCCGGTGCCCTTGAATTCCTGGAAGATGACGTCGTCCATCCGGCTGCCGGTTTCGACGAGCACGCTGGCGATGATAGTCAACGATCCGGCTTCCTCGGTCTTGCGCGCGGTGGCGAAGAGTTGGCGGGGTTTTTCCAACGCGCGAACATCGAGACCGCCCGAGCCGGTGCGACCGGAGTTGCGGGCGGTGTTGTGCGCGCGGGAAAGGCGGGTGATCGAGTCGACGAATAGTACGACGTCGCGGCCGATTTCCACCAAGCGCTTGGCGCGCTCGATGCAAAGGTCGGCGATCCGGATGTGATTCTCGATCTGCTCGTCGTTGGACGAGGCCCAGATTTCGGCCGCGGAAACGCTGCGCTTGAAGTCGGTGACCTCCTCCGGGCGCTCGTCGACGAGGAGGATCATGACGTGGCACTCGGGATTGTTCTCAAGGACGCCGAGTGCCATGTCGCGCAGCAGGGTGGTCTTGCCGGTGCGCGGCGGGGCGACGACGAGGCCGCGGGTACCTTTGCCGATCGGGCAGAAGAGGTCGACGGCCCGCGTCGTGAGCCGGCCTTCCTTCATTTCCATCTTCAGGTGCTGGTTTGGCGAGATGGTGGTGAGGGTGGTGAACTCGAACTTTGCGCGGCGATCCTCGAGCGGCACGCTGTCGACCGTCTCGATGAAGCGCATCTTCGGGTTCGGGAAGCGGCCGTCCGGCGGAAACGCCGTGCCGCCGATCATCGAGCCGGTGCGGAGCTTGAAGCGGCGGATGAGTTCCTTCGGCACGAAAGGATCCGTGGGGCGACGTTTGCCGCCCCGATTAATGTCGATCAGCTGGCCGTTGCCGCCGCGTTGCAAGTCGATGTCGAGCACGCCCTCGACGTGAATCGTGTTTTCGACCGGAGCGGGGGCAGGGGCGGAGGTGGCAGTGGCCGCGGCCGGCGCGGGCGCCGTCGCAGCAGAAGTGTCCGACACAGCGGACTCGGGTTTCTTTTCCATACAATGTTGTTGAGCAGTCGCGTCCCCGTGCTTGACGCTTGAAACTCTGAGCAGGATAAAAGCCGCTTTGTTGCGATCTTAAACCCTACAATCCGACACGCACGTGCCAGACCAGACGATTACCTCAGTATCCCGGGAACACCGGAAATTCAGGCCTTCGGCCGAGTTCAAAGCCCAAGCGAACCTTGGGAGCGAAGCCGCCTACAAAAGGCTCTATGCGGAATCTGTCAACTCCCCAGAAAAATTCTGGGACCGGCAGGCCAAGGAACAACTCGTCTGGCGCAAGCCGTATAAGAAGGTCCTAAAGTGGAAGCCGCCCCATGCCGAGTGGTTCCTCGGCGGTAAGCTCAACGTCGCCGAGAACTGCCTCGATCGCCACCTCGGCACCGCCCGGGAAAATAAGGCGGCCCTGATTTTCGAGGGCGAGCCGGGGGATGTTCGGACCATTACCTACAAGCAGCTGCACCTGCACGTGTGCCGTCTGGCCCACATTTTCGAGAACATGGGCATTACGGCCGGCGATCGCGTTGCGATCTACCTGCCGATGATCCCGGAAGCGGTTATTGCGATGCTCGCCTGCGCGCGGGTCGGCGCGGTGCACACGGTCATTTTTGGCGGCTTCTCCGCGGAATCCATCAAGGACCGGATCAATGACTGCAAAGCCAAGCTCGTCATCACCGCCGACGGCGGCTGGCGGCGCGGCAAGGTCATCGAACTCAAGGCCAACGTCGACAAGGCCGTGGAAAACACGCCGACGGTCCAGACGGTCATCGTCGTCAAGCGCTGCGGCAACGCCGTCACGATGCGCGAGGGCCGCGACGTGTGGTGGAAGGATGCCTGGGACGGCGCCCCCAATAGCCACAAGGCGAAGGCGTTCGATTCCGAGCACCCGCTCTTCATCCTCTACACCAGCGGCTCCACCGGCAAACCCAAGGGCGTGCTGCACACGAGCGCCGGCTACCTGCTCGGTGCGAAACTGAGCGCGCACTACGTTTTCGATCTCAAGGAAACCGACCGCTACTTCTGCTCCGCCGATATCGGCTGGATCACCGGTCATAGCTACGTCGTTTACGGCATGCTCTCGAACGGCGCCACCGTCTTCATCTATGAGGGCGCGCCCAACCAGCCCGAGCCGGACCGCTTCTGGCAGATGATCGACCGCCACAGCCTCACGATCCTCTACACCGCGCCGACCGCCATCCGGGCGTTCATGCGCTGGGGCGATAACTACGTTCTCCGCCACCGCCTCGACTCGCTGCGCCTGCTCGGCTCCGTCGGTGAGCCCATCAATCCCGAGGCGTGGATGTGGTATCACACCCTGATCGGTAAGAAGCGTTGCCCGATCGTCGATACCTGGTGGCAGACCGAAACCGGCTCGATCATGATCAGCCCACTCCCGGGCGTAACCGCGACCACCCCCGGTTCCGGCACGCGTCCGTTCTTCGGCGTCGTGCCGAAGGTCGTCGACGATAAGTGCGTCGAGGTTCCGCGTAACAGCGGCGGCAAACTCGTCATCACCCAGCCCTGGCCCTCGATGCTCCGCACCCTTTGGGGCGACGACGATCGCTATCAGCGTCAATACTTCAGCGAATTCCCCGGCCGGCCCGAGGTCTATTTTACCGGCGACGGCGCGCGGCAGGACAAGGACGGTTATTTCTGGATCGTGGGCCGCATCGACGACGTCCTCAACGTCTCTGGTCACCGGATCGGCACCGCCGAAGTCGAGAGCGCGCTCGTCTCCCACCCGTCGGTTGCGGAAGCTGCGGCCGTGGGTCGGCCCGACGAACTCAAAGGCCAGTCCCTCTGCGTGTTTGTCACGCTCAAGGCCGGCCAGATCGCCAGCGAGCAACTCAAGGAGCAACTCCGCAACCACGTCGGCAAGGAGATCGGCTCGCTCGCGAAACCGGATACGATCCGTTTTGCCGCGGGTCTGCCGAAGACGCGCAGCGGGAAAATCATGCGCCGCATCCTGAAGGAAATTGCCTCCGGCGGGGAAGTGAAGGGCGACACCACGACGCTCGAAGACTTCAGCGTCGTCGCCGCCCTGCAGGCGGAAGACTGAGCGCGCGACCGCCGTTTCGCAACCGGTGAGCCACCGATCGAGCCCGATGTCAGGATCGGGCTTTTTTGCGGTCGACGTTCCCTGACAAGGGGCCTCGCCCTGCGAGATTGAAACGTGCGATCGCGGTCGCGAGGCGGGGGAATCCCCGCCTTCGTCGATCTACCTCAGGAAGAACCGCTCTCGACCCTCAACTCTTAGCCCTCACCTGTTCCCCGCCCCCCTTGTCACGGGGCTTGGCGCCTGTAACGTTCCGGCCTCTCTCGCGTCCTTTCCTGCATGTTCTCCGCGCGCCTCCGCCGCCCAATCCTGTCGTCCGCGCTCCTGCGCGGGGCGGGCTCGCGTGAGCGCGGCCGGGCGTTTTCACTGGTCGAGGTGCTGACGGTGATGGGCGTGATCGCGATCCTGATGACGATCACCGTCACCCTGATGCGGGGCGGCAAGCAACGCTCCGCTCTGGGCCGGGCCCGGGCGGAACTTGCCGCGCTCACGCAGGCTCTAGAAGAATACAAGCGGCACTACGGCGACTATCCCCAGACCGGTAACGCCGCCCAAGCCACGCCTGTCATCGCCGGCGTCATCGGCAACAGCCAGGCGCAGGCGCTGCTGCTCAATGCCTTGCTCGGCGTCTACGGTCCTTCGAATTTCGCCACCCGGATCAACGGACCGTCGCTGATTGAGCTGAGTAAATTCACGCTCGAGGTCCCGCTCACGACCGCCACCGCCACCACCTTTGGCGTGGCTCAGGGCAACCCGCCGACGAAACAAGCGGTTTCCAACTGCCTCGTCGATCCGTGGGGCAACCGCTACCTGTATTATTACCGGGCCGCCTCTCCGCCGAGCCGCCCCGTGGCCAACCAGTGGCAGTCGCCCGCCTACCTGTTGTTCTCCGTCGGCCCCGACGGCGCGCACTCGGCCCCCAATGCTTCGAACGGCCTCTACACCGGCACCACCCAGACCACCGGCACCAACGCCGACAATATCTATGCGACTCCCTGAACCTTTGTCCGCCCGCCGTGCGCGCCGCTCCGCCGTGCCGTCCACCCGTCGCGGGGCCGGGTTTACGCTCATCGAACTGCTCGCGGTGATCGCGGTCATCGGTATTCTCGCCAGCATTCTGATTCCGACAATCAGCAGCGCCCGCGCCGGCGCCAACAAGGCCCAGACTCGCTCCCAGTTTGGCCAGTGGGGCGCCGCCTTTGAACAGTTTCGGCAGGAGTATGGCTCCTATCCCCAACTCTATCCGAACTCCGCCCAGAAGTTGGTCAATCAGGGCGCGACCACCCAGGCTTCAGCCAATCATCTTTTCCACGATTTGCTCTCCGGCGTGCACCGTGACGGCTCCGTGCTCACCGGTGCCGCCACCGGTAACCCGACGCCCGCCATTGGGCAGAACACCCGGCGGGTGCGCTTCGTCTCGTTCACCGAGGCCGACTTTGTGACCTCCGCGGACGTTTCAGCCGGCCGCAATACGGCGGCGCAACTCAATTTTATTCGCGACGCATTCTACAACACTTCGATCGCCGTTGTGGCCGACAGCAACCTCGATGGCGTGATCAACGGCCGCGATTCCTCCGGCGGCTTCCCTCCTGTGACGGTGGCGGGTAGCACCACGACGATCCGCCCGACCACCGTCGTCACCACCGGCACGGTGGGCGGCACGCATGCCGGCGTCATCTTTTACTCGGCGCCCCCGAGTGCGACCTCCGAGAACGATCTGATCATGAGCTGGCGATGAGCGACGGTTTTTCCAGTTTACTGTCGCGCTCCGCCCCCCCGGCTCTTTGCCGGCGGGCTTTTTCACTCGTCGAGCTCCTGGTGGTGATCGGAATCATTGCCCTGATTGCCGGCGGCGTTGGCCTCGCGCTCAATGACAGCGGCGGCAACGCGCTCGCCACCGGCCAGACGACCCTCGCTGCGCTCGTCAACACCGCCCGCGCTCAAGCGGCCGTCAACCAGACCAACGCCCGCGTGCTCATCTATGGAGCCCGCCCGCCCGCCGGTGACGCCGAGAAATTTCTCCGCCTGCTGCAGGTTGTGCGCGAGATTCTCCCCATCGGTTCAAATCGTTGGGAGGCGGTCGGCCCGCCGGTCTACTTGCCTCAGGGTGTTTACCTCGTGCCGACCTCGACCTCGGGGCTGTTGGCGGCCGGGGTGGTTTGGCCCACGAGCCCCGTCCTCACCTCGACGCTCAGCGGCCCGGTGGGACACAATCAGCCTCAGACCGCGCCCATGGGCAATAACGCCGCCTATTACCTGCAATTCGGCCCCGACGGGACGGTCGTTTCTCCGCCGCTGGTGGGTACGGCGTACTGGCGCCTCACGGTCTCGACGGCGGCGCTCGCTAGCAATGTTCCCGCGTTCAACAACAGCGGTGCCGTGCGCGGCGTCCTGATCCGGCCGTCGGGTAGCGTCACCTTCGTCAACGAAGCCACGAGTTTCTGATGTTGCGCCGCGGTTCCAATTTTTCTCCCGACGCTGGCGCGGCGTCCGCTCCGGCCGGCCGGTGCGGGTTCAGTCTCATCGAAGTGGTGGTCGCCGTCGGCATCTTTGCGGTCGCCATGGTGGGCGTCATTGGACTCTTCGCGCCCATCGCGCGTTCGGTCAGCGATTCCGCCGATGCCGAGGTCGCCGCCCGCGTGGCCGATGCCTTGCGCGCCAAACTCCAGGCCATGCCGCTCGACGACGTGGCACTACTGCTGAAAAATTCCACCGCCTCGGGGCACGAAATCACGACCGACGACGCCCGCTTTGACTACGACCTGACCAAGGACCCCAAGTTGGTCTTTGCCAGCCGCGACGGCACCAAGATTGGGACCTACGCCGATCCCATCTGGGCCAAGAAGGACGGCGAAAAATTTTTCGAGATCGCGCTTATTCGGAACGAGTCCGTCTCGCCCAAGCCCGGCGCCGTCACATCGCCCAGCGGCGCCACGACGACGGTCGATCCCGATGCGACCGCCGCCCTGATCGGCTACACCGCGCGCCTGCGCTGGCCTGCGTTTTTCGCCGACTCCGCGACGACCGCGGTGCAAGTCGGCAGTAATCCCACCGGCAGCGTGCGCTTCGATCATTCCCGCAAGCAGGTGTTGTTTGTCGCCGGCACCGTCACGCGATGAACACCCCGCGCGCCACTTTTCCGGGTCGGTTGTGCCGCCTGCGCCGGGCGTTCACCATCGTGGAGGTGCTGGTGGCCGTCGGCATCACCGCGGCGCTGGCCGGTTTCATCGTGGTGATCGTGGGCAACGTATCCGGTTTTTGGGCCCGCACCTCCGGGCGGCTTTCGGCGGAGGCGCAAGGCCGGTTCATCCTCGACCAAATCACGGTCGACCTGCAATCGGCGCTCTACCGCGACGACGGCAAGACTTGGTTGGCGGCGACGATCCTCGCCAACACCAACAACACCTTCGGGCTCTGGAACACCACCGGCACGACGTCGTCCGCGCTCAAGCCGGCGAACGCCGCCGGGTCCCAGCAAGGCACCGCCATTGGTCCCCTGGCGGACGCCCGCTTCGGCATCGGCGGCACTTGGCTGCGTTTTTTCACCACGAAGCGCGGCGCCGGTACGACGGTCGCGCCTGCTCCCGTGGCCGTCGGTTACCAGATCGTCCGCCGCGCGTCGTCTGGCAACGAGGCGCGCAGCACCGACCGGCGGTACCTGTTGCACCGGACCGAGGTGCTGCCCGCCACGACCTTTTCCACCGGTTATGACCTTGCCCTCGCGGCCTACAACCCGACGCGCAACACCGCCGCGGTCGGCAACGCCGCGGAGATCCGCTGCCCGACCATCAACTCGGTCATTGGCGAAAATGTCGTCGACTTCGGCGTGCGGCTCTACGTGCGCGACGCCGCGGCCGTGGACGGCCTCCGCCGTGTATTTCCGGCGAACAATAATGCCCTGAATTACACGGCCAGGACTCCGTCGTCCGTGACTGGGGCGGCCGACCCGTTCCCCGAGGTGCTCGATGTGATGGTGCGCGTCCTGACCGACGAAGGGGCCCGGGTGCTGGCCGGCTATGAGGCGTCGCCGCAGCGCGTGACCGCCCAGACCGGGCGCACCGTGCAGCAGTTCTGGTGGGACATCGTGCTCGCCAACTCGCAGGTCTTTACCCGCCGCATCGTCATCAACGCCCAACCGCTGTGAGCCGTCTTTCTCCTTCCGATGTAGGCCCGACCGTTGGTCGGGTTGCCCGGCCGCCGGCTTGGCCTACCGGTGGTCACCCGCGTCGCGGCTTCGCGCTGCTGCTTACGCTCACGCTCGTTTCATTTATCGTCTTACTGCTCGTCGGCCTTGCGACCTACACGCGGGTCGAGACGGCGATCGCCGGTAACAGCCAGCGCCAGGCGCAGGCCCGCGAGAATGCGTTGTTCGCCCTCAATGTCGCGGTCGGCCAGTTGCAAAAACAGGCCGGCCCGGACACGCGCGCCACCGCCACCGCCGAAACCGCCACCGGTGTGAATGCCCAGAAACGTCGTTACACCGGCGTGTGGAGCACCACCGACGCCACCGAGCCGCCCGTGTGGCTCGTGAGTGGGCTGGAGACGGGCACCACCCCGGCGGTGACCGGAGCGATCGCCGCGGCCAACCAAGCCGTGCTGGTGGGCACTAACACCGATACGTCGGCCGCGGCGAGCAACGTGGTGGCCACGTTGCAGGCGATCAACGCGCCCGGCATCCCCGGTCAGACCGGTAGCCTCACCGTCGGGCGCTATGCCTGGTGGGTGGGGGACCAAGGCGTGAAAGCGCCGGTGGCCGTCGCCGATTCCAGTGACACGGTGAACTACGCGCCCTTCGGTGACGGCACCGCGCAGGTCGATCTCGGCACGCGTATCCGCCAACAAATGGCGCTGGGCGCCGGCGCCGCCACCACGGCGGGCGCGCCGAGCTTCGAGCCGCGCGATGCCAACAACCGCCCCTTGGTGGCGGACCAGAAGGTGGGTGGTATCGGGCAGTTTTCTTTTTTGCGGACGCCGACGAACGGCTCCGTCGGCCTGACGCTGCCGCGCCAGAATTTTCATACGTGGTCGGCGAACAATTATGCGGTGCTCGCCAACACCAAGCTCGGCGGCCTGCGGCAGGATCTCTCGCTGCAGCCGACGCTGCTGGGCAAGGGATTTGCGACGTGGGCCAACTATGATCCGGCGACCGGCGGCTACATGGAAAATGTCGCAGCTCCCGCCACCCCGGTGCCAGCGCCCGCGTTGACGGCTGATCCGATCCGGCGGCGGTACGTGATGCAGTCGCCGACGGTGCAGGACGGCGTGGTGAATTCGGTGGTGCCCGTGCTCTCGTATTTTCTACTTTCGTTCAACGTCCGGACCCAGGCGGGTTCGAGTGCGGTGGTTCCGCTGGAGGCGCGGGCCCGCTGGCTGATCTCCCTGTGGAATCCATATTCCGCGGCGCTCGTGCCGGAGGACTTGCGGTTGGAAGTGTCGGGCTTGCCGACCGTCACGGTCGACGATGACACGCTGGGTGACCCGGTCGCGCGCTTTCCTCTAGAAAGTGTCTTTGGTTCGCCCCTGAATATCAGTCTGCCCTGGGCCTCGCTGACGTCGACGCAAGAGGATCACCAGTCCTGGCTGCCGGGGCGCGTCTACACCTGGAGTTCATTGGAGGACACCAGCAACACGGGCTCGGCGCCGGCGGGGGGCTACGTGAGCAGCTTCGACTCGCGCAATCTCAATGCCGTGGGCGGGCAGGGGGTGCAGCAGCCGATCGCGGCGGTCAGTGTTGAGGGCAGTCACGACAGCCACCTCGACGCCACACCCAGCACCTTGACCGTTACGCTTTATGCCGTCCGGGCGGGTGGGGACGTGAAGTTGGGCACCTTTACTTCGCCCGACTTTGACCGCATCTCCTCCGCGCCGCAGAAGCTGGGCGACGGCACGTATCAATTTTCGTTTCCTTTCCGTTTGGCCGAAAGCATCGACACCCCGGCGGCTCCCGGAACGTGGTTGTCCACGGCGGGACGTGATGTTCGTCAGGGTGCCCTCGGGGCGGAGGCGTTCGTCGCCGGCCCGCAGGGCCCGAGTCCGGACCTTTATCCCAATTACACGACCATCTCGGAACCGGATCGTCTGCTCGACCGGGCCGGAGGAAGCCTCTCCTACAACGAAGACGTTCCGCTGTTTGAATTGCCGCGATCCCCACTGTTGTCTTTGGGCGCCATCCAGCACCTGCCCGTAGATGGTCAGCGGCCCTTCCTGATCGGGAACACCTGGGCCGGCTCCACGAAGCTGAACTCGGTTGCCGTGACGGAGCTCTTCGACCGCTATTTCTTCAGCGGTCTGGTGAACGGAATCGTGCCCGCCACGACGTCCACGGGCGACCTCATCGTGCCGAACCAACTGCTGAAGCCGTTGCGCAAGACGGACCGGACCAAGGTGGCGATCGAAGACGTCCGCGCGTTGCTGAATCCGCCGACGCCGGTCGGCTCCACCATGTCGGTGCCGGCGTCGAACTCCTTTTCCTCGCAGTTCTTCCTGCAGGGCGGCGCTTTCAATCTCAACTCCACGAACACGGCCGCGTGGGTCGCCGTCCTGCGCGGAGTGCGGTTTCCCGCACCACAGGCTTTCACCTACCTCAATGCCGATACGGCGACCGGCACCGCCGCCGATAACGTAACCGCCACGGTGCAGTCGACCGACGCGCAGTTCTTCCGCTTCTCCCAGTCGGCCCAGGAAACCTACAAGGCCGATCCCGGTCAGGCGGGCGACGATGCCTCGGTGGTGTCGCTGGCCAATACACATCTTTTCCGCCGTGGTATGCGCACGCTCACGGCAGCGCAGCTGGCGGCGCTCGCCACCAAGGTCCGCGACAACGTCGTCCGCAAGCAGACGGATAGCGGGCCATTCCGTTCGCTTGAGGAGTTCCTCTCCCCGAATGCCCTCTTTGCCGGCCTCGACGCCGCGGGCAACGCCGGCGCCGCCCGCAGCCTGCTTGAGGCGGCGATCGCAGATGCCGGCGTGAACGACGCCATCGCCGAATTCAGCTCCCAGTTCCTCACCCAGGCCGACATCATGACGGCCCTGGCGCCGGTGCTTTTCCCCCGCTCAGACACGTTCATCGTGCGCACCTACGGCGAGGCGGTGAATCCTGCGACCAACGTCGCCGAAGGCCGCGCGTGGTGTGAGGCGGTCGTGCAGCGGCTGCCGGACTATTTCGACGCCACGCAGCCGCCGGAAACCGCTCCGGCCAACCTGAATCCGATGAACACGCTCTACGGCCGCCGCTTCAAGGTCGTCTCGTTCCGATGGCTCACGCGCTCGGACATCTGATTCGTTTCCGCCCCGTAGCCCGGCGCGTGAGCGCCGGGACCAACTTCGTTCGGCATCTCTTTCTCGGGTTTCTCGCGTGCCTCTCCGCCGCCGCCCAACCCGGCGCGAGCTACCCGCTGGTCCGCTTCACGGTTTTCGCCGCCAAGGCCCCTGCGGATCTCGCCTTCGTGCCGAAGCCGGGCGCCGCCCCGCAAAAGCTCCAATTTTACCCGACGGCCCGCTCGCCCCGCTACGATTACCGCGGCCCGGTGCCCCTGCGGATCATCGATAGCACCACCGGCCAGTCCGTCGCCGAAGTTGCGATCCCGCCCGGCGCGGGGGAATTTCTCCTGCTGCTGACGCCGGTCGCGCCGGCGGCAGCGAGTGGAGTCGGGACCTTGCGCTATCACGTGGCGGTGATCGACGACGGAGCCCTGCGCCACGGGCCCGGTGGACTGGCGATCCTCAACCTCAGCGGACTCGAACTCCGCGGCTCGGTGGGGAAGGAGCCGGTGACCCTCCAGTCCGGTTTGAACCCGGCCATCACCCTCGCGGGCGCGACCAAGGTGGCGTTGTCCAGTGTGTATAAGGGACGCACCTACCCGGCGTACGGTGGCACCGTGACGCTCAAGCGCAACGAGCGGGCGCTGCTGCTCCTGTTTCCGCCTTTCTATCAGGGTTCGCTCGAGGCCCAGTCCCGCCTGCTGATCGACTACCCGCCCGGCTTGGCCCCGGCTAAACGTTAACGGTTAGCCGGGGACGTGACGGCGTTCCTCCGGTTCCACCCTGGGGATTCCGGTCGGCGATGAGAGCGGTGCCACGATTGCGGTAGCCGCGTTTGAGCCGGAGGCGACAACGTGGTCACGTCTCAGGACCGCGTCGTCGCGGCGCTCTAACGCCCTACACTATTTTTGGGAACGCGATCGCCGAACGGCGCGGCTACGGGCGGGCTGGTTTGATCACGCGGGCCGGGTTGCCCGCGACCGTTGCACCGGCGGGCACGTCGCGGGTGACGACGGCGCAGGCGCCGACGATGGCATTCGCGCCGACGGTGACGCCGGGGAGAATAAACGCCCGGGCCCCGACGAAGGCTCCGGCACCGATCTCAATCGGGGCGGTGACGAGGGGAAGATGGGCGGCCCTGAAATCGTGCGTGCCGGTGCAGAGGTAGACTTCTTGGGCGACCGTGGCGCCGGCCCGCAATGTCACCGGGCCGAGCGAATAGGCGTTGGCGCCGTCGCCGAGACAGGCGCGGTGTTCCAAGGTGAGGTGCCAGGGTTGCTGAATCCGCGCCCGCGAGTGGACAAACGGCGTGCCGGACAGACGCGCGCCGAAGAGCCGGAGGATGAGCAGCCGCCAGGGGTTAAACGGTTTCGGGGTCCATGCACACGTGAGCGTCCAGACGAATTGCCAGATCAGCAACGCGACGCGGCGCTGAAGTGACCACGGGGAGACGTAGGCCGAGGCTTGCGGGCGGGGGGCGTTGGGCGGCGTCATCGGGCGGGAGAAAGGGCGGCGTGAAAGGAGGCGACGAAGCGGTCGGCGACGGTTTCCAGCGTGTAGGATTGAGCCGTGGTAGAGGCGGCGATGGCGAGCCGGTTTCGTCGGGCGGAATCCACCGCCAAAGTGTTCAGCCGGTTCGCGAGGTCGCTGGCGGCGTGCGTGGTCCGGTGGTCGAAGACCAGACCATTGTCGCCATCCCGGACGAAGTCGCGGAAGCAGGCGAGATCCGACACGACCGGAGGGCAGCCCGCGGCCATGGCTTCGAGTACGGAGAGTCCGAAGGTTTCTCCTCGTTCGGCCAGTGAGGGGTAGAGGAAAACGGCGGCGCGCCGGTAGTGGGCCACGAGTTCGTCTTCGGCGAAAACCGGGCCGACAAACTCGACTTCGCCGCCGGCGCCGGCGGCTTGGCGCGCGAGGCTCTCACGATAGGATTCGCCCCCGCCACCGTGGGCGGCGGCCCAGGGGCCCACCAGCCGGAGTTTCCAGCCCCGTAGTCCGGCGGCCGCGGCGCGGCCGTAGGCTTCGACGAGCAGGTGCAGGCCCTTTTCGGGGTGAATCCGGCCGACATAAAGGAATACCGGTTCCCTTTCCCCGTCCGGCGTGGCGTGGTAAGCGGGAGAAACCGGATACGGTACGACGCAGGTGCGGGCCGCAGCGTCGGGGATTTCGGCGAGGATCGCGTCGCGAATGGCCGAGGACACCGTTTGCAGCACCGCGTTGCGCGGATAGAAGCGCAGCTGGCCCTTGGGGAAGCGCGCCACGTGCACGTAGGTCCGCCCGCACGCGGGCCGGCGGGCGAGGAGCGGCAGCCAGAACGTATTCGTAATGAGAATATCCGCCGGCGGCAGCACCCGCTGCACGCGGCGGGTGTAAAACAGGTCGAGGAGTTTGAGCTGCCAGAGCCGGGCGGGGGCGGCGTGGCCGCGGACGCGGAGGTAGGTGACGCCCGCGTCGGTCTCGCGGTCGGGCAGTCCGGCGAAGGAACGGCCGATGTGCGTGACGGCGTGCCCCTGCCGGGCGAATTCCCGACCGAGGGCGTACCAGGCTTTTTCGACCGCGCCGCCGAGTCGGGGTGGCACGGGGAGGAACGCGCCCTGCGCGATGGTGAGGCGCAGCGGCTTCGTCACGGCGGGGTCCGGGCGGCTCATCGGGTGCTCCGGGTGGCAGCGATCAGGGTGCGGTAGCACGCCTCGTATTTTTCCAGCATGGCCGGCACTGTCCAGCGTTGGGCTTGGATCAATCCGCGGCGAATGAGCGTGGAGCGGTCGGCCAAGCCGGCGGCGATGGCGGCAGCCGCGGCGGCGGGATCGGTCGGATCGAAGTAGCCGGCGGCGTCGCCTCCGACCTCGGTCAAGGGAGCACGATTCGAGGTGAAAACCGGGCAGCAGCAGGCCTGGGCCTCCGCGACGGGCCAGCCGAAGCCCTCCTGCAACGAGGGAAAGAGAAACCCCTCGGCGGCGCTGTACAGTGCCTGCAGGTCGGAGTTGGTGACGTCGGACAGGTGCAGGAGGTGGGGAGCGACGCCGAGGGCGCGTGCGAGCTCGGCGTCTTGGGGGTCAAGCGGTTTTCCCACGACGAGGAGGGCCGGGACCAGAGCCATCGTGGCCCGCAGGGCGGCGTAAATCCGCAGGAGCCCGGGGCGGTTTTTGTACCACTGTGCGCCGCCCACGTGGAGCAGGTAGCCGCCCTGCTGCAGCGTCACATGGCCGGGATCGAGGCCGCGCTCCCGCAGCAGCGCGGTCACCCGGTTCCGGGCGTTCGTGACCGGCAGCGGCGTGTAAGGATAGTTCAGCGCGTTCGGCACGCAGGAAACCTGGTCGGGCCGGAGGCGGGTGAGACCGAGGACATCGGTGAGCGTTTTTTCCGAAACGCAGGCGGCGTGGGGCAGGCGGCCGATATGGCGCAGAATCCAAGCCTGCTGGGCGCGACCGAACCGCCCCACTCGTTGTTGCGGAAATTCGCCGCGGGCCGCGCGCACCTGCAACAGGTCGTGCACCGTGGCGAGCGTAGGGACGGGCGCGGCCGCCGCGGCATAGGCGGCATTGGCATGGTCGGCTACGTGGACGACATCCACGGGCGCCGCGCGCAGGGTGCGGCGCAGGCGGCGGGGAAACAGCACGAACTTGTCAACGTATCCAAGATACTTGGGCAGGCCGCCGTAACGGTAGGAACCGGCGAGGCGGGCAAGGCGGGCGACGGGTTGCAGCGTCGTGACGGTGTGGCCGCGACCGCTCAGGCCCGAGGTCAGCAGCGCGGCGAAACGCTGCATGCTCTCTTGCCGGTCGCCGGCGAAATTACCGACGACCAGGACCTTCAGCGGGGCACTCATCGCAGGTTCGCCGGCGGCCGGCGATCGGAAGCGGCGGGGATGCGTGGGTCGGCGGCGGCGACGGCGGGCGCGGCCGCGGCCGCGGGCGCGTCAGTTTTCAGGGCTGCAAGCAGGAGTCCGGGGCCGATGACGGCGAAGCCGAGTACGGTGGGCGGGCCGAGCTGGCCCTGGGTCACCGCCAGCGCGCACGCCGCGAGGATCAAGAGGGGCAA
>CAIJFT010000196.1 GCA_903820035.1 uncultured Opitutia bacterium
ACCCTGATCCGCATCCCCGGCCGGAGGCCGGCGAATTCCGCTTCGGGGACAAAGAAACGGACTTTCAGGTTTTCCGGCGGCAGCAGAGACACGACCGGTACGCCGGCGGGTACAAACTCTCCTTCGCGGAACAGGGTGTCGTGAACCAGCGCACCGCGCGGGGCGAACTGGGATTTCTCCGAGACACTCCACTTCATGCGCTCGGTTGCTGCGGCGCCGGCGGCGGCTTCCGCCTCGGCCGCTGCGATGGCGTCGGCGCGTCCGCCCAACCGCGCCGTCGCCAGTTGCGCTGCCAGTTCGTCGTTCGCCCGCAGGTTGCGCTCGTGCGTGAGCCGCCCGCGGTCGAAGTCGCTCGCGGGGATTGCGCCGCTTTTGAGCAGCGGCGTGAGCCGGTCCAGTTCGCGGTGGGACAACTCCGTGGCGGCGCGGGCCTGCTCGAGGCGCGCCTCCAACGTGGCGATTTCCGAGGGACGCACCCCTTTTTTCAAATCCTCGACGCGCGCCTGGGCTGACCGCAGCCGGTCAGACGCCTCGCGTTGCGCCGCCTGCTCGCTGGCCTGCTCGAGCGTGAAGAGCCGGGCGCCCGCTGCGATGCGCTCGCCGCGCTGAACGTCGAGATGGTCCAGTCGGCCCCCGAGCGGAGCGGCGATCTGCACGAATTCACCCTCAAGGTATCCCTGCCAGCCGGCCGGCGTTTGGCGTTGGCAGCCGCCGGACACCCACACGACGAGAAGTGTGGCGAGCAGGTTAGCGGGGAAAGAGTTTTTCATATTGCTTGCGACCGGGGTTCGTAAGGAGTCCGCCGAAGAATAAGTTGACGGCCGCGCCGAGGACTTCCCGCGGGGCGAGCTGCAGGCGCTCCAGCGCGTCGGGCTGCATGAGGCCTTGGATGGCGTGCTGGAAATACTCGATGGCGAAGTCCGCCCGGGTATCTTCGCGGATCAGTCCGGCGATCCGGCCCTCCTCGACGAAACGGCTGAAGACGTAGGGGATCGTGGTGCGGCGCACGCTTTCCAGCCGCTCGTAGAGGGGAGGAGCGAAGCGCTGCAGGTCCCGGAACGTGCGGGGTTGCACCGCGGTGAGCCGCTCGACCATGCCTTCGACAAAGCCGCGCAATTTTTCGGCCAAATTCAGCCCGCGGTCCCGCAAGAGAGTGTCCGCGTCGCGGCGCACTTCCGCGGCAAGATCGTCGATCACGGCGGCGATGATCTCATCCTTGCCTGCGAAGTGCACGTAGAGCGTCTTCTTGCTCATGCCGACCTCCGCGGCGAGGGCATCCATCGTGAAGCCGCTGTAGCCGGTGATGAAGAAATCGTGCCGCGCCTGCTGCAGGATCCGGGTGCGGACCGGGTCCGGCATCGGCGCGGTGCCGGGCAGGTAGGCTTCGAGCGGCATAAACGAAAGACACCAATAAGGTATTTGTAGTTTCCTAAGGTCAAGCGCGCCTCCGCCTGGTGGTGCCGGTCTCTTGACGCGTCTCCTGCGCGCCGTAACTATTTCCGGGTCCATGTTGCTCCGTCTCCTGCCGCCGCACTTTCTGGCCGCCCTCGGGTTGGTGCTGGCCGTGCCTTTGCGGGTTCCGGCGCAGCTGGCGGCCAACTCGCCGTTCCTGCCGCCGGCTTCCGCCGGCGCGTCCGCCCCGGTGACGGGTGGTTCGATCGAGTATCTGGGGTACATGGAAACCAGCCAAGGCCGCTTGTTTCGGCTCTATGATCCGGCCCGCAAATCTCGGGTTTGGGCCCGGCTCAATGAGCGCAACGCCGAGCTTGGCGTGCTCGTGAAGAAGCACGATGCGGACAAGGGTACCCTGACGATTGAGCATCAGGGCAAGGAACTTTCGCTGGAGGAGCCGAAGGCCAGGGTCGCTTCAGGCGGGGCTCCGCCCCCCATGCCGGCGCCGCCGGTGGCCAGCACCGTGTCCGCTGCGGTCACCCAAGCGGTGGTGCTCAATCCGACGCCGGCCGACGAAGCGCGGCGGTTGGATGCCGTGGCTGCCGAAGTGCAGCGCCGGCGGGCGCTGCGTGATCAGGCGTCGCAGCAAGTCAATCCGGGCGTAACCGGCCCGGTGGGTGCGCCGCCTCCGTGGCCGGGCGGATTTCAGCCGGGCATTCCACGGGTTGCGCCCCCGCTTGATTCCAGCGGAGCGCAGCCCCGCTGATCCGGCCGGGGCCGCCCGCCGGCACCGAAAAA
>CAIJFT010000197.1 GCA_903820035.1 uncultured Opitutia bacterium
GCAATCCGGATGATCTGGTTAAGGGTTTCACTGATTAAAAAAGCGCTCGCGAGTACGCCGACGAGCGTCGCGATCAGCAGCCACGCTTCCACCTGCCGGCGACTCGTCCAGGTCCGGTCTTCGCGGGTCACCGGCGTCAGCCAAGAAAGCAGCAGCGGGGTCGCGAGGAGGACGCCGAGGCAGTCGCGGAGATACCAGCTCGTGCAAATGGAAACGAAGTCGCGCTTAGAGCCCATCAACCGGGTGAAATTCGCGCCGATGGCGGCAGTGGGCGCGAGGGCGAGCAAGCCCCCGAAGCAAAGGACGACCAAGAAGCGCGGAACGGAATCCAGGGAGGGTTTGCCCGGAAAAATCCATTGGCAGAGCAACGCGCCGACGACGGCCGAGCCGATGTTCGAAAAGGAGAGCGACCAGGTCGCCCACCACGGCCACGTGGAGGAACTGAAGAAATTGTAGCCGCCTTCGCCGAGCAGCATCGCGGTGGCCAAAAGGATCCAACCGCGGCGCTCGACGAGGAGAAATGCGGCCAGCGCAAAACCGCACGGTAGCCAAAAGGTCCGGACCGACGCGAAGGCGCAGAAAAAATAAGCGGCGGCAAACCCCGCGACCCACAGCATTTGCTGCCAGGAACGGAGCGGAACGCGCACGAAAAGCCGTGACGTCCCCGGCGGCTGATGGTGGGAAAAGGCTGAATTCAAATATTCATTTACACCGGGCACGAAAAAAAACGGCCGCGGTGATTAGGAGGTTGTTCAAGGTGAGGTCGGCAAAGCTTACGCGCGTGGTCGTAAGAAAGTTGCAGTGTTTTGGAAAAGACAGTGGAAACAGGGTATAAAGAAAAACGCAGCCAGTGGGTGCAAATGCCCAGTTGGGTGGTGGGTGAAAGCAACCGTCGTTCGCCCTGAGCTGACCGGGCCCGTCCAACGGCCTGCGCACGTCCGGTCCGCTCTTCAGTGTCCGGCGGTCAAGGTGAACGGGACCAGCTGCCGGGGCACTGTGGGCCACCAGGTGCCGAAGGGCCGGCCGGCGGCGGCGTCGGGTGGCACGATGCGCGCGGGAAACGTCACCGGCAGCGGATCGAGGTCGAAGGGGTACGGGTCGAGGGCGAGGCGGCCGGGGCCGCGGGGTTCGACGTGGATCGTGACACGGTCGTGCCAGCCGCGGCGCGGTACATCGCGCAACTCAAACGCATCCTCGCCCCAACCGCGGGCGGGGCCGGTACGCGGCGGCACGACGGCGGAACAAAGGGCGAGCGAGAGGCCATCGCAGATCTGCAGGAGCCGCGTGGCCGGGTCGAGGTGCGCGGCGTCGAGCCACCCAGCCGTGGCCGGATCGCCGCGCAGGGCCTCGCGCCAAGGGGCCTGCAGCGCCTCCAATTCGCCGAGGAAGGCAAGGGGTTCCGTCCGGTTGCCCGGATACAGTTTTTCGGGTGCGCCGAGCCAGAAGAACGGGTGGTTGAAGGCGGGGTCGGGGGCGTCGAGCACCCGCGCGGCGTAGAGCCAGTGGGCGTGGCGGCTGATGAGCAGGTTGGCGAAGGGCGTGTGCGGGAAGCGGCGCAGGCCCAACCGCCAGCGGTCCATGCCGGCCTGTTGGTGCTTTAAGACGTCGGCGAGGCCCAGCGGGAGGCCGTCGGGGGAGAGGTCAGGTTGGGCTTCCCATTCCCACCAGCCGTTGTCGTGTTGGGCGACGGCGAAGATCCATTCGGCCCGCAGCCGTTCCGGGTCGGGGGCGGGCGCGTGGTGGCCCGGCCGGGTGAAGGCGGCGTTGCCCCAGTGGGCGGCGAGGGTGCCGGCCAGTTCGCCGTGGTCCGGCTGGGTGACCAGCCAGACGCCGTCGGGACGGGGAGTGCGGAGCATGGTGGATTCAGGCGCGCCGGTGACGAAGGAAACTAACTGCAGCGGTGGCGAATACCCTCAAATGGGACGACGGTACCACTGTCATTGCGGAGCGAGGTCAGGTCGGCACGCGCTGTATCCCAGTCCGGAAGGGCACAGGGTGGAGGCCGAAGCTGGGCAAACCGGTTCTCGGTGAACCATTCGAACGCGGGATTTACCGCGTCCGCTTCACTCCATGCGTTAACTCCCTGCCGAAGCATGGTGTGCCACTCGCGGGCCTAGACCGCACCGGCCGAGCTGAGGTTCTGTTGATGCGCGCTATTCATGTCTTGTCGGCATTTAATCAACGCGTCGCGGAGGTTCTTGCCAATGTCGCGCAGGTCGTCGGCGGCGCTGATATTCGAGTCCAGCAGGGAGCCGGCAGCCTCCATTTTCTTGGCGTCGGCGCGCGCGGTTTCGGCATCCAGACCCCGTTGAAGGGCATCTTGGGCCGTTCCGATGGTCGCAAGCGTGCCGATGCTCCTAAAGGCCCCAGAGTAAGAACCCATAAATTCGGCAGATTTGCCGGGAGTTGCCACAGAGGCGCCGACGACCGCACCGGCCAAGCTAAGCCAAGCCTCAGTGACCTTCACGGTCAGATCCTTCATGCCCTTGTCGTAGTCCGCCTTAGCCGCGTCGAGCTGTTTATTGGCGGCAGCGATCTGTAAATCGTACTTACCGTTAATTGCGGCGGTCTTGATTTCACTGGCCGATTCCCGGATTTTCTGGGCGAGGGAGGCGAGCTCCTTCATGAAGTCGTTGAAGTCGGGGTAGGTCGAATTCTCGATCAGAGCCCGGAGCTGTTTTTCGAGGTTGCCCGCCTTGGATTCGATGAGCTCGGCGGCGGCCACCAGTCCGGCTTTGGTGGGGGGCATCCCGCCCGGCCCGCTCAGCTTCGCAAAGCTGGCGGCGAGGTCCTTGACGTCCTGATACGTGGGTTTGAGCCCGAGCGCGGCGAGGCCTTGCTCAATCTGTTGGGCGGCCTCGAGCAGGGCTTGGGGAACGTTCTGGCCTGGTTGCGGAGTCGGCAGAACCGGTGCGCCGTTGTTACCTAAGATCTCGATGTGACCGTCCGTGCCTAAAGAGAGCGTCAGATTCTGGGTGGTACGAGCGGCGCCATTGGCCCCGCTCGTGTTGACGTCCTCAGGTATATTATAAGAAAGGTTTACGCTGTTACTGCTGGGATTAAAGTTAATGCTCATGGTGACGCAAAGTTGGTTTTGGAATGGGTACGTTTTAAGGATGTCGGATGGGGGTGGTGCGTTCAGGCGGTGGCAGTTTCAACCAAGCCCTGCATCGATTGGTCGGTATCGCCGATGCAGCGCATGATGATAGCCATGGTCTCCTGCGTGTCGGCGACCGCATCCTCCAATTCTTGCTGCATTTGCTCGATGAGGGCCATCAAGCGTTCGATGTTGGCGTGGATCGCCTTGGCTTGGGCGAGAGCCTCGTCTGCCTTCTTTACCAGCTCCAGTCTTTCTCTCTCCAGCGGTGCCAAAATGATCGCATTTCCACCTTCTTTAACGATCAGTCCCGCCGCCCGGCCTGAGCTTTGATTGGCCAGATTATTTACTCCAGCTGCGGCCCACTCATCCGCGGTCGCGGCCAGCGGGCTGCCGGCCATTGCCTCTTTGGCTCTAGCCAAGACGTCGCGCATTGCTTTCAACGCATCGCCGGGCGCGTCCTTGATCGCTGTCCCTGCATCCTTCACGGCGTTAATCATATCGTCACCCCACTCCTCGGGTTTGAGATTCTTCAGCACGGTGATGATCTCGTCGATGCTGTCCTTCATCGCCTTTAGGGCGTCCACCACGGCTTCCTTCGCCGCCTTGCCCACGTCGCTGAGGGTCGTTTTCGACGCCTCCTTTGCGGCGGCCGAAGCGGCTTTCAAGGCTTCGCCCAGCTTGGCGGACAAGGCCTGCGCCTCCGATCTCAGGGCCGCGACACCTTCTCGCACGGAACTGACGATGCTGTCCTTGACCGAATTCATGGCAGTTCTCAAGGTGCCGATAAAGTCGTTCATTAAGGCTTTGACCGCGGATTGGACGGCCTTGAAGGCCTGCTCCATCGCCTCGGTTACGACTGCTTTCACCGCTTGGGCCGTTGACATCTTGGCTACTTCCCCCGCCGCCTTGCCACCTGCCGTCAGCGCGCTCTTGGCGGCACTTCCAGCGGCGGAGCCGATGCCACCGACGAGACCGACCATGCCGGCGGCGAGCGCAATATATCCCGCCACTTCCACGACTTTCTCGCACGCCTTGCGATCGAAGCCCGCACCCAAGCCACCTGCTGTTCCGCACGCCTTCATGGTGGAGTCGATTGCGAGGGCAATATTTCCGCCGGCCTGGACGAGCAGCGCGCCAGCCGAGACGATCAGGGCGACGCAGGCGATGGCCGACGTACCGCCGCTGAACAAGGCGGCTACTCCCATACCCACTGCGGAAATAATATTGACGACGGCCGAGACGATGGCGATCGCCGCCTGCACCCAATTGCTGATGGCGTCGATGATGTTGCCCTTCTTTTCCGCTTCCTTGCTCTTGGCGGTGGCCTCGGCCTGCTTCGCGAAGTTTTCCTTCAGCTTGTCCAGCTCCTCCAGATTGGCCTTCATCTGCTCCTGTACCCGCTGGTTGATTCCCATTTTCGAAACTTCAGTTTGGAGCTGGGCCAGGGCGTCCTGCAGCAGGGCGATCTTCAGGGAGATGTCGTTGGCGTTTGTGCCAAAGGCCGGGCTCGCGAGCGCGGGCAGATCCATGATCTGGCTCGCGGCCTTCCAAGTGTCGACGACGCTGTTGGCGTTGGTGGTGGTGACGCTGAGGGCGGAAAGACCGTCGTTGATCAGTTGAACGGCGCTGTCTTGCAGCGACCTGATTTCCGAAATTTGTCCGCGAATCGCATCAAAGTTCGTGGAGTTGCCAACCGGCACGTTGCCTATGGGGAAGCTCATGAGGAGGTGGCGGCAGACTTTGCTTTGCGGTTGTTTTCGACTACCTCCAGCAGGGTGGTGGCGCGCGCGTGAATTTCGGCGTATTCGGGTTTATTGACGCTTCCGAACAGTGCGCCCCGCAACGCGGTTTCGGCTTCCGCCATCTTGCCGACGGCGACAAAGCACTTGGCCGCCTGATAGGCGGGATCCGGATCCTCCGGACGCATCATGCCGAGGTAGCCGTACGCCAGCAGCGCCTCGTCGTATTTCTGCAACGCCTGCCGACAGGCGCCGAGGCCCTTCCAGTATTTACGCTCAAAATGGTCGAGGTTCGACAGGAGATGGAAAATCTTTTCGGCGTTCTCAAATTTGGCGGCGTTATACAGGTTGAAGGCCAGCATATAGATGACCTCCATGCTCTCGGGCGTCAGATTCGTGAAGTCGCGCATCGTCCGGCCGTTGGCCAGAAAGTTCTTCACGATCTCGTCGGTGGTCAGATCCGGGGCGGGGGCTTCGGGGGCGTTGGCGGTGGTGGTTTCGCTCATGATGGAATTGGAATTTGGGCCGGTCGTTGGGTTCAGGAGAAATTGCGGAGCTGGCCCTTGAGCAGGTTGTCGAGTTTCTCCTGCAGCTTGGCCATGGTCTCATACGCGCCGTTGTAGCGGTTGAGGACGTTCTGATAATCGAGCGTGGCCTGCTGGGCCTCGGAGGAACGGCGATCGATGTAGTTTTTCAAGACCGTCCGAGCGGCCCCCCACTCGATTTTGTTGTGCTTCGAATCGCCCGTCCCCCCCGCCCGCTCAAACATCGATACGCCGTTGGTGCTGGCGACGGCGTTAAAGAGGGATAGTTTCAGGGTTTCGACCGTGGTAATACCCGCGTTGCCGGTGGTGTCGGTGATGAGACCGGATTGTTTTTCCAAGTCGGCCAGCGCCTCGTTGGCGCGGCGCAGATCGTCCTGAATTTCGCGTACCACCGACTCGTTGTAGGCCAGTTGACCGCGCAGGATTTTGATCCGCACTTCGTTCATGTGGAGCAGGTATTCGCCGGCCGTCAGGTTCCTGGTCAGCGTATTTTTGCTCTGCTTGCTGGCCCCCAGCGATGTGACATAAACCTTCGTCTGGTCCTGGCTTAAGCTGACCAGGTAGTCGGTGGCCCCGACGCTGAAGCGCCGGCTGATGGCGATCTTTGGAATCAGTGGATCGTAAGTGGAGGATTGCGTGTTGGCGCGGGGGTCGAACATCGGCAACGTGATCTGGTCGCTGCTCGCGGTGATGTTCGGGTTGGCGGGGTCGTTGGTCGTGAGCGTGATGTCGTCGTAGCTGATGACTTTCCCGGTTCCGCCCTCGCGTTTCAGGGTAATGGTAAATTGCGCCAAGCCCTGCTCTGGATCGTCGATCGTGTAGGTTTGCAGGTAGGCATCGGGATCCCCGAGTAGGGTGGTGCCGCGGTCAGAAGCCTCCAACGGGTACAGTTGCAGGCGCGACGTCGCGCTGCCGGTGCCGGTCAGTTCGGTGGTTTTGGACACCCGGCTAAAATCTTTGGCGGGGTCCGCGGCGAGCAGATATTGACCGGAAGGTTTGGGGACGCCCTGCTCGTCGTTGCCGGCGGAAACCGTGGCGAGATGGTTGTACGTCACGCCGTCGATGGTAATCGCCGGGATCGCCGTCACCACCTGAGCCGCGGGCGAGGTGTCGTTGGCGAGGGCATCGCCGGCGGCAAAGGTGTCGTCCACCAATTTCTGGTAGCTATTGAAGATGCCGAAAGCCTTCGGGTCCTCGCCAAAGTAGTAGGCGACGTTTTCCTCCATTCGGTGGTTGGCGAAGTTGGTGTAGCCGCCGGTTTGTTTCGTGGCGTCCCCGATCGCGGCCGTGGTCTGACCGGTATTACTGGAATTGTCGAAAGTGAAAGTATAGCGAGGGAATGCCCCTGTAAGCACCGGCCGCGGCACAGTGCCACTCGCATCAAGGAGGACCTGGCCAGTGGACGCATAATCCCCCGTCTCAGTCGTGATGACGTTATTGGTAGCAACTTGCGCCTTGCGATCTTGTAACAACGTTGCGGTCGCCGGGGGGGTGGGGTTGGCCGATTTCGAAGCCCGGATCATCAGGGCCAGCACCTCTTCCAGGAATTCACGCTTGAGGGCATCCCGATCGTAAGGGTAATCAGCCGAGGCGTTCGCATCGGATTTCGTCGCGGGGATCGAGACCTTTTCAAAGGCGGCGATGCGCCGATCGAGACTCTCGATCGCCGTCAACACCTCGTTTGTGGTAACCCCGTCACTAGTCGTCGCCATGGACTTGGCGACTTCGCGGAATTGATAAAGCCAGCCGGTCGCCGAGGTGTCGACGTAGGCCGTATCCATCGCGGTGCCGACAGTGAAGGGAGAGATTTCGGACATACGGTGTGGTTAAATACGGGTGCGTTGGCCGAGGGCGCGGGAAGCGGCGCTCGGTTTGGTGGCGGGCGGGGCCGGCGCCGGGGGCGGTGGGGCCAGATGGCGGTGGTAAAGGTCTTCGGTGAGCTCGATCAGCCGGCGGTGCACCTCGCGGTCGGCGGCCGGGAGCGACGCCGCGGTCAGCGCTTTCGCGCCGGAACCGGGCTCGATGCCGTGGACGCGCAGGAACTCGTCGCCCCGCGCCATCGCCGCCTGGCCCTCGGCGAGGACCCGGTCGATGGCGCCGATGAACTTGTCCACCGTGGCGCAGTAGTCGGCGAGCGTGGGATCCGGCGGGTGGGACATGAGGGTGGTGGGCCGGCTTAAAGCCGCATGCCGCTCAGCAGGGCCTTCAGGTTGATGTTGGTCTGACCCACCGGCGTCTTTTCGGACTCGCCGCCCCAGCTGATGCCGAGGTCCTTTTCCAGGTTCTCCATCTTGCCCTTGAACTCGGAGCGTACGTCGTCGGACAGGTCGTCGGCGCTGAAAACTTGGCGGAGCTGGTCGTCCCCGGCGACAATCCCGATGAATTGCTCGACTGCCTGGCGGGCGTCTTGTTTGGCCTGAAGGGCCACCTTGAGTTGGTCCTGGTAAATTCCGCGGTATTGGTCGATCCGGCGACCGACTTCGCGGTAGGAGCCATCGGAGGCCCCGAAGGTGGGGTCGGGGGAAACGAGCGGATCGGGGCCGGTGGCGGCAAAGTTGGATCCGGGCAGGATCGGTTGGCCGCTGTTGGTCGAGGGCGGCAGGGGCTGGCCGGCCGCGTCGAGGTTGGCCGGCGGCGCGTTCCGTGCCGCCGTTAGCACCGCGGCGACGGCGCGCAGCACGGCCTCGTCCCGCCGGCTGAGCCGCAGGGCGGCGACCGGCGCCGGAGTCGAAGGGGTGGCCGCGGGGGGCGTGGCGGAGGCCGGGGTCGGCGGCTCGTTCCGGGCGGAGCCAAGGACGCCCGCGATGGCGCGCAGGAGGGCCTCGTCTTGGCCGGAAGGGAGGGGGGCGTTGCCCGGGCGCGACGGGGCGGGCGTGCTGGGCGGCGTTTCGTTCGCGGCGGCGGAGAGGAGATCCGCCACGGTGCGCAGGAGGGCTTCGTCCGCGCCGGTCAGGCGCGGGGCGGCGGGCGGCGTGGGCGCGGAGGGGGCGGGTGCAGTCTCGGCGAGTGGGCTCGCCGGAGGCGTGGGCGCATTCGCTGTCGTGGGCCGCAGCGGGGTATTCCCTTCGCTGCGGGCCGGGGCGGTCGCCGGAGCATCGTTTCCGGTGGAAACCAAAACTTGGGCCACGGCCCGCAGCAGCGCTTGGTCCCGGGCACTGAGGGGCGTCGGGGGAGCGGTGTCCGTGGGCACGGGGGCGGAAGCGGCGCTGCTGGCGCTTGGGCCGCCGGGCGTCGCGGGGCGTTGCAGGATCGCGGCGAGCATGGCATCAAGTGATGCTGCTGCATCCGCTTTCTGGATATCGTCCCAGCCGGCTTGGACCACATTCGCCCAGCCGGCGGCGACTTTGGCGGCCGGGTCGATGACTGTGGCGGGCGCGGGGCCGGGATTGGCGGGTGCAGCCGGGGTGGCTGCGTCGGCCGGCAACAGTTTCCCCGGGTTCGACTCGGCGCCGCTGGTCAGCGGGGCCGTCGCGGACGCTTCGGCCGCGGCCGAAGCGGTTGCCGCGGGTGCGACGTCCGACGCGGCGGGGGCAGGTCCGGCTGAGGAAGGCGCGGCGGGTGTCGCCGGCGCGTTGGCGGTGGCGGCTGCCGGAGCTCGTTCCGCGGAGACGGCGGGCGCAGTTCCGTCCCCCGGCCCGGGGGCGGTTTCTGGCGCGGCCGGGTTGGCGGGCGTTGGGCTGGAGGGGGGGAGGAACTTTGGCGCCGCGGCGCCGCCGGCGAAACCGGAGAGGATCCGACCGGCGAGGCGC
>CAIJFT010000198.1 GCA_903820035.1 uncultured Opitutia bacterium
CGTCCGCGAAATACGCGAGATGGTCGTAGTTGCGCACCAGATAGCCGTCGGCTTCGGACGAGCGCACTTGTTTCAAGATCCATTCTTCGCCCGGCTTGAAGATGCGCGGGGCGGCAACCCAGATGCTCGGGGCCGTGCCGGCGTCCGGTGTCGTGGCGCCGCCGGCGAGCGTGCGAAACCGGGTGACGGCTTCACGGTAGTGCTTCGGGTTTTCGAATTCGCAGTAGAGCGTGCGGGCGCCGGCGGACCAGGCGGCGTCGACTTGTTCCAGCAGGCGGATGACGGCGATCAGCTCCGGCGGGTGCGCCGTGGTGGCGTCCTTAAAATCGGGTGGGCTGAAAACCGTCGTGGTCCACCGTTTTGGCTGCGCCCGTTGCGCGGTGAGTGCGGCGACGACGTCGCGGCGGATGCGGTTCAGTTCGCTGAGCGGCACGATGACGGTGCCTTCCAGCAGCGACTTCAACTCGCCCAAGCGGAACGGCGTGCCGCCGAGCCGTCCGAGCTGCTCGCGCAGCCGTTCCGGGCTGAGCGGTTGTTTCGTCGCCGTTTCGAGTGCGGCGGAGCTTTCGACTTTGGCGACGTGGCCCTCGCCGTCGCTGGCAATCACCGTCAGCGGCGTGCCGGCCCGGCCGTGGACCTCGAGGGAGAGGGGGCGTTGGAAGCGGATTTGCTCGCCCGCAAACGTCGCCCGCAGGTCGCGGTCGAGCGCGGGATCGTTGGTTTTCCACACGAGCTGGCCGGCGCGCACGCGGCGCCAATTGATGTCGCCGTGGCCGAAGCGCAGGGTGGTTTCGCCGGAGGCGGGGTCCGGCGGAGAAACCTGGTAGACGCGGCCGCCTTCCTCGCGGTCTTCGGGCCGGCCGGCGTCGAAGACGAGGCCGTCGCCCGGCTTGAGCGGGGCCAGCAGACAGAGCGCCACCGACTCGCCCTCGACGCGGGTCACTTCGCCCAGCAGCACGCCGCGCTTGGTCCCGAAGCGCGCGTGGGCGAGCTCCTGGTTCTGGATGCCGCGGAACCAGCCGGAATAGAGACCGCGGGAGAACGCCATCTGGAGTTCGTAACGGGCGCCGGTTGCCGCCGGGGCCGCGGGGCTTTCCCCCGCGAGGGTGTCCAACGCCCGCCGATACACGCGGGTGATGCTGGCAACGTACTCGGGGGATTTTAGCCGGCCTTCGATCTTGAGCGAGGAGACGCCGGCGCGCACTAGGTCGGGCAGGACGTCGATTCCGGCGAGGTCCTGCGGGCTAAGGAGGTAGCGGCGGTCGCCGAGGTCGACCTTTTGGCCGTCGGAAATCAGGTCGTAGGGGAGACGGCAGGCTTGGGCGCACTCACCGCGATTGGCGGAGCGGCCGCCGAGGGACTCGCTGGTCAGGCATTGCCCCGAGTAGGCGACGCAGAGCGCGCCGTGGACAAAAACTTCCAGCGGCATTTCCGTCCCGCCGGCGGGGGAGGCCGCCCGGATTTTCTCGATCTCTGCGATCGAATTCTCGCGGGCGAGGACGACCAGCTGGGCGCCGAGCTCCCGCGCGAACGCGATGCCCGCGGCGCTTGTGATCGTCATCTGCGTGGAACAGTGAATCGGGAAATCCGGCGACAGGGCGCGGATCATGCGGCACATGCCAATGTCCTGCACGATCGCGGCGTCGACGCCGGCCGCGATCAGGGCGCGCAGGTAGGATTCCGCCTCGGTCAGCTCGTTGGCAAAAATCAGGGTGTTGAACGTGACGTAACCGCGGACGCCCCGGCGGTGAAGGAACTCCATCAGGGCCGGCAGCTCGGCGACGGTGAAGTTCTTGGCCCGCATCCGGGCGTTAAACCGCTCCAGACCGAAGTAGACCGCGTCGGCTCCGTTTTCGATGGCTGCGCGCACGCAGTCCCAGTCTCCGGCGGGCGCCAGCAGCTCCGGTCCACGAGCGGTGGTCGGGGTAGAGCGGGCGGGGAGTGCAAGCGTGGCGGTGGGCACGGGGGGAAGGTGAGTAAGATGAGGCCGGCGGGCAACTCAGGCCGTGGCGTCGACCGGAATGGGAGCGGGTTTGGGCTGGGGCGCGGCCACATGGGGGGCGGCGGCGCGCAGCTCGGCGGCGACGAGGACGGTGAGTAGAAAAAAGCCGATCGAGACCCAGCCCAGCAGAGGTAAGCCGGAGAGATGCCCGTCCGGGGCCCGGAGCACCAACTCGCCGGCCAGCACGCTGGCGCCGGCGCTGGCGGCCTGTTGCAGGGCCGCATTCACGCTCATGAAACCACCGCGATAGCGCGACTCCACGGCGTTGGTGACCATCGTCATGGCGGGGGAAAAGCGACCGGACATCGCCACCATGAACATCGCCATCACCAGTGAAGCGACGGTGAGCGAGGTGTGGCCGAGCCGCGTGATCCATAGCACCGCCACGATCGCCAGGACCGAGATCAACGTCAGCAGCTTGAAGCGATCCATGTGATCGCTCAGCCAGCCAACGAGCGGAGTGCTCAGGACGGTGGCGAGTCCGCCGACGATGTAGACCATGGGCAGTTGGAATCGCTCATCGAGTCCGACATTGGCGATGTACGACGGCGCGATGAACGGGATCAGGGTTCCGCCGGCCATCACCAGCACCATGCTCAAGGCGAAGGCCCGGCGGTGGACCCCTTTCGCGAGGATCTGCCTCATCTGATGCAAGGGCTGGTGATTTTGCACCGCCGTGCGGATGGGGGGGAGTGCGAGGGTGGCGAGGCCAAAGATGACCGTGGCGCAACCTACCAGCAGGAAGAAGGGGGCGTGCCAGCCGAACTTGCCGGCGAGCACGAGTCCCAGAGGCACTCCGACTACGGACGCGATTGGAAAGGCCGCCATCACGTAGCCCATCGCGCGTCCCCTCCGGTACGGCGGCACAATGTCGCCGACCATCGCGCTCACGAGGGAGCCTGCCAGCCCGCCGAACGCCCCGGCGGCGATTCGGGCGGCGAGTAACGCGTGGTGGTTCGGGGCCAGAGCGCAGGCGAGGGTTGAGATTCCGAACCCCGCGTAGAGCACCACGAGCGATCGTTTGCGGTCATAGCGGTCCAGAAAGAAACCTCCGGCCAGGCCGCTGACCGCGGCGGCGAAGCCATAGGAGGCGACCAAATGCGTGAACTGGGCCGGGCTAATCTTGAAGACCTGCATCAGTTGCGCGCCCAGCGGCATCATGATCATAAAATCAAGGATGTGCGTGAACTGGATCGCCCCCAGGGTAAGGAGGGTGGCCCGTTCCCGGCTCGGCGTCAGCGCGTGATGATGGTCGTGCGGCGACATGAAGGGTCGAGCGTTCGGCTTTTCGCCCAAAGCGCAATCGTCAGGACGGCAAACGGGTGGTCTCGATTGTGCCGCTCTGGACCTGGACATGCTGCCGCAGCAGCGAAATGAACTGCTCGGCTCCGCGGCTTTGATAGCGCTGGAGGTGGCGGATGACCACCAGTTCGCGAGTCGGCTCGCTGCCGGTCAGGCGGAGATAGGTCAGGCCCTCCTGGTCATCCGGCAAGCGGGCCAGTTGGGGAAGTAGAGAAATGCTTAAGCCGGCGGCAACAAACTGTTTAAGCGTTGCTACTTGGGCGCAACGGAAGCCGATCCGGGGCTGGAATTTCTGATCGCCGAAGAAGGTCTGGATCTGGGCGGCGAGTGAGCTGGAGTCTCCGAGGGAGGCAAAGGTTTCGTCGGCAAGATCTTGAACACTGATTTCGCTCCGGCTGGCAAAGGCATGCCGCTTGCCGACAACCAGCAGCAGCGGCTCGGTCAACAGCGGCTCCACCGAAATCCGGTGGTCTTTCACCGGCAACGGCACGACGGCGAGGTCGAGTTCGCCTTCAACCACCGCGCGGACCAAACTCGCTCGGAAATCTTCCCGCGCATCGATCAACAGGTTGGGATGGAGCTCGCGCAGCTCTGCAATCAAAGGAGTTATGAGATACGGCATCACCGTCTGGACCGCGCCGACCGTGATGCGGCGGCCGAGCCTCGGGTGATCGCCAAGTTCCTTCGCGGCGTTCTCGACCTCGAAGAGGATCCGCCGGGCCCGATCCAGAAACGCAGCACCCGCCTCCGTGAGCACGGCCTTTCGTCCCAACCGGTGGAAGAGCTTGTGGCCGACCTCGCGCTCGAGATTCAAAACCTGCTGACTTAAAGAAGGTTGAGAGATATGACTACGTTCCGCCGCGCGCGTGAAGTTCCCGGTGTCGGCGACGGCGACGAAGTAGCGCAGTTGATGAAGTTCCATAGGAGTGGGCTATGCCTACAATAGGAAACTAAGATTTCAACTATTGATGCAGGTCAGGTATAGTGGCGGCGTTGGATCAAAAGGATCTGACGAATTACGATAACACTATGATTAAGAACATCCTGATTGCGGTCCCCTGCGGCCTTTTCGCCGTCGCCGCGCTTTTGCTTTTGGCCCGTTCCTCAGTGAGTGCCGAGTCCATGATTGGTTACGCCAGCGTTGCCGCGCTGCTGAGCGTCGCCGCCTTGGAATATCGCATCAGCTGGAAACGGCTCTTCGGTCGCAGCTAACAGCGAATCGAAAGAGTAAGCTCAATAACGGGCCCGGAGCAATCCGGGCCCTTTTCTTTTTCCGGGGCCCAGGGCCGGTTCAGAGGGAAGTAGGCGAAAAGGTGAGCGCGCGCGGTGCCTTTCGGCCGCTTGGCGGTAATGCTTGGCCTATGGCTTTTGACGAAGGCTTTAGGTTGGGCCGACGGCTGATCGGGGATCGTTGCGCGTCGTCTTCGAATCCCCGCGCAATCCAAACTAAGGAGCGAGTGCCGCTTTGACGAGCCGGTCGTCGCCGTCATTCGGGGCCGGACGTAGGCCCAAAACAGCGCACAGCAGATTGTACACGTGCACGTTTTCCACCGCGGGGATTTCGATGCCGCGGCGAAACGCCGGACCGTGAGCGACGAAAATGCCATGCATGCTGGCGAGCGCGGGGTCGTATCCGTGGTCGCCCTGCAGGTAGCCGTTGACCGGGTAGCGCTGGCGGAGCCGATCGAATGATGAGCGCCAACTGATGTGCCAGCCCTCTTCCGGCAGCACCCAGATGGGAGCGACCCGGGGACCGGCGCGAACGTGGAAGCGTGCGGGTAGATCTGCGGCGCGGTAGGCGCGGACATGCGGGGCGCGCCCGAGCTGGCGGAGAACTTCTTCGGTGTTGCCGGCGACGGGGTGCAACATGAGCACGCTGCCATCGGCTTCCACGGTTACGGACTCGTGGGGCAGGTATTCATCCAGGAATACGACGCGGTCCTTGCTGGTCGCGGTCATCCCGTGGTCGGAAACGACGACAACGTTCGGCTCCACGCCGGCAGCGCGCAGCCGTGCCAGCATCGTGCCAATGTGCGTGTCAACGAGCCGGACCGCCGTGGCCAGCTCGGCGGAATCCGGCCCGAAGCGATGGCCGGCTGAATTGGTTTCTTCGAGGTAGAAACAGACGAGGGCGGGGCGCTGCTCGGCGGGCCGGGTTAACCAATCCACCACCTCGTCGAGCCGTTTTTCAAACGGGATCGAATAGTCAAAAGGGTGCCAGTACGTGGGGCGTATCCCCTTGATCGCGGCCTCGGATCCGGTCCAGAAGGCCGCGGCGGATTTGCGGCCGTTTTTCACGGCTGTGATCCAAATCGGCTCGCCGCCCCACCAGCGCGGGTTTGTGGCCGACTGGCGCAGATTGGATTGGAACACCTCGCCGGTGGACGCGTCGGTGAAGGTGTTGTTGATGATGCCGTGGTTTGATGGATACAGGCCGGTGACGATCGAGTAGTGATTGGGAAAGGTATTGCTGGGGAATCCTGGAATGAGCCCGCGCGCTGAAACCCCCGCGCCGCGGAGTGCCCGCAGCGTCGGGGATTCCGCGGGGTGCCGGTCCGCATAGTCCCACCGGAAACCATCGACTGAAATCAGGAGGAGCGGCGCGCCGGATTTTCCGACCTCCCCGGCCCGCAGGAGGCCGGCGAGGGCGAGCAGGAGCACGAAAACCCGGATCATGGGTGCAGCGTGACAAGCGTGGCACCCCAGCCGCCGCTGTGCTCATCACCTTGGCGAAATCCCGACACCTGTGGGCAGCGACGCAGCAGTGTATGAACCGTGCTGCGCAGCGTCCCGGTGCCTTTGCCGTGAATGATCCGGACTTCGTACCGCCCTCGCGCGGCGCATTCCGCCAGGTAGGTTGGAATCAGTTCGCCTAGGTCCGACGGTTGGAAGGTGTGCAAATCCAACTCTCCCGTGATCGGAAGTGGGACGGGATGAAATTCCTGAGCCACATTCTCCGCCTCTCGGCTCACGGGGTCTTGGGCAGCGTGCCCGCGGCGGCGGATGGGGGCGCCGGCGGCTCGGTTGGCGGCGTCCCGCTTGACGTCGGTGCGTTGGGCGTTGGCCCCGGAGCAGGTGCGGTCTCGGCCGTTGGGGCCTCGGGCGTCGCGGCGGGCGCCGGCGATGTGGCGTCTGCGGTCGCCGCATTTTTCTCCACGCCTTCCGTCCCGTAGGAGTGATCGTGGTCGTAGTAGTCGTGATGCGGATCGTGTCCGGCTTCCGGCGATCCACCCGGGCCGGCGGGATCGTTGGTCGGCGTCGTCGACGAAGGCGTGGTCGGCTCCGGAAGGCTCTGCACCGCGTGCTTGCGTTCGTCTTCCTCGAGGGCGCGTTTGAACTCCTCCTCAACCCCGGATGCGGCCTTCTTGAACTCACGCAGCGTCTTACCGAGTCCGCGGGCAAATTCCGGCAGCTTCTGGCCGCCGAACAGCACGAGAATGATGACGAAGATCAGCACCATCTCGGGGGCGCCGACTCCGTCGATAAACCCGAACTGGGGGCAGAGCAGTTGCATCAATTCACTGTGGTTCATTTGCGGAAAAAAGGTAGGGTGAAATTACGGCGGTTTCAGCGCACGCTGACGCCGACTGAAAACCGCTGCGTTTGCCCAGGAGGAACAAGATGGAGCCCCACCTTGTTGCCGGGCGCGTTCGGCGCCCCCATCCACGGTTCGACACAGTAGAACGGAGAGGTGTCGTCTAGGGTCCAGGTGACGAAAACCGCGTCCGGGGCCGGAATCTTTTCCGTGCCGAGTTCCACGTGCACGTCGCCGCCCCTCCCGGGTTCGCCGAAGACCACTTCGTTGCTGCGCAGGCCGGTGTGCAGCGTGTCGAGCAGGACCGGGTTGCCGAGGCTCTCCTCCAGCTTCAGATCGGATCCGGTGACCAGTGCCCCGGTTGCATCCTGTCGCAGGCGCTTCGTGGCGGGAATGCGGATGCGATAATCACCCCGTTGGGTGCCCTCCGCCCAAGGCACGGTAAAGTAGAAATGGTGCCCGGCCGACCAAGGAAGCGGTTCGCGGCCGAGGTTGGTCAGGGCAAACTCGCAGGAGAGTCCGACGGCTTCAAAGGCATACGTCACCGTGAACTCATAGTCGAAGGGGTAGGCTGCCCGCGCCGCTTCGTCCGGTAGGAACCGGGCGACAAACCCGCGGGCATCGAGCCGCGTCACTTCGAACGCTCCCTGCCGCGCGATCCCGTGCATGGGAATCGCCCGCCTCACACCGTCCGGCGTCCGCCAAAAAAAGATTTCCCCTTGGTCAAAGCAACGGCCGTTGAACGGGAAGAGGATCGGGTTGCCGCCCCGGACTTTGGCGATGTCGGCGAAATCGGCATCTTCCGGCCAATAGATCACGTCGCGCACCGAACCGTCCGCCAGCGCGATGTTCCAATTCATCAGGCGCGCGCCGTGTTCCGGCAGGGCGAGGAACGTCGAGTTCCCAACCCGCCAGCGGGTCAGGTTCTGGCCCTGATACGGCACTTTTTCCATGGGTACGGTGAATAAGCGGCCGCGATCGCTACGTGCAAAGGTTTATTACGCGAATCCGTCGTGCTCTCCGGGGGAGGGGCGGCTCGGGTTTGGAAACACGGGCGCGGTTTCCCCTGCCACGATGCTTGCGCGGCGGGCAATCAGTCCTAGCTTGCGCTCCGATGCTGCGACGTATCGCTAATTTTGCGGTTTGCTGGGCTTTCGTTTTCGCCCTAGGCGCCGCCGAGTCGGCTCCTCCCGTTCCGGTGAAGGCCGACGGCGTAACGGATGCCGGACGGAAGCGTGTGGTGGTCATTCCGGTGCGGGAGCAGGTGGATTCTCCCCTGCTGTTTATTTTGCGCCGGGGTTTGAAGGAGGCGATTACAGACAAGGCCGACGTGGTTGTCCTCGACATGAAGACGCCGGGTGGCGCGCTCGATGTGACCTTTGAGATTATGGAAGCGCTGCAGAAGTTCCCCGGGCGCACCATCACCTACGTCAACGATCAGGCTTTGTCCGCCGGGGCGTTTATCTCGGCGACGACCGACGAAATCTGGTTCTCTCCGCGCGGCAAAATAGGGGCGGCCGCGCCGGTGAGCTCCACCGGCCAGGACATCGACAAATCAATGCGACTGAAGGTGGTCAGCTTTTTGCGCGCCGAAGTGCGGTCGATTTCCGAGGGTAAGGGGTATCGGGGGCAGGTCGTTTCGGCGATGTTGGATGAAGATTTTGAACTGAAGATCGGCGATGTCGTCCTCAAGCCGAAGGGAGAGTTGCTCACGCTGACCGCCACCGAAGCGATGAAGCCGTACGGTGAGCCGGGGCAGCCCCTGCTGGCGGCCGGCGTGGCGGGGACGTTAAGCGATCTACTCACGCAGAAATTCGGCGCGGCGGGATTCACGGTGAAGACGCTGGAGGTGACCTGGTCGGAAGAGCTCGCCGTGTTTCTCCGGGCGCTTTCCCCGATCCTCATGGGCATTGGTCTGCTTGCGCTCTACTTGGAGTTCAAGACGCCGGGCTTTGGGGTATTCGGGGTCGTGGGAATCGGCTGCCTCGCCGTGGTGTTCCTGAGCAATTTTGTCGCGGGCCTGTCCGGGCACGAGCCGCTATTGGTTTTCGGTGCGGGCCTGGTGCTTCTTTGTGTCGAGTTGCTCGTTTTTCCGGGAGTGGTTGTCTTTGCGCTGAGCGGGCTCGCCCTGATGCTCGGCTCGCTCGTTTGGTCGATGGCCGACATCTGGCCCAACCAGACTTTGGTGTTCAATGACGACCTGCTGCTGCGGCCGATGCGTGATCTTGGGCTCGGCTTGCTGGTGGCGCTCGGGCTCGCGTTGTTACTAGCGCGTTTCATTCCCAAAGGCTGGTTCTTCAGCCGGCTGGCGGTGGCGGGCGCGGTGCCTAGCCCGGCGCAGATGGCCGGCGTCGCCCCGGCACTCGGGGCGCAAGCGGAGTCCCTGGTTGGACGTATCGCCTTGTCCGTGACGGGACTCTATCCGAGCGGGCAAGTTGAAATCGACGGGCGCCGTTTCGAGGCGCGGCTGGACGTGGGCTCCGCCCCGGCCGGAACGCGGGTGGTGGTGCGCCGGAAAACCGATTTTGGGCTGGTCGTGGACCGGGAGGATTCCGCGGCATGACGTCCATCCTCGTGCTGTTCGCGCTCGGCGTAATGCTGCTAGCGATTGAAGTGATCGTGCCCGGTGCGATCATCGGGGTGGTGGGCGGAATCTTGCTGCTCGTCGGGGTGATCGTGGCGTTCGATAGCTACGGAGTGGGGGGCGGGACCGTGGCCACCGGTGCGGCGCTCGTCGCCGGCTGTGTCACGCTCTATCTTGAGTTTGTGCTGCTGCCGAAGAGCCGCTTGGCCAAAACATTTTCCATGACGGCGACCGTAGACGGCCGAAGTCAGCCGGCACTGGCGGATCGCGCCGTCATCGGGCGGCGGGCCCTTGCGGTCACCACACTTGCCCCGAGCGGGGTGGTGGAGCTTGACGGCAAGCGCTATGAGGCGTTTGCCCGAACGGGCCACGTCCGCGCGGGGACTGAACTTGAAATCGTAGGCATTGATACTTTCCGTCTGATCGTCTCCCAAACCACAACCCAATCCACTCAATGAGTCTGTCCCTAATCGGCCTAATCGTCGCCGGCATCATCCTTCTCGTCGTCGGCGCCATCGTTTTCAGCCTGATCGGAGCGTGGGTAAAGGCCCTCTTCAACGGCGCCCCCGTGCCGATGTCGAAACTCATCGCCCTGAAATTTGCGAGCATCCCATACGGCCTGATTGTGGATGTGCGCATCACCGCCGTGCGGGCCGGCATCGAGGTAGATGCCGACCAGATCGCTTCGCACTTCCAGGCCGGCGGCAACGTCGTGCCGACGGTGCAGGCCCTGATCGCGGCGCAAAAGGCCGGGATCGAACTCGGTTGGGACCGCGCCTGCGCCATCGACCTCGCCACGAAAGGTTCGGGCAAGAGCGTGGTTGAGGCCGTGCGCACTTCCGTTGATCCGAAGGTGATCGATTGCCCCAATCCTGAAGGCGGCCGTACGACCATCGACGGTGTGGCGAAGGATGGCATTCAGGTAAAGGTGAAGGCCCGTGTGACCGTGCGCACCAATCTTGATCGCTTCGTGGGGGGCGCCAAGGAGGAGACGATCATTGCCCGCGTCGGCGAAGGCATTGTGACCACGATCGGTTCGGCCGAATCCTACAAGTCGGTGCTCGAATCTCCGGACAGCATCTCGAAGACCGTGCTCGCGCGTGGCCTCGATGTCGGCTCGGCCTTTGAAATTCTTTCGATCGATATCGCCGACGTGGACGTGGGTGAAAACGTCGGCGCCAAGCTTCAAGAGGCGCAGGCCGAGGCGAACAAGAATATGGCCCAGGCGCAGGCCGAGATTCGCCGCGCCGCCGCCGTGGCCTTGGAGCAGGAAATGAAGGCTCGCGTGCAGGAAATGCAGGCCAAGGTCGTGGAGGCGCAAGCCCAGGTGCCGTTGGCGCAGGCCGAAGCGTTTCGCTCCGGCCGGCTCGGCATCATGGATTATTACCGGATGGAAAACGTCCAGGCCGACACCCAGATGCGATCCTCGATCGCTCATCCTGAGGGCAAAAAATAGTTAGGGGGTTACTGCGATGCCCCGAAATATCCTTCAGTGGGTCATTGATCACCCCGCAGTTATCGTGGTGGTGCTCGCCTTCGCGGGACAGATGGTGCGCGGATTGCTTGAAGCGCGGAAGGCGAAGGGCGAGCACGAGGCCACCGGTGGAGACGCCGAGACCGAACGCCGCACCCAAGAGGTGCAGGCGCAAATCCGGCGACAGATTGCCGAGCGGCGGGGGCAATTACCCGCCGCGCCCGCCGCTTCCGATCTCGAATCGGAGCGGGCGGCCCCGCCGCGCGCGCGGCCCGAAACCACCCAGATGCCCGAGCCGCTGGGCGGCCCCCTCGGTCGCATGCTGGAGGATTTACAACGTCGTGCGCAACCGGCACCGGTGGTTCCTCCTCCCGTTTTTGCTGAGCAACGCAACGCCGGCGCGGAATTGGAGCGGCAGCAACAGCTGGCCGATCAAATGCGCTCCTTGGCGGAGACGCGGGTCCTCGTGCAGCGGCGGGCTGCCAGCGCTTCCGCAGCGCAGCAGGCCACGGCGGAGGCGGAACCCGCCCAGCGAACGGCGGCGCGGGGCCGGCTGCTGGGTGATCTGCGCGATCCCCAGGCTCTCAAGCGCGCCTTTGTGATGCGCGAGGTTCTTGGGGTCCCGGTTGGGCTGCGATAAATCGGGAAGGGGACTCAGGGTGGAGGCTCTTTCCTCGGGTGCTGGCGGCGGGGCCGGTAGCCTAGCAGGCTGAGAGGCGGGAAACCCCAAAACTGAGGTGCTCCGGCATCAGCCGCGAAGGTTGCTTGATCGTAGTCAAGCCCGCTCAGCTCGCGCGGAAACGGTGTAATTTAAGGCTAAGTCTCGTGCGGGCGACTGCGCGAGCGGAGGGGAGGAAATTTGCTCAGATCCGCACCTGCCTGGGCTTTTCAAACCAATGCTGACCTCTCTGAATTAGGGCGCGGGCAGCTCACCGCGGCGCTCACCTGGCGGCAGACCCATCGGGAAACGCTTCCCGTTGATCTCGATCATCAGGCTCTCGGGCGCGTTGACCTCGATATAGACGGCGCTCGGACGCGCAACGAGCTTGATTTCGCCGGGTGTAACCGGGCCGCTGAAGAGTATTTCACCCTCGGCGCCGCCAGCGGTTTTGCGACGGACGGTTACCTGCACCGGATTCAGAGCGACCAGTCCAAACGCGGGCCCCCGCGTTGCCTGCGTGGACGCTCCGCCTCCGCTACTCGGGGTCGGCTTGCCGGAGGAAAAAAGAGACTTCGCAATCAGGAGGAGCAGGAGCGCGATCACCACTGCGCCACCGATCTTCACGTACTTGAAAACAACCGCCGGATCGGGACCTGACGGCAGCGCAGTGCCGGCGCGCGAACGTTGTGGACCTCGATTGGCGTGCGACGGCTCGGGAGCCGGCTCGCTGGCCGGCTCGTTGCGCTCGGCCCCTTCGGTGGAGGCCACCGAGATATCCATCCGGCCGTAGATTTCGCGATTCGGCTGCCGCGGACGAGCGTCGCCCCGGCCCAGCGCCGCGTAGTCGCCGAGAATCCGATCCGCCGGCAACTTTAAGAAGTTGGCGTACGTGCGCAGGAAACCGCGCGTGTAGATTTCGGTGAGCCCAATGTCGAAATGGTTGGTCTCGAATCGCTGCAGGTAGTCACCACGAATCTTGGTGGCCTCGGCGGCTTCGCGAATGGAAATGCCCTTCTTTTTTCGCGCCTCCTCCAGCCGTTCGCCGATTGTCTGCATGGGGTGGAGTTAGGGACAAAAACGGGGGGAGGGAAGGAGAATTCCGGCCCCTGCGGCCGGAGAGAGCTGAATCGGGCAGGGAGTACGCGGTGCGCAGACCCGGTTAGCGGGTCTCAGAGCGCGTCGAGATCCACGAGGATTTCGCGCGGACTGGAGCCGTTCTCCGGGCCTACGATCCCCTTTTCTTCCATGATTTCCATGACGCGCGCCGCTCGATTGTAGCCGATCCGCAGGCGGCGCTGGAGCATCGAAGTACTGGCGCGCTTGCTCGATTTCAAAACGTCGAGCGCCTGCTGGTACAATTCCTCGTCGTCGCCCAAATCGTCGTCACCGCCACCGCCTTCACTCTCTTCCTCCTCGCGCGCGGCGCGATCAATCTGCTGCTGGACCGACTGGGCGTATTGGGGCGGGCCATTGCGTTTGAGAAATTCGACCAAGGCTTGAACCTCTTCGTCAGACACAAACGCACCCTGGGCGCGGACGAGTCGGGAGGTGCCGGGCGGAGAGAAAAGCATGTCGCCCCGGCCGATCAGGGTGTCCGCTCCCTTGGTGTCCAAAATGGTCCGCGAGTCGACCTGAGACGCCACTTGGAAAGCGATGCGTGACGGCAAATTCGCTTTGATCACACCGGTGATCACATTCACGGAGGGGCGCTGGGTCGCGATGATGAGGTGGATGCCGGCCGCGCGGGCCAATTGGGCGAGGCGCGCGATGCTCGTTTCGATTTCCGCCGGGGCGACCATCATGAGGTCGGCGAGTTCGTCGATGATGGCGACGATGTAAGGCAGGCGGTCGGGCACCTCGATCTCGTCGTCGGTCGTCGGATCGACCCCGGCAAGGGCGGTCTGCGGGTCGACGGGCGGCAGGTCGGTCTTGCCGCCTTTTTTGCGGCTGTTGAAACCGACGATGTTGCGGACGTTTGCCTTCGCGAAGATCTGGTAGCGCTGCTCCATTTCGCCGAGGAGCCACTTCAACGCGGCCGGCACTTTCTTCGGCTCGGTCACCACCGGAATCAGCATGTGGGGCAGGGAATTGAAGATTTTCAATTCAACCACCTTGGGGTCCACCATGATCAAACGCAGATCCTTCGGGCTTTTTGAGTAAAGGATCGAGGCAACGATGGAATTGATGCACACGGATTTCCCCGAGCCGGTTGCACCGGCGATGAGCAGGTGAGGCATTTTCGAGAGGTCTGAGACCAGTGGCTTGCCCGAGACATCCTTGCCAAGCGCGATGGGGATCTCCGACTTCATCCCGGACCAATCCTCACTCTCGAGAATTTCCCGCATGCCCACCGGGGTCGGGTGCTGGTTCGGGACCTCGACGCCGACGGCGGCCTTGCCGGGAATCGGGGCGAGGATCCGCACGGACTGGGCTCGCATGCCGAGCGCGATATTCTTGTCGAGTCCGGCGATCTTTTCGACGCGCACGCCCGGGGCCGGAACGACCTCGTAGCGCGTGATGACGGGCCCCACGTGGATTTCACCGAGCGATACTTCTACCCCGAACTCGCTGAGA
>CAIJFT010000199.1 GCA_903820035.1 uncultured Opitutia bacterium
GCCTTCACCCGCGGGTAACTTCAGCGTCATCCCCGGGCGCACATCCGTGCGGTCCTTCATCACGTCGCGGTTAGCCTGATAAATCGCCTCCACCTGCCGGCCGTTGCCGTAGTATTTCACGGAAATGCCGTAGAGCGTGTCCTTCTGCGCGACCAGGTGCGTCCGCCCCGCGGCGGCGGGCGCGGGCCGCGGCGGCGTCGGTTTGGACGCCGGAGTCGCAACCGGAGACGGGGCCGGCGCCTGAACCTGAACGCCGGGGGGGGGCGGACGGTCGGTGGGCATCGCGGGGCGCACCGGCGTGGAGGCGGGCGGCGCGTCGACCACGGTCGCGACCGGCGGCAGCACGGCGGAAGGAGTGAGGGCCTCCTCGGGAACGGTGATCATACGGGGCGCCCGGGGCACGGGCATGGCCCCGCCGCCGCGCAGGGTCGCGAGCTCCGCCCGCAATTCGGCGTTTTCCCGGCGCAGGGTCGCGACCTCGTCGTCGGATTGCATGCGGACCGACTGATCTTCCATCGGCCGACCGGGAATGCTGCGGGCAAACTCCCGCTTCGCGGCGGTCACTTTACCGCGGACAAATTCCGCCTGCTTGGAATTCGGCTGTAACTCGAGGTAACGGCGGAAGTGATAGGACGCGTAAATCGGATCCTTCGCATGATCGAGAAAGATGACCCCCGCCTCGACGTGAGACTCGGGGGCGGAGCGCGCGCCCCGCTTATCGATCACCTTCAGAAAGGCGGTCAACGCCTCCGGATAGCGCCCCTGGCGTTTGAGCTGCAGGCCCTGCACGTAGAGCGGCTCGTCGATTTCCGAGATGGTCGGGACGCTGTCACGATCACTGCAGCCGGCGCCGAGCAGGAGCACACCGAGTGCAAATGCAGCGCAAAGTGTTCGGCGGACAGTCATCAGGGATTAAAAGGAATTGAACGAAAGGAAGTTGGCCCTAAATTCCGCCGACTCTCCGACGACTCAAACTCTAAATGGCGCTGCAATCGAAAACTGTTCTCTCCCGGGCCCGCGCGTGCATCCGGACGGAACAGGAGGCCCTCACCGCCACCGCCCGCGCGTTGGGCGGGGAGTTTGTCGAGACCGCCCGGGCCGTCGCCGCCACCATCACCCGCGGCGGCAAATTGGTTTTCAGCGGCATTGGCAAGAACGCCCCGATCGCCCAGAAGATCGCCGCGACCTTCAACAGCACCGGGATTCCCTCCTGCGTCCTCGACGCGACCCAGGCACTCCACGGCGACCTCGGGCTCGTCGGGGAACCGGACCTCGTTTTTCTCCTGAGCAACAGCGGCCAGTCGGATGAGATCCTGCGGCTTGTCCCCGTCCTGAAGCGCTTCGGAGTCCGCCTGGTCGCGTTCACCAGCCACCCCGCGTCGGACCTCGCCCGCAACGCCGACTTCCGACTGGTTTACCGCGTACCCGCCGAAGCCTGCCCCCTCCGGCTTGCGCCCACCGCCAGTACCACCGCCGCACTCGCCCTCGGCGACGCCCTTGCGATGGTGCTGCTCAAGGAGCGGGGGCTCAGTCGGGCCGATTTCGCAAAATTTCATCCGGCCGGCAATCTGGGCCGAATCCTGCTCCTGCGCGTCAAAGACATCATGCGCACCGGCGAACGCCTGCCCACCGCGGCCGACACGATATCCACCCAGGACGCGATTCTAACCATGACCAAGGCCAAGAGCGGCAGTATCGCCCTCATCGACCGGAAGAGCGGCCGGCTGACCGGGATTCTGACCGACGGAGATTTTCGCCGCAGCGCCCTCACCGGCCCGGACTTTTTGCAACGGCCGGTCGCCGACTTCATGACGCGCCGGCCGAAGGTGATCTCGCAGGACGCCCTCGGCGTGGACGCGCTCCGGCTCTTCGAGGCACACAAGATCGACGACCTTATTGTGGTCGACGGCCGGCAGCGGCCCGTCGGCTTGATCGACGGCCAGGACCTCCCCAAGTTCAAGATCGTGTGAAGCCCCCTATTCGCATCGGCATCATCGGCCTCGGCGGTTTCGCCGGCGCCCACCACCAAGCGGTCGCCCGGCTGGAGGAGCGCGGCCACGCCAAAGTGATCTGCGCCTGCGATCCCCACCCGGAGCGTTTCACCAGCGAGCAGGAGTCGTGGCGTTTTGCAGCGCGGGGCGTCCAGGTCTTCGGCGATTACCGCAACCTCCTCGAGTCCTGCCACCGGCAGCTCGATCTCGTGGTCATTCCGACCCCGATCCAGCTCCACGCGGAAATGCACGCGGCGGCGACCAGCTACGGCCTGCCGACCTATCTCGAGAAGCCGCCGACGCTGGACTACGCGGAGCTGGAAAAGATGATCACGGCCGACGGTCGCGCGCGCCGCGCCTCGCACGTCGGCTTCAATTTTATCATCGAGAAGCCTCGCCTCGCCCTGAAGGAGCGCCTGCTCGCCGGCGAGTTCGGCGCGATCCGCGGGGCCACCCTCGCCGCGTCGTGGCCTCGTCCCGCCAGCTATTTCTCGCGCAACGACTGGGCGGGCCGACTGCTCATGGACGACCGCGTCGTCCTCGACTCGTGCTGCGGCAACGCCATGGCGCACTTCGTCCACAACCTGCTTTTCTGGGTCGGCGGCCCCGGGCTCTTCAGCTGGGCGCAGCTTGCGGCCGTCCGTGCCGAATTGTACCGCGCCCACGCGATCGAAGGCGCGGACACCTTTTTCATCGAGGCCGACACCGTCGCCGGCGCCACGCTGCGCTTCGCGCTGTCCCATGCCTGCGTGGGCGCCAGCACGCACGGCGAAGTCGTGATTTGCGAGCGGGCCGTGCTCCGCTACGCAGTCGGCGGCAGCGTGGAGATCCGCTGGTCCGACGGACGCATCGAGAAGTCTGCCCTGGAGCCGTTCGACGCGTTGCAGGAAAACCACCTCGACTATTACCGCTATCTCCGGGGGGAAAGTCCGCGACCGGCGACCACGCTCGCGGACTGTCGTTCGTTCGTAGCCCTGAACGACCTCGCGCACATCTCGAGCGGCGGGATCACCCCGATCCCTGCGACCCAGGTAACCGGCGTACGCGACGAAAAGGAACAGAAGGATTACCTGAAAGTCGCGGGCATGACCGCGGCGTATGAGAACTTCCTCGAACGCGGACTCTGGCCCGGCGAGAGCGGCTGGGGCCGCGAGCGCGGCGAAGTGGTGACGCCCGCCGATCTACCGCGCTTTCACGACGTGGTTCGGACGATGGCGCGGAAGTAGGCGGTCCGCGTCGGCCCGCGCGCGACCGCCCGGGTCGCGGCAAGCGCCAGCGAGTGGCGGCGGCATCGTTTTCTCCACGATGGGTGGCAAACGGAGCGGCCGATGCCGCCGAGCCCAAGCGGCCGGCTCCTCCGCGCCCCGCGAAAACCCTTGCATCGCTCCACCCGACCTGAGGCCCGCCCCGCCGAACATTTTCCCGCTGCGCCGGAAAACCTTTCCCACCGTCTGGCGTGGGCAGGGGCTTCCTCCCGCTGGAGTTCCGGCGTTCACGCGCAGAGCGCCTCGGCCATCGGCACCCGTCGCAGACGTTTTGCTTTCGGCGTAGGCCCCCCGCCTTTCAACCACCGGCGCATCCACTCCGCCTCCTTTACTCGGGCGGAAAAATGCCAAAGGTTAACTCGCCATGCCAACGCCCGCCTTTGTCTACCAAGACCCCATGCCGCTCGGTGCCGACGACACCGTGTACCGCCTCCTCTCGCAGGAAGGCATCAGCACCGGGACCTTCGAGGGCCGCGAAATCCTGAAGGTCGCACCCGAGGCGATCGCGTTCCTCACCCAGCAGGCGTTTCACGACACCTCGTTTTACCTGCGCCCGAAACACCTCCAGCAGGTCGCCGCGATCCTCGACGATCCGGAGGCGTCCGCCAACGACCGTTACGTCGCGCTGACCCTGTTGAAAAACGCCGAGGTCGCGGCCGAGGGAATTTTGCCGATGTGCCAAGATACCGGCACCGCGGCCGTCTTCGCCAAAAAGGGCCAGCAGGTCTGGACCGGAGCGAATGACGCCGAATGGATCTCCAAAGGCGTTTACGAATGCTACACGAAGGAAAACCTCCGCTACTCGCAGACCGCCGCACTCGACATGTGGCATGAGGTCAACACCGGCACCAACCTGCCGGCGCAGATCGACGTGATGGCAACCGAAGGCGCAAAGTTCGACTTCCTCTTCGTCGCCAAGGGGGGCGGCTCGGCGAACAAGATGTACTTGTTCCAGGAGACCAAGGCGCTGCTCAACCCGAAGAGTTTCGAGAAATTCGTCGCCGACAAACTCCCGCTGCTCGGCACATCGGCGTGCCCGCCCTACCACCTCGTATTTGTGGTCGGCGGCACGAGCGCCGAGGCCTGCATGAAGACGTTGAAGCTCGCCTCGGCCAAGTACCTCGATGCCCTGCCGACCAACGGCAACGAGCACGGGCGCGCCTTCCGCGACCTCGCGATGGAAGAAAAGGTGCTGCACATCGCGCGGTCCACCGGCATCGGCGCCCAGTTTGGCGGCAAGTACTTCGCCCTCGACGTCCGCGTCGTGCGGCTGCCGCGCCACGGCGCCAGCTGCCCCGTCGCCATGGGCGTGTCGTGCTCCGCCGACCGCAACATCCGCGGCAAGATCACGCAGGACGGCATCTTTCTCGAACAGATGGAGACGAAGCCGGGCCGGTATATTCCCGCCGCAAGCCGGCAGCTGAAGGACGACAACATCGTCCGCCTCGACCTCAACCGGCCGATGAAGGAAATCCTCGCCGAGCTTTCGCGCTATCCGGTGACGACCCGCGTCTCGCTCTCCGGCCCCTTGATCGTGGCCCGCGACACCGCGCACGCGAAGCTCAAGGAGCGCATCGATGCCGGCCAAGGCCTGCCCCAGTATCTTAAGGACCACCCGGTGTATTACGCCGGTCCGGCCAAAACGCCCACCGGTTATGCGTCCGGCTCCTTCGGACCGACCACGGCGGGCCGCATGGACAGCTACGTCGATCTCTTCCAGTCGCAGGGCGGCTCGATGGTGATGCTCGCGAAGGGCAATCGCAGCGTGCAGGTGACGAACGCCTGCAAGAAATTCGGCGGTTTCTACCTCGGCAGCATCGGCGGCCCGGCCGCGATCCTCGCCAAGGAAAATATCAAGAAGGTCGAGATGCTCGAATATCCGGAGCTCGGTATGGAGGCGGTGTGGAAAATCGAAGTGGAGGACTTCCCCGCGTTCATCCTCGTCGACGATAAGGGCAACGACTTCTTCGCCAGCGGCTGCGGCGCCTGCCTGCCAGCGAAGAGCTGAGCCTATCCCGCGTGGCCCTGCGCGTGGGGGCGCAGGGCTTGTTTCGAAACCGGGAAGTCCCTGCGCTCACGCGCAGGGCGACAAAATCCGGTTACGCACAACCTGAGGGAAGGGCTTTATGCTCCGACCGCTCAGGCCAAAAAGCCGGCGCATCAAACCCCTCCCGCAACCCGACCGCCCTACTCGCCGATCACCGTCACCACGACCTCGCGGGCGTGGGCGGCGCGGCGATGTTCCCACAAAAATATCCCCTGCCAGGTGCCCAGCATCAGGCGGCCGGCGGAGAACGGCACGGTCTCACTCGTACGCGTCAGTGCCATCTTGATGTGGCTCGGCATATCATCCGGCCCCTCCAGCGTGTGCTCAAAGAGCGGATCCCGCTCGGGCACGAGCCGGTCGAACCACGCCTCAAGATCGCGCCGCGCCGACGGATCGGCGTTCTCCATAATCACCAGCGAACAGCTCGTGTGCCGGCAAAACACGGTCGCGACTCCGCAGCCGAAGCCGCTGGCCCCGACCACGCGGGCCACTTCATCCGTGATCTCACGGGTGCCCTTTCGCCCCGCGCGGAGCGAAAGGATCTCTTGATGCACGGCCATGCGCGAGGGTTTGCGGCGGGAGGAAAAAGCGAAAGCGAAAACTGGGCTTTGACCCCGCCGGAGTCTGACTATTGGTTCGTCATTCCGACCGGCCCAACCCACTTTCCGCGACCATGAGCAGTGTCAGCAGCCCCCCGGCCAGCGCCAAAACCCACGCCTTTGCGGGCGTGTTTTCGCTGCTTGGCCCGCAGATGGCGTCGCTTGACCAGTTCCTGCGCGGCCAACTCGGGGCGTTCGAGCCCGAGATCCGCACCATGGCGGACTACTGCATCGACACCTCGGGCAAACGCATCCGCCCCGCCCTCACCTTTCTTAGCGGCTGGCGTCAATCGGGGCAGGTCGATCCCGATCTGATCCGGGTCGCCGCCGTCGTCGAACTCGTACACCTCGCGACGCTCGTGCACGACGACATCATGGACGAAGCCGAGGTACGGCGAAACCGCCGGACCGCCTCGCGTGAGTATGGCCCGACGGCCGCGGTGCTGCTGGGCGACGCGTTGTTCGCCCACGCGCTGCACCTCGCCACCGAATTTCCGACCACCGAAGTGTGCGCGATGGTGTCCGCCTCGACCCGCCGCGTATGCGCCGGCGAAATCGTGCAGACGCTGCGCCGCGGGACGACGAACATCACGCGCGCCGACTACGAACGCATCGTGGATCTCAAGACGGCCGAACTGTTCCGCGTCTCGTGTTTCCTCGGCGCCCGGCTCGCCGGCTACCCGATGGAGTTCGTCGATGCCGCGAGCCGCTTTGGCCGGCACCTTGGTATCGCGTATCAGATGTACGATGACCTCGTGGATTTCTTCGGCGAGGAGAAGCGCATCGGCAAGACCCTCGGCACCGACCTGGCGAGTGGCAAACTCACCCTGCCGCTGCTGCTCCTCCTGGAACGTTTGTCGGCCAGCGAAGCCGCCGCGCTTGCCGCCGAAATCAAGGGCGAAAACCCGCCGCAACTTGCCCGCCACCTGCAGCAGATGACCGAACTCGGGGTCTTCGACGCCGTCGTCGCCGCAGTGCAGATCGAGATAGATGCCGCCACCGCCGCGCTGCGGGATTGGCAATCGCAGCCCCCGACCCCGCTGCTGGTCGGTCTATGCGACGTGCTGCAAGCGCAGGTCGCCGGCCTCCATCGTCACGGCTGACCCCGACGTCGGCCCCGATTGCGTTTGCCCCGTTTCACCCGCCGCGATTAAGTCCCCCCGTGATCGAAGCGACCAAGATCTTCGGCAAGACGATGGTGGCGTCCCCCGAACGCCGGCAGGAGGCCGACGCGGACATGGTGATCGTTCACCAAGTTCAAGCGGGAGATGTGGCCGCTTTTGATCAGCTGATCGAGAAGTACCGGGCGCGGGTCTACGGCATTGTCTACCACATGACATCGAACCGCGAAGACGCGGCGGACCTAACCCAAGACGCCTTCATCAAGGCCTTCCAGTCGATCCACCGGTTTGGGGGCCAATCCTCCTTCTTCACCTGGCTATATCGGATCGCCGTCTACTCCGCGCTTAGCCACCTGCGGAAGGCTCGCCTAAGGTCTTTTTTCAGCCTGGAGCGCATCGATGCCGACGAGCCTGTTTCCAAGGAAATTATTGATGCGTTGACGGATAAGACCGGCGCCGACCGAGATACCTACGTTCATGAACTTCAGGAAAAATTGAACGATGCGCTGCAGAAACTGTCTATCAAGCATCGCACCGTGGTAACCCTGTTTGAAATCGATGGCCTAAGCCATCAAGAGATCGCCGAAGTGATGAAGTGCTCTGTGGGCACGGTGCGGTCCCGTCTGCACTACGCCAAGCAGCTCTTACAGTCTGAGCTTCAACCGTATATACGTCGATGAAGCCGCACCGTAATCGCCCCGTCAGCTTGGAGGACCTGCTACGCTTGAAGCGCTCGGAACGTCCGCCGGCTGAATTCTGGTCGCAGTTCGATCGTGAGCTGCGGGCCAAGCAACTCTCCGCCTTGGTCGCGAAACGCCCGTGGTGGCAAACCCTGCCAGCCGTTTCCTTCCGCGCGCTCTACCGGTTCCGTTTGCCCTTGGGCGCTGCGGCGGTCTGCGGCCTGACCTTTCTGGCGATGCGCGATAGCCATCTCCCGACAGGCGCTATGCCCGGCGGCGTCCAAAAGAGCCAGGCGGTCGCCAGCGAGACCGCGCGGGGCGATCTCCGGAGCACCGCCCGACAATCAGCGGTCGCATCGGTCGCAGACCTGCCCAACGCCGAGGTATCGATTGACCTGCCGGCGAACGCGAACGTCGCGAACGCCGTCTCCGCCCAGCCAGCCATGGTCGCTGTCTTTGAGCCTACGGTGGCTGACACCGCCCCAATTGCACCTCACGCCGCAGTCACCGAGTCAACGGGCGCGCGCCTGCCGGTCAGCTTTGTCACCACGACTTCCGCTCCGTCGACCGGCAGCCGGCTCCTGGGCGGCAGGACTGGTTTTGAGTCCCGCGGCCTTCCCGCTCGCGCGACCGTCGAACCGCTCGCCCAAATGACTTCTCCCGGCGAATCCCGCCGCGCCCGACTTCTGACGGCAATGGTGTCGACCGCGTCACTGGAAACGTCCGTGCGCACCACCGAGCGCGCCGCCAGTCGCATCGCCGAAGAGCGCCTCTACGATCAGGTCCAGCGCTTCGGCGCCCGGGGCGATCGCTTGAACGTCAAGTTCTGAGTCGGGCAGGGCACGACCACGCAGCGTTGGCCCGCCCCTCGTCTCAACGGAGCGGCTCGGCCGAAGGAAGATGGGCAGGAACCGGTGCGGTCCGGGCGACTCCCTTCGCCTTCGTTTCGGCCCCATCCGCCGCCTTCTTCGTGGGCCCCATTTACCCGGAGCCGGTGCTGCAGCAATGGCGGGCCCGTTGGCGATCGACCTGCCCGCGTTGGCGACGGCGTTCGTCCGACCTACGGAGCCGGGCACAGACCGACGCGCCCCATCCTTGAAATGAGCCGGATTCGGCCCGAGGCTGACCGGAAAC
>CAIJFT010000200.1 GCA_903820035.1 uncultured Opitutia bacterium
AGCGTTTTACGACCGCCTCGTCGCGGCCGGCAAACCCAAGAAAGTCGCGCTCGTGGCCCTGATGCGCAAACTCATCGTCCTCCTCAACCACCTCCTGAAAAATCCTCAATTTAAGCTCGCCTGAAAGACCGTTGCTGACCCTTTCGGACTATCCGCCTTTCGGACTATCGCCAGCGACTTTCGAAAATTGCGTCGTCCGGCGAGCGTTGTAGAAAATCGTGACGTGACACAAATGGATCGGTCGCCCTGACCCGAGGTGGTAATTTTTGACCAGCCTGTAAACAAATCCGATGTTTCGAACGTCTATGGGGTAAGCGTTGAAATCAGCTCGCTAAAGCCCTGGTTTCTATGCGATGTCCGGAGTTGTTGATCCTTCGTTTCACCCGTGAGTGACTCGCCATCCGCCTCCGTTGCCGCCCCCGACGACCAGTCGGTTCAGGCGCGTGAGCGGTGGTTTGAGGACGAGGTACGTCCGCTGGAGCCCGCCCTCCGGGCCTTCTTGAATCGTCGGTATCCGACGTTGGTTGATGCGGACGACGTCGTTCAGGAGTCGTTTCTCAAGACGCTTCTCGCGTGGCAGCGGGGCCGTCTGACTTCGGTGCGGGGGTTTCTCTTCACGGTGGCGGGCAATGCGACGATTAGCCTTTTTCGCCGACAAAAGCATTTGGTCGCATTGCCGGTAAACGGACTGCCGGCGGCGCGCGTTATAGAAGATAATGTCAACGTGGTCGAAGACGTGTGCAGTCGGGAGGAGATTGCCCTCATCGCCGAGGCTATCGCCGAGTTGCCGGGGCGTTGCCGGGAGGTGGCGGTGCTTCGTCTCTTGCGGGGTTGTGACTGCGGAGACATCGCCCGCGAGTTGGGCATCTCGGAACCGACCGTGCGCGTGCAGCTCTCGCGGGCCATGAAGAAATGCGCCCACTATTTTCGCGAGCGCGGCCTGCCAGAGGAGGGCAAACGATGAGCGCACCCACTCCCTTCCGCAGCGGCCAATCGGCGGCGGCGACTGCGCGGATCGAGACCATCGCCGCGGATTGGTTGGCGCGGCGTGAGGCCGGCTTGTCCGCGGACGAACAGGCCGAGTTCAGCCGCTGGCTGCTCGCCGATCCCCGTCATGCTGCGATCGTCGAGGAGATCCAAGCTGCGTGGCACCGGCTGCAAGAGCCGCGTTTCACCGGTCAGGCGGATTCGGTCGTGCGTGCGGTTGAAGCCCAGGTGCGGCGTCGGGCCAAAAGGCTTCGCCGGCGGGTGCTCACCGGTGCGGTGGCGGCATCGTTGGCCATGGCCGCGGCAGTGGCGTTCTTTCCGCGCCAGGCCACCACGACGGCACGCGAGCGGGCAACGACATCAGTCGTGGTCAAACCGGAACGCCGGACGCTGGCGGATGGTTCGGTGGTTGAACTCAACACCGGTGCCGAGATCGCGGTCGATTTTTCCACCAAGCGGCGGGCCGTGCGGTTGGTCCGAGGCGAAGCTCACTTCGCGGTGACCAAGGATCCGAGCCGGCCGTTTGTGGTCTCGGCCGGCGCCGTGGCGGTGAGCGCTGTGGGGACGGAGTTCTCCGTGCAATTCGCACCCGCAGGGGTCGGCGTGCTGGTGACCGAAGGCCGGGTGGCGGTGGAACGATCCGCGGCACCTCACGTGGGATTGCCCACCGCCGCTGATTTGCCGACCCCCTCGACCGCTGAACCGGCGGTGACCTACCTCGATGCGGGCACCCGACTCACGGTGCCGGCGGCGGCTTCCGCACCGTTGGAACCTGTCCGGTTGACGTCCGCCGAAACCCAGGCCGCCCTCGCGTGGCGAGGGATGCGCGTCGAGTTCGTCGACACTCCGCTCACCGAGGCTGTCGCGCTCTTCAACCGCCAGAGCCGGGTGCAACTCGCCTTGGGCGCGGCTGAACTCGGGACCATTCGCATCAGCGGTTTTTTCTGGGCGGATGATCCGGAAGGATTCTCGCGGTTAGTCGAGGCCAGCGCCAGCTTGCGCGCAGATCGATCCGAGCCCGGTCGCATTACGTTTTCCCGCTGACCGCTGCCTGAGGGTGCTGCCTGCGGCCGGCCACAACTCGGACCTGCCGCAAGATTCAGGCGGACGTGTTTTGTGATTTTTCGCGAATTCTGCGGATCCCTGTAAACGAAACGGCCGGCTGTCGCGTTTAGGTATACCTTCCACTCTGATCGCCGAGGGTGGGCAACCCCTCCACTACCATGAACCCTACTCGATTAATCTGGCCCCGCGTTTGGCCACGGCTTCACGTTTTCTTCCTACTCATCGCCCTGCTTGGCCTCGGGCCAAGGATCCGTGCCGCGGCTGATGGCGACACCAAGTCGTTCTTCCTGCCTGCGGGCTCCGCGGCGCAGACGCTCAAGCAGTTTGCCGAGCAATCCGGCCGCGGCGTCGTGTTTGTCACCGGGGTCGTGAAAGACGTGCGCACCAACGCCGTGAAGGGTGAACTTGCCCCCGCCGCCGCCTTGCAGCAGTTGCTCGCGGGCACCGCCCTCGTCGGAGAAGAGGATGTGAAGACCGGCGCCTTCGCCGTGCGTAAAGGAGCGGCCGACTCAAACGCACCAAGGGCGGCGCAGGACAACCCCGACCGCCGCCCGAACGCCCCCCAGGCCGCTGATTCGAAGATGGAGCCCATACGTTCCGATGAAACCGTCGTGCTTTCGCCGTTCACCGTCAGTACGGATCGTGACACCGGCTATCGGGCTACCTCGACCCTGGCCGGCACGCGGCTCAACACCCCTGTGAAAGACCTCGGCGCCTCGCTTTCGATCTACACTAAGGATTTCCTCAACGACATTGGCGCTACCAACGCCAACGAGCTGCTCGTCTATGCCACCGGCATGGAGGCCGCCGGTCCCGGCGGCAACTACTCGGGCTCCGCCAGCAGCATCAACACCGATCAGGTCGTCGGCGAGGCACCGCGCTCCAATCCGCAAGGAGCCACGCGCACGCGCGGCCTCGCTTCCCCCAACTTCACACGCGGCTTCTACAGCACCGACATCGCATTCGACTCCTACAACACCGATACCGTCACGATCAACCGTGGCCCCAACGCCACCCTCTTCGGGGTAGGCAGCCCGGCCGGCGTCGTCGACACCGCGCTCATTCGCCCTAATCTCAACCACAACCAAAACCGTGTCGAGACGCGCTTCGGCGACAATTCCAGTTTTCGCGCCTCGCTCGATTTCAACCGCGTACTAGTCCCGGGCAAGCTCGCCCTCCGTCTCGCGGCCCTCCGAGACAGGGAGGAATACAACCAGCGTCCCGCCTTTGAGGAGAAGCGCCGGCTCTTCGGCGCCGCCAGCTACCAGCCCTTCAAGTCCACCACGGTACGCGCGCAATTCGAGGCGGGTCGTACGAGCGCCAACCGCCCGATCACGGTCCTGCCTTTCGACAGCGCCTCCCGTTACTGGTATGCGGCCGGCCGCCCGACCTACGATTGGACTTTCTACGACGATCCCGCCCGCAATCCCAACGCCGCCAGCCAAAACGCCATCAACTTTCAGGGCTTTCTCATGGGCCAGGCCCAGCTCTTCGACCAGGTCGCCATCGTTTACTCGCAGCCCAACGCTCCGGCTCCCGCCTTCGCGTTCCGCGGGGTGTTGCAATCGACCACCCTCACCGCCGCCAACACTGTGCGCGCGGGTATATTCCAACCGCTGATCAACCGCGACCTAAATGACGACGTCGCCCAGTTCGTCGCCACGCGCAATATCGCCGTGTTGCCTGCCGGTTTTTGGACCGGCGCCAACGTGCTCCCCGGTCAGCAGCCGAACCAAGTTCCCGCCGGCATCAAGTTTCAGGGCTTCACTGACTACAGCGCCTTCGATTTTCAACACCGGATGATCGACGAGTCCTCCGTCCAGGGCGACTCGTTTCATACTTTCAACGTCGCGCTTGAGCAACGTGCACTCTCGGACCACCTCGGCCTTGAACTCGCCTACGACACGCAACGCCTCGATCGCCGCGCGCGGAATTCTTTCTTCTCGGCCAATAATGCCAACCACATCAACATCGACACTAGCGTCACCCTGCCCAACGGGCAGCCCAATCCCAACCTCGGCCGACCCTATGCGCTTTACGGACAGTCGACCTGGAGCAACAACTACAGCGACCGCGAGACGGCGCGTGCCACCGCGTTTGCCCGCTACGATTTTAAGGAGGCGCGTCCGGCGTGGATGAAATGGCTCGGTCGCCATACCCTGACCGGCCTGTACGAGGAAAACGCCGCCGAGATTATCAGCTACACCCACCGCCTTGCCGCCGACGGCAACGCTGCGAATGCGATCAATCCCAACGTGGTTACCCTTAATCGCCGTGCCGAAGCTCTCGTTTATCTTGGGGCCTCGATCATCGGAAATAACAATCCACTCCGTCTCGAGCCCATCCGCATTCCAGCTCTTACGGCGGGCCCGACCGTGGCCACGAATTATTTTGTGCGCGCCGCCAACGCCACCGACCCGGGCACGTTTGCCGACAGCCCGACCAACCTCGTCGAGATCAACAACGGGGGATCCACCCAACGCGAGGTGATCAAGTCGCGAGCCGCCGTGCTCCAAAGTTATTGGCTCAAGGAGCACCTCGTCACGATCCTCGGCTGGCGCCGCGACGAGGACTATTA
>CAIJFT010000201.1 GCA_903820035.1 uncultured Opitutia bacterium
GCAACCCCAGGGCGAAACATTCAACAACGCGCAGCAAGCCCGGCTCCGGCACCAGCGCGATTTCGTAGCCGCACGCGTTTCCACATAGAACCAATCCGCGCCTGGGTTGGACCGGAACTCCCCTCCGAGTTTTGCGTAGGGCCAGCCGGGGAAAGCGCGGGAGACAGCAGGTTGCGGTTTGAGACGAAGCCATCCGGGGCGCGGCAGGCAACCGCGAGTTCCGCAACGTTGGCGCAAACCAAATAAGCGTCGCCGCGACCGGAAGGGTGCGCGGGAATGCCGAGGGTTCAAATGACCGCATAGCCCACCTCAAGCGCTGCCAGAACTTGTGCAGCCGCGCTGAAGCGCAGCGACCACGTGGTCCCGAGACGTCACCACGTCTTCACCTCCGGCTCAAACGCGGCTCCAGCAATCTCGAAGCCGCGACCAATCGAGACGGGGCGACCGGCGCCGGTTGCACGTTTCGCCCTGACCCGTTTGGGCTATTCCGTTTGGGCTATTCGCCGATCACGTTGCGCACAGCGATTCTTGCTCTGCCCTGCGGCCTGGAGTTGAGTTCCTCGATGACGACTTGGCGTAGTTTGCGGGGACTCTTCGTCGTGGTGCTAGGGGTTATCGCGAGCCCGGCTCACGGCAGTCCGGCCCAGATCATCTTCCTCCGCCATGCGGAAAAGCCGGAGGTCGGGTTTGAGCTGAACGAGCGAGGCCGGGCCCGGGCCGGCGCCTTGGCGGGGTTGCTCACGCACGATGTCCGCGCCCTTGAGCACGGTCCGGCCGTGGCGATCTTCGCCATGCGGCCACACGGGAAAAAAGGCTCGGTGCGCGCGATCCAGACCATGGAGCCGGCCGCCCGCGCGCTCGGTCTCACGCCCGATACCCGTTTTACGCGGGACGAGATCGCGCCGCTGGTTCGGGCCATCCTCTCCGCAACGGCGTACGACAACAAAACCGTGATCATCTGCTGGGAGCACGATGTGATTCCGGACATGCTTAAAGCCTTCGGCTGGACGACCGGCCCCGCGACCTGGTCAGGCAAGTCCTACGACCGCCTCTGGCTGCTCGACTTTGCAGCGGGCAAGCCGGTTCGCTTCCGCGACCTGCCGCAGACCCTTTTGCCCGGCGACAAAATAAAGTGACGTCTGCCAAAAGGGTCAGGGCGAAACTTGCAACAACGCGCGGTCCACCCGCCTCCGGCAGCCCGCACCATGCCGTGGCCGCACGCCGTTGCGGCGGAAATCAATCCAAGGATGGGTGGATTGGATTTCGCTCCGACCCACCCGCCGACGTCTGGTTGCGCTGGGGTTGCATTTGGGGGTCGCGCCAGGATGGCCACCACTTATCATCGCGCGGCAGCCGCCGCCCTCCTCCCATGAAAAGCCCCGGATACGTTACCGAGTGTTTCAATCTGCTCACCGCGCGGCTCTTGGCTGTCAGGCCGCGGTCTGCGCTTCTTCTCGGGCTGGCTTTGCTGACCACTTTGCCGGGGCGAACCGCTCCCGCCGCGCGAGGCACCGGCACCATCACCGGCACGGTGAGCAACGCCGGCACGGGCAATCTGCTGGAGGGCGCACGCGTGGAGCTCCCCGCCCTCGGGCTCACCGCACTGACCGATCGCACCGGCCGCTTCTCGCTGAACGACGTGCAGGCCGGCACGCATGAAATCGTCGTCTGGTACACCGGTCTCGATGCCATGCGAGGCACCGTCACGGTTACCAGCGACGCCACCGCCGGGCGGGACTTCGACCTGACCTCGTCCATCTACCAGTTGGGCGCATTTACCGTTACCGGCGAACGCGAAGGGATCGCCGCGGCGCTGACCGCACAACGCAATGCGGCGAACGTGAAGAACGTCGTCGCCATGGATACCTACGGCAATCTCCCGAACATGAACGCCACGGAGTTGGCGATGCGTTTGCCGGGCGTCGCCGGCATACCCGGCGACGAGGTGGTCGAGGGCGTCACCATCCGCGGCATGAGTCTTGGCCTAAACACCATCACCATCGACGGGGGTATGATGTCGAGTTTTCAGGCGATGACCCGCCAGACCCGGATGACGGCGTTCACGGGCGCCATGTTTGAGCAACTGGAACTCATCAAGGGACACACACCGGACAAGGGCGCCGATTCCCTTGGCGGGACCATCAACTTCAAGACCCGGTCACCGTTGGGCATGAGGGAAAAACGCCGGTTAACCTACAGCCTGTCGACGCGCTTTGCGCCGTCGTTTACCGAACAGATCCCGATGCGGCGCGACCACCCCAGCCATCCGCTCTTCAACGCCGCCTACCAGGAAGTGTTCGATCTCCCGGGCGGCGGGCGCAACCTGGGGGTGGCGGTGAACCTGTTCTACAGTGAAAATGCCTTCGGGAATTTCCGGGCCACGCGCGATTTTGAAAACACGCTGACCGCGCCGGCGTATCTCTGGGACTACCGCACCGAGGATAATTTCAACAACCGCAAGCAGGCCAGCGTCAGCACAAAGTTCGACTACCGGCTCTCGTCCCACACGAAGCTCACGCTCAACCTGATTTACAACGACGCGTTCGAACCTGCACGTCGCCGCTACACCACGCGGGCCTTCACGAACCAGACCGTACCGAACGCGACGACCTCCGGTGTCATCCCCGGCTATACAGATCGCATCACGCAAGTCCGCCCGGTGGCCGCCTCCCTCATCGATGCAACCTCCACCCTGGCCGAACGTTTCCAGCGGCTGCGGCACGCCGACCTGGGCGCCGAGCACACGTTCGGCCCGCTGGCCATCGACTACGCGGCGCTCTACAGCCGGACCCGTTACAGCATTGGCAACAACGACGGCGCCCTCATCAACCGCGTCACCAATATCGGCTGGATCCTCGATCGCTCCCCGTCCGATCTCTACCCGCGGTTCACGCAAACCGCCGGCGCCGATATCACCAACCCCCAAAGCTATCGGCCCGCGCCGACCGCGCTCAGCAGCAACAAGGGCATCCAAAATGAGCACCTCGTAAAGGATCTCCGGGCCAATTTCACCTATCGGATCCCCGTCGAAGCGTTGGCGGTTTCGCTCAAAACCGGGGGCCAGTGGCGCCGGCAGGTCGTCACCGACGCGGACGACCGGCGACGTTGGAATTACGCGGGCACCACCGCCCTGGCCAATGACCCGGGCCTCTCCACCTGGGATGAGAAAAAAACCGGCCGGCGGATTCCCACCTGGGACTTCGCGCAATTCATGCAGGACGGCGAACCCGTCGCACCGGGGCTGTGGCGGGAGGATCTTTATTATGCCCAGAGCCAGAAATACACGCTGTCCCGGAGCGTGACGGAAACGGTCACGGCCGGCTACGCCATGCTGCAGGGCCAGGCAGCCGGCACCGGTTTTCTAGCGGGCGTTCGCAGCGAGACGACGGATACGGGCAGTTACGGGTGGGTCCGCTCCCGCGTCGCCAGCACGGCGGCCCAACAGGCCGCGGATCCCCTCGGGGCCGCCCAGCGTGACTACGCTAACAACCGCCGCGAAACCGCGGGCACCTACACCAAGTCGTTTCCAAGCGTTCACCTCAACCGGAACCTCGCCCGCACTCTCAAGGCCCGCCTGAGCTGGTCCACGAGCTTCGGCCGGCCGCCGATGACCAATGCCGTCCCGAACGAAACCCCGAACGAGGCGAACCGGACCCTCACGATTAGCAACCCGGCCTTATTGCCACAGACCGCGTCAAATTGGGATGCGGCGCTCGACTACTATTTCGAGCCGGCCGGCGCGTTCTCCATCGGCTGGTTCCACAAGAAGATTACCGACTACATCGTGACCGGCATCAATTCCGGCACCATCGGCACCGGCGCCAACAACGGCTACAACGGCGACTACGACGGGTTCACCCTGCTGTCGTCGGCCAACGCCGGCACCGCCTATGTGCAGGGCTGGGAGTTCAGCTATGTGCAGCAGTTCAAGTTTCTGCCCGGCCTGCTCGGCGGGCTCAGTCTCAACGCCAACTGCACGCTGCTCAAAACGCACGGCAACTTCGGCGGCAACCTCAACCTGGGCAATGGCCAGATCCCGCGGTTCATCCCGGTGACGGGCAACGTGAGTCTTTCGTGGCGCCATCGCGCATTCAGCACCCGGATACTCTACAACGTCATCGGCGAATACCCCGAGTCGTACTCGATCTCGACGATCGCACGGAACCGTTTCGTGATGCGCCGCGAAATCGTGAACCTCGGCGCGGCCTACGATCTTTTCCCGAACCTGAGTCTAACCTGCGACGTGGCCAACCTCTGCAATGCGCCGCAAAAGATTTATCGCGGCGTCCGGGATCAATTGGACACCGAAATCATTCAGGGCACCACCGTGACCGTCGGCATTCAGGGCCGGTTTTAAACGCCGACCGCGCAGGTAGGCACCGCCCCAAAGACGATTGCACCACGAAGAAGAGGAAGGCGATGCCTTTGCCGGGTTCACCCCTGAACCCAATGGCCCTCCGGCGGCCCAGCCACCGCCAAACCGAAGCGCCTCAAACGAAATGCCGCTGGTCTTACGGCGCCTTCATTGCGGGCTGATCGCCCAGCTTGAGGGTCGGCTCTTTGGCGACAGCGGAGATCTCGAGCCCGATCCAGTGACCGTTCAGCGCGTGCGTCGGAAATCCACAGGCGAACGCGAATTCGCCGACCTCGTCCGCGGTGAAGGTAAACGTCGCCTTGTCGTAGCTCATCCCCTGGAGGTGGTTGGGCACGGCCGCACCTTTGAAGTAGGGCTCCGGCATCTGGAGTTTTTTGACGGCCGCCTTTTCGATCACGATGAGGCTGTGAGGGACCGGGCCTGGATTGATGTAGGTTACCTCCACGATCCAGCCTTTGGGAATGGTGTAGAGCGCGCCGCCCTTGGAATAGCCATTGAAGTTCATGCCGCCGTTGTCGTCGCTCCACGTGGCGACGATGAGCAGCTTCACCGTCTTGGCGCGGTCTCCCGGCTTGAGAAAATCGGCCTCTTTCACCCGCGCGATGAGTTCATGCTTGAGCCCCGAGGCCGGCGGGGCGTCCGGGGCGGCGGTATGCGAATGATCGGTTGCCGGCGCGACCGGCTTGGCGGAGTCCGCGGCGTACCCGGTGAGGGCGACGCCGAAAGCGAGGAGACAGGTGAGTTTCATGAAGGTGGCTGAGGGGATCCGACGGGGCAGAGCGGCCTCACGATTGGCGTCAAAGCCAGTGACTCGCTTATTTCTTCTGCAGTGGCGCTGTGGTGGCTCCGGTCAGAACCTTGCTCGCCGGAACAATTTTCCACACCGCACCCCGTTCGCTGGTCTGCGGATCGACCGGCCCGCCGTAGTTGGCGGTCGCGTGCGTCAGGTAAATATTGCCAGCTTCGTCTTCGCCGCCGCTCGTCGGCCGGAGCGGGGTGTCAAGATCCAGCAACTCCTGCATCTGCCACTTGCCGGCGGCGTCGCGTTTGAGCCCCCACACCTTGCCGCTGCCCCAGTCGGACACGAAGTAAGTGCCGTCGAGTTCGGGGTAATCTTTGCCGCGATAAACGCCGAGGCCAATGACGCAGATGCCCTGATCCACGTGCGTGTACTCCGCCACGGGCGGAACTCCGACACGGGGGGCGTTCTCCGGGGCGACCGCGACTTGTTTTCCGTCCGGACCTTTCTTGAGGAGGAGGGGGAACGGGTGACTGCCGCCCATTATTTTCCAGCCGTAGTTCTCGCCGCCTTTGCTCGCAGCGGGCTGGAAGTTCACCTCTTCCCAGTGATTCTGACCGACATCGGCGATGTAGAGGTCGCCGGTTTTGCGATCGAAGGAAAACGTCCAAGGGTTTCGAATACCATAGGCCCAGATCTCGGGCTTCGCGCGGGGACGCACCCGGCTGAACTCTTCCTCACTCACCCCGAAGAGGGTCATCTGCTGCAACGGGGTCAGGAAGGGATTGTCCTTCGGAATATCGTAGGCGCGGTCCGCGCTGCTTTTATTCACGTCGATGCGGAGCATCTTGCCGAGCAGCGTGTGCAGGTCTTGGCCGGCATTGATCACATCGCCTTCCCAGCCGCCGTCACCCACGCCGATGTAAAGGTAGCCGTCCGGCCCGAACTTCATCTTGCCGCCGTGGTGATTACAGTAGGGGAAATCGAGCTGCAAAAGGACCCGGCCGGTGGCCTCGTCGATCATGTCGGGATTTTTCGCCGACATGGTGTACTCCATGAGCATGGTCGCGCCGTTGAACCAGAGGTCGGCGTAACTGATGTACACCTTGTGGTTCCGCTTGAAGTCCGGATGAAACTCAATCGCGTAGAGGCCCTCCTCCAGGAACGAACTGAGCGTCTTGTCCTTGAGATCGAGGGCCGGCTTGGGCAACAGCTCGCCGTTCTTGATCACGCGCACCAGGCCGTGGCGCTCGCAAACAAAGAGCCGACCCGACCCGTCATGCGGTGCGGCAACATGAATGGGATCGACCAGCCCACTGGCTACTTTGACCAGCGCGATGGGCACCGCGCCGGCGATCGTGCCGCCCGGCTGCGCGACGATATCGGCCGCGGAGAGCATGGGCAGCAGCGCAGCCCCGGACAGGAGGAGCAGGGATAAGTGGGTTTTCATGGACAAAGGCATCAGGAGGATGGGTGGCGGGCGGGCCTTGAAAAACGGACGCTTATTCAGCCGGCTTTCCGGCTTAGTATTTGTTATTTTCCGATAGCCACAGGCGCACCATAATCGAGCGCAGGGTGGCCCCTATTTCTGGAGGGATAACGTCGCGATGTCGTTGAAGACGGCAAGCTCAGTCTGACGGCAGCTGCCTAGAATCGGGTCATGCCGGGCGGTACCAGAATTACGCGTGCACCCGAACGATTCCATCGCCGCGTGGTCGTAATCATTGCTGGCGGGGGGCTCAGGGGGGCATTTTTACCTGCTGAACCAATCCGGCTCGGAGTTCCTTCACCACGCCCGGCCCGCCTTCGCGCGGTGGACGGTGACGCGGTGACCAACCGGTTTTCGGTCGTCGCAAGATGAGCGAGGCGGCGCGCCCATCCAATACAGGCTCACGCGAGGTCGCGAAGTTCGCGAAGAGGCAGGGCTGGATTGCGCAGCATCGCACTTTCGCGTGGGGCGACTTGGCTTTGGCTTGGTGGGAGCATGCAGGCGGTCAGCGCCCCCGCCAAAGCCACTCCGCAAAATAACCCCACCCACTGGGGTGACATTCGGTGGTATCGGGTTGTTGGACCAAGCAACCGGGTGAACCGCTGCTCCTACTGAAGCGCGACGTGCCCGCTCTCGACACTTACAAATCGGAAACCCACCTCCGCGCTCCGCACGTCTTCTGGAACCCACTAAGCAAGGAGTGGTGGCTGGCCATCGCGGTCCAACAAAAACCCGTCCCGACCTATCCCGACGTGGGCCCCGTCGCCCTCGCGTCCAGCCAGGGTGTGCGAAAATGGACGTTGCGGCGCACACCGATGGTGGCCAGGCGCGAAGGCCCGGCCAGCGTGTGCCCCGATGTCTTCCCGCTCGGCAAAGGCGGGCGCTCATTTATTACACGGACCACAGCCGTATTCGTCTGGCTGAGACGTTGGCGGCCCCTGGCACCGAACTGCGAACGATGTCCCCTCGGGTTTGCACCTCCATGCCGCCAAGACCATGAGCGATGGCCAACGCCGCGTCCTCATCGGATTCGCTCCGCGCGTTACCAGTGATTTGGCCGAGCACGAATATGGCGGCCGCCGTGACAACGGGTCAGGGCGAAACGTGCAACGGCGCCAACCGACCGAGCCGGGTGGTTGCATGTTTCGCCCTGACCCCGTGCGGAGCCCGGGTGGTTGCATGTTTCGCCCTGACCCCGTGCGGAGCGCCCCCGCGCGTCACTCGGCCTTCCCGAGGTCCTGAAACAGACGTGAATCCATTCGCAGCGGCTTTCCCGCGGACCAGATCGCTGCCTTTCGGTAGTGTGGATGCGCCGGGTTCAGGATGCCGTTGAATTCTCCGGCCACCAGCGCGCTCGGGACTCGCAACGCCACCGAA
>CAIJFT010000202.1 GCA_903820035.1 uncultured Opitutia bacterium
CGACCGGTGGTTTTGACGCCGGCACTCCTGACGGAAAGCACGGCCGAGCGCGCCGCCGCGTTTTGTGCCAAGGTGCTCGCCCGGACCGGGCATGAACCGGCCCGCTTGATCGCAGCGGGGTTCACCCCGACGAACGGCGCCGATGCTTTGCGCGCCCATCTCGGCGCCGGTCGTGGTTGCGACGGACTTTATGCCGTGACCGACGGCCTTGCCCTCGGGGCTTACCAGGCGATCAAGGATGCGGGGCGCAAGATTCCCAAAGACATCGCGGTCGTCGGGGTCGGGGACCACGAGCACGCGGATTTCTTCGACCCGCCGCTGACCTGTGTGGGTCCGTCGAACGACACGATTGTCGAACAGGTCGTCACCCAGCTTTTTGGCCTGATGAACCGCCGGCGAGTGAAGCCGGTGGAGATTTTTGTCCTGCCGTCGGTGGCCGTGCGCGCCTCGGCCTAGAGGATCGTCTCCGCGGTTTTACGGGAAGATTTCGAGCTTGAACCTAAATCGATTTAGCATTTTCCGTTTTACGATCGATTTTACCGTCCGGAGCGCATCGGCGATGCCGTCCGGCCCCCACCTCACCCCAGCCCATGAAATCAACCGCTCCTTCCCCCGCCGCTGCCGTCTCGCGGCATTGGTCTTCGCTACTCCTCTTATCCTGCTTTTTCTGCCTTATGTACGCTACCTCCGGGCGGGGGGCCGAGACAGGTGTGGTGATTGGGCAAATTTCGAATGCCGCCACCGGGGCTTTTTTGGAGGGGGCCTTGGTTTCGATCGCAGACAACGAGGCGGTGGCGCTGACCGGGCGTGATGGCTCATTCCGGCTCACCGTCCCGAGCGGATCCCGGACGGTGCGCATCAGCTACACGGGCCTGGAGGCTGCGACCAGGACGGTCGTGGTGCGTGCTGGTGCGACCGTCGACGTCGCGATCGCGCTCTCCGCCGGGGTTCAAATGCTGGAAGCCTTTACGGTTTCAAGTTCGCGGCAGGGCGAGGCGGCCTCGATCACGAAGCAACGCAATTCCGACAGCGTGAAGAACGTGGTGTCGACCGATGCGTTTGGCAGTGTGGCGGACGGCAACATTGGCAACTTCATGGTGCGGCTTGCCGGCGTCGCGGGTGAATTCGAGAACGGGGAGGTGGTCGGCATTCGCATTCGCGGCACCCCGGTGGAGTTTAGCGCCCTCAATGTCGACGGGGTGCGGGCGGCGGGGGCGTTTTCCGGTTTCAACACTCAGGGGGACCGTGGCGCGCAGAGCGACCAGATCCCGGCCGAGTTTATCAAGGAGGTGGAGTTGACCAAGGCGCCGACCCCCGACCAACCGGCGGACTCGATTGGCGGGTCGACCAATCTCATCACGAAGTCGGCGCTCGACTTCAAAGAGAGCGTTTTCACCTACCGTCTCGGCATGAACTACAATACGTTTCGCGATGACCTGCGGAACGACGCTCGGCCCAACGCGGCGTTGACCTGGCTCACCCGGATCGGGGCCCAACGGAATATCGGGCTTGCCCTCTCACTCAGTCATACCGACACCGAGTCACCGCGGGATCGGGTGCAGATGCAGCGCAGCCAGGTGGACGGGCGCAACACCCAGGCGCGCACGCTCTCGAATGTAAATCAGCGCGTACGCATGGGCGCCGGGCTTAAACTCGACTATCGGGGCCACGATGGCTCGATCATCTACGGGAAGTTTCAGTTCAACTACTACTATTTTGACAGCCCGAGACTGGTGTACGCGGCCTCGGTCGCCGGGGCGGGTCGCGTGGCCGATTACAGTCGCGTGAGCCGCGCGCAACTCGAAGCGGGCACCGTGGCGCGGGACGCCACCAATCAGACCGCCGGAGTTGCCCCGGGTTACACGGACGATTTCACCGAGATGGTCAGCGCCACCTGGCTCAATGAGGCGACGTGGAACGTGAAGCTCGGGCGGCAGTATCTGGGTGAGATTGGCGGCGAGAAGAAGCTCCCCGGTGATCAAAAAATCTCTTTCCAGCTCTCGTACAATCCGTCCGATTTCGCGAGTAACCTGCGTTCCTTCGATCTCAACTTGGTGGGTAACGTGGGTATGTCGATCGACACTCGGGCAAACCGCTCGCGGCCGCTGTTCCGCCAAACCTACGGACCAACGATCGGCTTTGGCACGAATCCGCTGAACTACACGGCGCGGTTGTTGCAGCAACCCGAGACCAGCGAGGAAGCGGTGGCCAACGCCAAGGTCGACTACGTGAAAGAGTTTCGGCTAGCCCCTTTCCCGGTACAGCTCAAGTCGGGTGGAAACTGGCGCAGTCAGGACCGGTGGCTCAAGATCGCCCGGCCCAATTGGACGTTTGGGGGCGCGGACCGCATTGCCGGCACCGTTGGCGCCACCGGCGCCAACGACGACAACCTCGGGCAGTTCTTCATGCCCCAGCCGGCGCATGCGATTTTCAACGACGCGAACGGAACCTGGCTGCCCCTGCCGGCGATTAATTTTCCGGTCGTGTGGAAAACCTTCAGCGAACATCCGGAGTGGTTCGTGCCGGAAGGCACGTCGACCACGGCGGCGCCCACCTTCACCGAGATTTCGGAAGACGTCGGCGCGGCGTACGTGCAGGGCAAGATCACGTTTGGGAAACTGAACGTGCTCGGCGGCATCCGCGCCGAGCGCACTGCGGTCGCCGCGGCCGCCCCAAATAGCGATGCCCGCAATCCAACGGTTGCCCGTGTCAGCCGCGAGCGGACCTACCATGATTTCTTTCCTAGCCTGCATCTTCGTTATGAGATTCGTCCGTCACTGCTCGCCCGCGCCAGTGTGTCCACCGGCGCCGCCCGACCGAACATGACCGATCTTTATCCGACGACGAATGTGAGCTACAATGCCACCACCGGACTTGGCACCGTGACGCAAAATGATCCCGGCCTGAAACCGCAGTATTCCACGAATTATGATGCGACGCTCGAATACTACTTTGAGCCAGCGGGGGTGCTGTCCGCCGGATGGTTCAAGAAGAACATCAAGGATTTTATTGCCCGGAGTTCGCGTGAAATCGATGGCGGGGTGGACAACGGCTTCGGTGGCCAGTTTGGCGGATTCACCCTCAACAGCACGACCAACGGCGGCTCGGCCAAGGTCGACGGCTTTGAGCTTAGCTACAACCAGCAGCTGAAGATGCTGCCCCAGCCATTCAACGGTATCCGGCTTTTCGCCAACTATACTAAGCTCAAGACCTCTGGTTCGTATGCCAACGGGGTCACTGACCTCGTCGGCTTTGTGCCGGAAGTGCTGAATACCGGGGCATCATTCCTGTGGCGGAAGTTTGAAGCCCGGGTGGCCTACAATTGGACCAGCGGCTATCTGACGTCGTTCAGTACAACGGTGGCGACCGAGCAACGCCGCCGGCCGGTCGAGACGACCGACCTCAATTTCCAATACAAGTTCAGCCAGCGCGTCGGGGTGTTCCTCGATGTCATCAATGTCTTCAACCGCTGGCCGGAATTCTACACCGGCCGCGCTTCGAATCGCATCGTCTTGAGCGACATTTACGGCACCCGGATCAATTTTGGCGTCACCGGTCGTTTCTGACCCTCGCCTACGATCGTCCCCTATGAACTCGCTGCGCTTCCCCGCCGTCTTGCTCGCGTTTGCCTTCCTCTCAGCCGCTCACGCCGCCGACCCCAAAGTTGAACCGCCGCATCCCGCGAAAAATCCCACCTCCCGGATTATGCTCGCTGGCGACTGGGTGCCCGCCGATCCGCACTCGATCGATTTTAACAAACTTCCGCGCGTGCCGGTGCAGCACAGCGTGGTCAGCGATGTGAGCGCGCGAAAAGGGGTCAATCAGCACAACTACCTGGTGCATTACGCCGGCCGGTTTTGGGCGATGTGGAGTGATGGTCCACGGGTCGAGGACATGGGCGGGCAGGTGGTGAAATATTCCACGAGTGCCGATGGCGTGCAATGGGACGCGCCGAAGCCTCTGACCGGCGCGCCGCACGGCATTGGGCCCACCTCGCCCCACTATAATACGCGCAATCCGGAGGGTTTCCGCTACATCTCGCGCGGACTTTGGGTGCGCGACGGTGAGCTACTGGCGCTCGTGTCGCTTGATGAGGCTGCCGGGTTCTTCGGTCCGAGCCTTGAACTGCGCGCCTTCCGCTGGAACGCCACCGGCTTGCGCTGGGACGACATCGGCGTGGTCCAGAACAACGCGATCAATAATTTCGCGCCGCAAAAACTGCCGACCGGCGAATGGGCGATGACCCGCCGTAAGCACGACTACAAGGATACCGGCGTCGAGTTCCTGATCGGCGGCGTGAAACGTCTCGACGATTGGATCTCCGTACCGGTTGTCCGCGGGGCTGGCGGCGATATCGCCCTGAAGGCTGAAGAGCCGATCTGGTGGGCCCTGCCGGACGGAAATCTCACCGCGCTCTTTCGCGACAACGGGAAGAGTGGATTTATTTTTCGGGCGTTCTCCACGGATAACGGGCGGACTTGGAGCCGACCAGTGCCGACGGACTTCCCTGATGCGCGCTCGAAATTACACGGATTTCGGCTCCGCGATGGCCGTTATGTGCTCGTTTCGAACTCTAATCCCAAGAAGCGCGATCCACTCACCCTTGCGCTGAGCGACGATGGGTTGGTGTTCAACAAGCTATTCTACGTCGTCGGCGGCCGGCACGTGGACTATCCGCACGCCATGGAGCACGAAGGCTACCTCTACATCGCGCACTCCGGGGCGAAAATGTCGGTCGAGATTGAGCGCGTGCGCCTGGCGGATCTCGATCACATGAGCATGCCGTCGGCCAAACCGTAACGTCTGCGTCGTTGAATTGAAACACCTCCGATGGGTACCATGACAGTCTTGGCCATAGCGTATCGAGCGGTGGCGCTCGCGGTGCTTTTCCTGATCTCGCCGGTGTACGCGGACGAGTTCGACATCGTGGTGGTTGGGGGCACGCCGGGCGGAATTGCCGCCGCCGTCACCGCGGCGCGACAAGGGCGGAGTGTGGCGCTCCTGGAATATCACGCCCATCTTGGCGGCATGGCGGCGAGTGGTCTCGGCAAGTCCGACGTCGAAACCAAGGAGGCGATCGGCGGACTCTGGCGCGAGTTCGTCGGGCGGGTGAGCGAGCACTACGTCCGGACCTATGGTCCTGACCATGAAAACGTGAAACTCTGCCGCGACGGGTACTATTACGAGCCATCGGTCGCGGAGAAAATCTTCGATAGCATGGTGGCTGAGCAGCCGAAGGTCCGGGTTTTTCGCCGCCATTGGCTTGATGGCGCGGTGCGCATCGGCAACCGCCTTGTCGGGTTGTTTGCGAAAGACCGTGATTCCGGGGTGCGACGCGAATTTCGCGCCGGCGTGTTTATCGATGCGACCTACGAGGGCGATCTGGCCGCTGCCGCGGGTGCCGTTTTTCGTCTCGGTCGGGAAGGTCGGGCCGATTTCAACGAACTGCATGCGGGTGTGGTCTACATGGATTATGAGACTCGCACGTTTTTGCCGGGTACGACCGGGGAAGGGGACCGGCGTTTGCCGGCCTTCACGTACCGGCTTTGTCTTACGAAGGATGAGGCGAACAGCCACCGGCTGATGGTGCCGCCGCCGAACTACGACCGGTCGCGCTATGTGGGCTACCTCGACGACTGGAAAGCGGGACGGTTCGCCCCGCCAAAACAGCTGAAAGAGGGGATTGGTTATTACGCGCCGACCTTTGGCACAGTGGTGCGGGCGCTTTCGATGGCGGACATTCCCAACGGAAAACTCGACGTGAACATCAACCCTCGGCCCCTGGGCTTCCCGTTTACCGAGGAGAACTACGACTATCCCGAAGCTGATTGGACGAAACGGGAGGAGATTTCCGAACGAATCCGGAATCTGACGTTGGGCTTGATTTGGTTTCTCCAGAATGACGCGGCCATTCCCGCGGAGCACCGTCAGCTCGCCCGACAGTTCAACTTCCCAAAGGACGAATTTGCAGATAACCGCAATTTCCCCTGGCAGCTTTACGTGCGCGAAGCGCGGCGGATTGTGGGCGAGTACACTTTGACTGAAAACGATCTGATCGTGGGCCCAGCGCTCGGCCGGACCCGCATCCACGCTGATAGCGTCGCCGCGGGTGAGTATCCGATCGACAGTTTTCCGGTGCGGAAGCGCGAGCCGGGACATGACATCGCATTGGAGGGCTACATCTTGATGCTGGAGAAGTACACCCAGCCCTACCACATTCCGTATCGGATCATGGTACCGAAGGACGTGGATGGACTGCTCGTGCCGGTCGCGGCTTCGACCACGCACATCGCCTTTTCCAGCATCCGTCTCGAACCGACGTGGATGGCGCTCGGGCAGGCGGCGGCGATGGCGGCGCACCTCGCGTTGCGCGACGGAGTGCAACCACGCCAAGTGGCGGTGGAAGGTTTGCAACGCGCGCTTTTGCGGGGCGGGCAGGTGCTCACCTTCTTCAAGGACATCGAGCGTGCGTCACCGGACTACCCGGCCCTCCAGTATTTCGGGACCAAAGGTTTCTTCCCGGACTACCACGCTCAGGCGCGTCAGCCGGTCTCTCGTGCAACCGCCCGCGAGTGGCTTGCCCTCGCGCTCGGTTCGCGCGCGGCACCGCTCGCGGCCTTGATTAACGGTGACGGCAATGTGACCCCGCGCGAACTTCGTGCGATCGCCGCCCAGGCTAAGTGGCCGGCCTCCGAAGCGCTCGGCGGCACCGATTCGCTTGTCGCGCGCGGTGAGTTTTGTCGCGTGCTCTACGAAAATACGATCACCCGATCCGATTGACGCCCCCGGGCACGTTCTTGCCTAACTCGCTACGATTGCTTCGTCCTGACCTCACACCATTCTTCCATGCAAACACTCCCTTGCGCCGTGCGTGCTTCGTTCGGACCGCTATGGCTGGTCGCCTTGTTCCACTGTCTCGGCGCGACGCTGGTTGTTGCGCCGAGCTTGCGCGCTGCGGAGGCCGCCACGCTCTCCGGCACGGTCAATAACTCGGGCACGGGCAACCTTCTGCAGGGCGCCCGCGTCGAGGTGCCGGCACTCGGGCTTTCCACCCTCGCCGACAATACGGGTCGCTACGTCCTCACCGGCTTGCCCGCGGGCACGCATGATCTCGTGGCCTCCTACACGGGTCTCGA
>CAIJFT010000203.1 GCA_903820035.1 uncultured Opitutia bacterium
CGGGTTTTCCCCGCGTCCTCCGCCCCTCCGTGCCCCCCGCGTGAATCCTTGCCTCGTTCCGCCCAGCCGTTCACCGCAGTCGCCGCGGTCCTCCGTGTGCGAGACCGAGTTGAACGGCGTGCTGCCTCGGGAAAGAGGCATCGGCCACCCGTAAGCCGAGGACCGGCGGTCGCGATGTCGCCGAGCTTCCCCAAGTCCTCCGCCCGCGGTAAAATGCTTTCACCTCGTCTGGGGAACGCAGGGAAAACGCCGGCCGGATGTTCCCAAGGAAAGTCCCCGAGCCCAGGCCCGGGTCTACGCCGGCACGACCGCGCGGGCGCTTGCTAACCGTGGGCCTTTTTTTCAGCGTCGCGGGACTCTTTTCGGGTCCGCATTCCCACACATGAAGATTTCCCGCTTCCTGCCCGCATTACTTACCTTGGTGCTCCTCGCCGGTGGCGCGGCGCGCGCGGCATCCGACTTTCAGCCGGCCATCGTCTTCGACTTCGGCGGCAAATTCGACCGCTCGTTCAACCAGTCGGCGAGCGAGGGCGCGGAGAAATTCAAGCGGGACACCGGCATCGCCTACCGCGAATTCGAAATCACCAATGCCGCCCAACGGGAACAGGCGATGGTGCAATTCGCGCGGCGCGGGGCGACGGTCATCGTCGCGATCGGCTTCACCCAGGCCTCCGCCGTCGAGAAGGTCGCGAAGCAATTCCCGCAGGTGAAGTTCACGCTGGTCGATGCCGTCGTCGCCCTGCCGAACGTCCAATCCGTGGTCTTCCGCGAACAGGAATCCTCCTTTCTTTGCGGCATGGCCGCGGCCCTGGCGTCGAAGAGCGGCAAGGTCGGCTTCGTGGGCGGCATGGACATCCCGTTGATCCGGAAATTCGCGCTGGGCTACACGGAAGGCGCCCATTTTGTGAACCCGCAGGCCGAGGTCTTTCAAAACATGACCGGCACCACGCCCGCCGCGTGGGGCGACCCGACCAAGGGTGCGGAGTTGGCGAAGAGCCAGTTCGGTCGTGGCGCCGATGTGGTTTTCCACGCCGCCGGCGGGACCGGGCTGGGCGTGATGCAGGCCGCCGCGGATGCCGGCAAGCTGAGCATCGGCTGTGACAGCAATCAGAACTACCTCCACGCCGGCAGCGTGCTCACCTCCGCCATCAAGCGCGTCGATGTCGCCGTCTATCAGGCGTTCCATTCCGCCAAGACCGGCACGTGGCAGGCCGGAACCGTGGTCCTCGGGTTGGCCGAACTGGGGGTTGATTTCGCGCTCGACGAACATAACCGGAAACTCATTACACCGGAGATGGAGCGTAAGCTGAACGCGGCAAAGGCCGACCTGATCAGCGGCAAGCTCAAGGTCACCGAGTATCAGGCCAAGTAGCCGGCTCCTGGCATGGCTGCGATCGCCCAGGGAAATCCGCCGGCACTCGAGCTGCGCGGCCTCGATAAGCGTTTCGGCGCGGTGCACGCCAATCGGGCGGTGTCGCTCGGCGTCGCCCGCGGGAGCATTCACGGGCTGATCGGCGAAAACGGCGCGGGCAAGTCCACGCTGATGCATATCGTGTACGGCTTTCACCGGGCCGATTCGGGGGAGATTTCGGTCGGCGGGCGCCGGGTCTCGATCCTCGCGCCGCACGATGCCATCGCGGCCGGCATCGGCATGGTGCACCAGCACTTCATGTTGGTGGAGAATTTTACCGTCGTGGAAAA
>CAIJFT010000204.1 GCA_903820035.1 uncultured Opitutia bacterium
CCGGCCTCCAACCCGTGCAGCAGATCACCTCGGCGGTGGTCCGCGACGGCGCCCTCGAAATCAAAACCCCGGCGAACGCCGACGATCCGTATTTTCACTTCACGTTTGCACCGCCGCTCGTGGTGCGGACCACCCTCGCGGGCAATGTCCGCGCTGCACTTCGGATCGTACTCCCGCGGTTGACCGGGCTCGCGCTGCTGCTGTTCCTCGCCGACCGCCTGACCTCGCTTCGCGCGAAACTCGCCGCCGCGCTGACCGCGCTCGCGCGCCATCCGGGGCGGTGCGTGGCGCTCGTCGCCGCGATTGCGGTCGGAGCGAGCACGTATCCGGTGCTGTTTCTCGGCCAGAGTCTCGTTTCGCCGAATTTCGGGACCGTCCTGCTTTATGACCAGTACCCGACCCTGCCGGGTTACCAGGACGCGCACACGGGCGACGCCAACGGCGCGGACGTCGGCGCGATCATGTGGTCGCACATTCCACTCGCGGTGATCCAGGCGCGCGCGGTCGGCCACGACCATGAACTGCCGCTGTGGAACCGCTACAACTCCGGCGGCACCCCACTGCTCGGCCAAGGCCAGTCGATGTTCGGCGACCCGCTGCACTGCCTCGTCCTCCTTGCCAACGGCGCCGCGTGGGCCTGGGACCTGAAATACGTGATCGCGAAGTGGCTGTTCGCGACCGGGCTGGGATGGATGGTGCTGGCGATCGGAAAGGACCACGGACGAGACCAAAGGACGAGGGACCAAAAGACCAAGGGACCTTCAGAAGACTCCAAATCCCCTTCGAACGGCCACGCATCCCAAGTCTATTGGTCCCTTGGTCCCTGGTTGATCAGCGCCCTCCTCGTCACCCTCTCCGCCCCCTTCTTCGGCTTCTTCATCTATCGCCTGAGTCACCCGGCGTTTTTCAGCGTCTGCTACGCGCCGTGGCCGTTGTACTGCTGGCTGCGTCTCGCGGCGGCCGATACGCGCCGGGCGCGCGGCGGCTGGGCGGCCGGGTTGCTGCTCGCCAACTTCGCGTTGATGAACAGCGGCACCGCCAAGGAAGCCTACATGCTGCTGCTCACGCTGAATTTCGCCGGCGCCTGCGTCGTCCTCACCGCCGCCGCGCCGTGGCGAGAACGGTTCGCGCGCATCGCGTTTGCGGCGTGGGCGGGCGTGATCTTCGTCCTGATTTCCGCGCCGGTCTGGGGCACCTTCCTCGACGCGCTGCAGCAATCCTACACCGGCTACAACGCCGTCAGCGCATACCAGATCCAGCCGAGCTTGCTGCTCGGGGCGTTCGACGAAGCATTCTACCGACCGCTCATGCCCTTCCTGTGGGCATTCAATCCCTCGGCCAATTTCCTCCTGCTGCTCGGGCTCCTGTACTTCCTCGCCACGCTGCGCACGCACTTCACGCACCGCGCGGCCATCACGCTCGCCGCCACCTCGCTCCTGCCGCTGGCGCTCGCGTTCGGCCTGATCCCCGCGACGTGGATCGTGAAGATTCCGTTCCTCGCCAACGTCGCGCACCTCGACAACACGTTCACCTGCGCGCTGCTGATTCTTTGGAGCGGCTTGGCCGGCGTCGGTTTCGCGCACGCGACCACGCGGCTCGGCACGAAGGAAGGCCGCGACGACCTCATCGTCGGCGGCCTGCTGCTCGGCGCGCTGGTTTTTGGATGGATCGCCTTCCGCCAGGTTTCGCACCGGCCGATCTTCGGGCCGACGTTCACCGTCAATCAGCCCGGCCAGATGCTCGCGGTCCCGCCCTTCCTCTGGGGCTACCTCGTCAGCCTGCTCCTCGCCGCCGTGGTCTTTGCGCTCGCGGCCCGTACCGCCCTGCGCCGCGGGACGCTGACGCCCGCCCTCGCACTCCTGCTCGTCGCCGCCGCCTTCGCGCTGTGCTGGCGGCAGGGCCTGCACACGAACGCAATCGGCTTTGAAACCTACACCGCGCGACCGCCGGTGCGCGTGAACTTTCACGCCAAGTCCGACGCGATCGAGTTCGTCCGCGCCGCCCAACGCCAAGAGCCCGCCCGCGGTTTCGGTCTGCACGGCAATTATTTCCCCGGCTGGACCGGCGTGTACGGGCTCGAGTCCGTCCACGGGCCCGATGCCCTCGTGAACCCGTGGATGCGCGAACTCACCGGCGCCTCGGGCGTCGAGCGACTCTGGGACTGGCGCCTCTACGCCGACGCCACGAGTCTCGCCGCCGCCAAGCCGTTCCTCGATGTGCTCAACGTCCGCTACTATTTCGACCTGTTGAGCGACCAGCCGGCACTGGGCAAATCACTGACGATGCTGAAGGGCTCGGACCTCGACGTCTACGAGAGTAAAACCGCGTGGCCGCGCGCGTTCTTCACCGACCGCCTCGCCTCGTACACCACCGCCGCGGAATTCGTCGCGCTGGCGAAGGCCGCCAACGGCAAGCCGCTTGCCGCCGTGTACCGGCCGGACCTGCCCGTGACGCCGGCCCTCGTCACGCTGCCGACCGACCTTGCCGCGCGCACCTCGACCGCGGCGACGAATTACCACCTCACGACCAACACCACGGCCTTCACCGTCCGCGCGAGCGGCCCGGGCGTGATCGTGTTGAACGAAGTTTTTTGGCCGAAAGATTTCCGCGTCGAGCTCAACGGCGCGAAGGCGCGGATGCTCCGGCTGAACCACGCGTTCAAAGGCGTCGTGGTCGAAGCCGCGGGCGAGTACCGCGTCTCGTTCAGCTACTGGCCGCACCACCTCACGCGCAACCTCCTCCTCGCCGGCCTCGGCGCCGTCCTGCTCGCCGCCTCGCTCTTCCTCGCGCTCCGCCCGGCGCGGACCGCATGAGCGCCCCGGTGTGCCGCATCTGCGGCGCCGGCCAAGTCGCAGAGCGCGGTCGCAAGCGCGGTGCATTCATCCGCGAGGAATTCACGTTCCACCGCTGCGGCGCCTGCGGATTTCAGTTCGTCGAACCCTTCTCCGGCTTCGCGATCTACGACGATCGTTACTACCGCGGAGAAGGCCCCGACCCGTACGTCGACTACGAAGCCGAATACCGCGACTACCGCCAGACGCACCGCCGCCACGAGTTCGCCGACATGGTGCGCCTCGCGGAGAATTTCCTGCGCCACCGCGAATCGGCGCCGGCCGGTACGACGCTTCGCTGGCTCGACTTCGGCTGCGGCGCCGGCGGGTTTTTGAAATTCTTGCGCGAGCGGGCGACCGTCGGCGGACGCACCCTCGAACTCTCCGGCCACGACGTCGGGTCGTATGCCGACCTTTTGAAGCAAAAGGACGATTTCCGGATTCTCGACCTCGACGAGATTGGCCGCGAGCCCGCGGGAACCTACGACGTCATCAGCATGATCGAAGTCGTCGAGCACCTGCCCGACCCCGTGGCGGCCCTGACGCAGGTCGCGCGGCTGCTGAAGCCCGGCGGCCTGCTCCTGCTCACCACCGGCAACCTCGACAGCCCGGTCGCACGGCGCCGAGGCATCCATTATCGTTATTGCTCGCCGGAAATCCACGTCAGCCTTTTCGGGCCCCGCAGCCTCGCGCAGCTTTACGCCCGCGTCGGTCTGGTGCCTCATGGCGTCCGCTACGCCGGCGCCGTACAGTTTAAGGTCCTGAAAACCCTGCGGCACCGTCCGTTCGCCGGCGCGCTGGCCAGCCTCGCCCTCCACCTCCCGCCCGTCGTATGGCTGATCGACCGGATGTACGGCGTGTCGGCGATGCCGTGCGCGGTGAAGGTGTAGGGAGCGGAGTCCGCCTTTCCGCCGTCTTATTGTTCGTAGGAAAGTGCGCGCGCGCGCGCGGCTACCTCAGGAGCGGCGGTTTCCAACCGCCGCATGCGGTTGGAAGTGCTTGGGAAAGCGCCGCTCTGGGAGCGCGCAAGCGCACTGGCCTATCCAACGGACCATCCACCCGCCCCCCTACATTTTGCGCGACAACCTCCCCGCCCGGGCTTTTGCTCGACGGCTTGTCGCACCCGACCGCCAGCTCCACCCAACGTCTGCGCCTTCCGGCCTGCCCGCTGTGCGGCGGCAGCACGTTCCGCCCGGTGGTCACGGTCGAGTCGCATCCGGTCGTACGCTGCCGTAGCTGTGACCTGCAGTTGACGAATCCGCAGCCGAGCGACGCCGAACTCGCCGCCATCTACGGCCCCGATTATGTTTTGGCGGCCGACGACTCGCCGGCGCACGCGGTGATCGTCCGCTCGAAGCGCGCCACCGCCGACCATTACCTTGACCTGCTCGTGCACGCCGGCGCGCCCCAGGGCGCCAAGCTCCTGGAGATCGGCTGCGGCGCGGGCAACTTTCTGCTGCAGGCCACCCAGCGCGGCTACGACGTCACCGGCGTCGAATACTCACCCTACGCCTGCGCCCGCGCGCGGCAGACCCTCGGCGGCGTCGGCCGGGTCTTGCAGGGCGAGATCGAAGTCGTCGCGGCCGAAATCGGCACCTACGACATCGTGGTCCTGTGCGACGTGATCGAACACGTACGTCAACCCGCCGACTTTCTGCGCAAGGTCCTTACCGCCCTGCGCCCCGGCGGACTCCTCCTCGTCGTCACCCCGAGCACCGCCTCGTGGTCGGCGCAGGTCATGGGCCGGCGTTGGATGGAGCTGAAGCCCGAGCACCTGTTCTATTTTTCGCCCGCGACGCTTACCCGTCAGCTCAACCAAACGGGTTTTCAAGCCGTGGCCCTGCACCGCGGCACGAAGCTCCTCAGCCTCGATTACGTCACCGCTCACTTTGAGAAATATCCGGTCGCCGGTATCCGCGCGACGTTGCGCCTGCTGCGCGCGATCGTGCCGGCGGCATGGAGCCAGCGCCCCGTGCGCATCGTGGCGAGCGGCATCATCGCCCTCGCTCGCAAACCGGCCAACGCGGCCCGCCCATGAGCGCCACCGCCCCCGCGCCCGACCGCGTGCTCTCCGTGGTGGTGCCGATCTACAACGAACGGCAAACGGTCAAGGAAGCGCTCGACGCCATCCTCGCGAAGTCGATTCCCGGTTGGCACCTTGAGATCATCATGGTCGAGAGCAACTCGACCGACGGCACCCGCGACATCGTCCGGACCTTCGCGTCACATCCGCGGGTAAAGCTCGTGCTCGAGGACCGGGCACGCGGCAAGGGGCACGCGGTCCGCGCCGGTTTCACCCATGCGACCGGCGAGGTCATCCTCATTCAGGACGCCGATCTCGAGTACGATCTCAACGACTACGACGTCCTCCTCGAGCCGATCGCGGCGGGCCGACAGACGTTCGTACTCGGCTCGCGCCACAGCGGCGGCAGCTGGGCCATCCGGAAGTTTTCCGATCAACCGCTGCAGGCGCTCATCCTCAACCTCGCGCACTGGGGCTTCACCCTCCTGATCAATGTATCGCTCGGCGTGTGGCTGCGTGACCCGTTCACCATGTACAAGGTGTTCCGGCGCGACTGCATCAAGGACCTGACCTTCGAGTGCAACCGCTTCGACTTCGACTGGGAGCTCCTGATCAAACTCATCCGTAAGGGCCACCGCCCGATCGAGATTCCGATCAGCTACGAGTCGCGCTCGTTCAAGCAGGGGAAGAAAATTTCCATGTTCCGCGACCCCGTGACCTGGATCTGGGCGCTGGTGAAGTTTCGGTTCAAGCGTCTCTAACGGCGCCGTGTTCCCGACCAAACGCCAGTTGCTGCTCGGGCTCGCGGTCTGTGCGGTCCTCCTGCTGGCCAGTCTCGGCTCCCACCGTCTCACCCCCGCGCACACCGGTGTCGCCGTCTCGATCGAAGGCTCCTTCACTCGCGACGGCCAGTTCCCCGGCGAACCCTACCCCGATGCCGTCGGCGTCCGCGCCTGGGGTTCGTGGTCGGGCTCCGACGACAATCTGGGCAAGCTGACGATCGGGCCGTTCCCCGCCCCGCGGCTGCTGCGCTTTGGCCTCGGCGGTTACCCCGACCACGCGGGCAACACGCTGCACGTCGAACTCGTCGGCACGAAGGAACAGCGGGAAATCAAATGGGCCGCGGTCGGCGAACGCTGGCAAACCGTCGACGTCACCCTCGACCCCGCGTGGATCGGCCGCCCGGTCCAACTCGTCGCCGTCGACCAGGCGAAGGGCGGCGGCGGCTGGCTTTCGCTCACCGAGCCGATCCGCGGCGGCCGCGGCGACGGCAACCACGCCCTGCTCGCGTCGCTCACCGCCTGGGCCGTCAACGGCCTCCTCCTCGCCCTGATCTACGGCGCCGCGCTGCGCTGGCTGCGCGAAAGGCCCACGCTCGCACCGCCCTGGGTCCCGCTCGGCGCCGGCGCGATCGTCGCCCTCGCCGGCTACGCCGTCTTCTGGATCTATTTTCTAAATTCCCTCGCCGGCGTCATCGCGTCGTGGGCCGTCCTCGGCGTAGCCGCTGCGGTCATTTGGCGCGCCCCGGGCCGGCACGACGATACGCGCCCCGCGGATCGCGAGACCCGCACGGTCCTCACGCTGACCGCGATCATCGGCGCATTCTACCTCGCGGTGCTGCACCTCTTCCCGTCGTCACATGATTTCTACACGATCGCCGGGAACCGCTTCCGCGAGAGTCTGCCGGGCGACAACTACCTCTCGCATGTCTTCGCCGAGCGACTGTTCTCCGCCCAGCCGCTGAAAAATCCGGTCGACGAGTGGTTGTCGAGCGATCGGCCGCCCCTGCAGACCGGCTGGCAGCTGTTGACCTGGTCGCCGGGCAAGGTGCTGCAACTCGACCGTCGCAGCGTCGGCGGCACCGCCGCCATGTGGTTCCAGCTCCTCTGGGTCGCGGGCGCGTACGGCCTGCTGCGGACGTTTCAAATCGCCCCGCGCCGGGCCGCCGGCTGGGTCGCGACGTTGGCCCTTACCGGTTTTTTCCTGCAAAATACGACCTTCACGTGGCCCAAGCTCGCGTCGGGTTCGTTCGGCCTCGGCGCCTTCGCGCTGCTCTTTCTCGCCGGCGCCCGCGGACAACCACGCACCCATGCCATCTGGGCCGCGGTCTTCGGCGCCCTCGCCTGGCTGGCGCACGGCGGCGTGGCGTTTTCGTTCCTCGGCCTCCTGCCGCTCCTCGCCTGGCGCTGGTTCCGCGGCGAACTGCGCGCCTGGCCGCTCGCCGCCGCGGCCTTCGCGCTGCTCGCGGCCCCGTGGCTCGCGTATCAAAAGTTCTACGACCCGCCCGGCACCAAGCTGCTCAAGTGGCACCTTGCCGGCGTAACGCAGACCGATCCGCGCGGCACGTGGGAAACCATCCGCGACAGTTACGCCCAGGTCGGCGCGAAAACCGCGTGGGCCAACAAGGTCTCCAATTTGCACGGCCAGACCCTCGGCGAGTGGCGCCAGCTGGTTGACCTCTCCTCCGCGACCGCCACGGAGCGGCGCACCGAGGAATTTTTCCGGACCGGCCGGGCGCTGACCTGGTGGCTGCCCGTCGCCGCCCTCGCCCTCGTCGTGGTGCGTCGCCGCGCGCCGAAGCCCGTCCACGACCTCGCCCTGCTCGGCGGCTGGCTCGCCCTCACCGTCGTGATCTGGTGCCTGCTGCTGTTTGGTACGTACCAGGCCGTCATCCACCACGGTTCGTACGCGATGATGCTCGGGTTGTTTGTCTTCTTCACGGTGCTGATCGAACGCAGCGGGCGCGGCTGGCTCCCGGTCGTCGCGCTGCTGCAGGCGGTCACCCTCGGCACCACGTGGATCGTCGGCAACGGCACGCTCAACGGCGAACCCGCCGGCTGGTCCGCGGTTGCCGCGGGCGGCGTCGCCCTCGCGTGGTACCTCGGCCGCGCGCTGCGTGCCGCGCCCGCGGCGGCGTCGGAAGCCCAGGGCATAGCTGCCTCCGGACCGGTCGATCGCTGGCGGGACGCCTTCCTCGGCTGGTGGCGCGAACCGCGCCTCAACCTCTGGGTGTGGCTGGCGATCGCCGGGTGCTTTGTGCTGCGCAAGCCGCACGCGCTGCACACGCCGCAGCTCTGGGCGGAGGACGGCAGCATTTTTCTCATGCAGGCCGACATGCACGGCCTCGAGGCGTTCACGCTCCCGTACATGGGCTACCTGCACACGCTGCCGCGCCTGATTGCATGGACCGGATCCAACTTGCTCGACCCGGCTTGGTGGCCGGCGTTCTACAACGGGGTCGCCGTCCTGATCTGGATCGCGGCGGCCGCGCGCTTCGTCTCCCCCCGCTTCGACTTCCCCGGTAAACCGTGGCTCGCCCTCTCGTTGGTCGCCGTCCCGCACATGGGCGAGGTCTTCTTCAACGTGACCAACCTCCAGTGGGTCACCGCGCTGGTCCTTGTCCAACAGGCGATGATCGCGCCGCCAACCAACGCCCGTGAACGTTGGGGCGATTTCGCGATCGTCGTGCTCATTACGCTCACCGGTCCCTTCGGCATCGCGTTCCTCCCGCTCTTCGCCTGGCGCTGGTGGCGAAGCCGCGACCGCGACCCGACAATTCTCCTGCTCGCAATGGGCGCCTGCGCCGCGTTGCAGGCCTGGTTCGTCGTGCGCACCGGTCCGCGGTTTGAATTCCAAGGCGCGCCCTGGCATGTCGCGCCGATCATCGAGGTCCTCGGTCGCCGTCTAGTGCTCTGGCCCCTGCTCGGCCGCGAAATCGCCTACAGCCTTTCGCCGCTGGTTGTGATGCTCGCCGGCGGCACGTTCTTGGCCGCCGCTTTCGGCTGGATGTTACGGCCGCATCCGCGGCGCCTCCTCCGGGCGCAGGTGGTCGCAGCGCTGGTCCTCATCACACTCGCCGGCGTGTATCGGACGCGACCCGACGCCTGGGCCGGCGACAACCTCGATTTTGCGGACCGTTACTTCTACATTCCCCGCGTGCTCCTCGCCTGGCTGCTGATCTGGGAGTTCGACACCGTGCCGCGCGCCATCGCCAACCTCGCCCGTGTCTTCTGCCTCGCCGTGCTCCTCGTCCATATTCGCGAGTACACGTTGCCCGCGCCCCAAGACTACGCCTGGGCCACGCATGTGGAACCGATCCGGCGGGGCGTGCCGGCGAAGATTCCAACGCTGCCTGAAGGCTGGACCATGGAGTACAGCGGCCGGCCCGAAGGACGCCGATGAACCGCAAGGCCTGGCTGCTCGTGCTGGTCGGCGCCGCGCTGCTCGTGCTGCGCAAACCGTGGGCGCTGCACACGCCGCAACTCTGGGCGGAGGACGGCAGCATCTTTCTCACCCAGGACGAGCAGATGGGCGTGCACGCCTGGCTCGAGCCTTACAACGGTTACCTGCACCTCCTGCCACGCCTGATCGCTTGGACCGCGAGTCATACCGCGGATCCCGCGTGGTGGCCGGCAATCTACAACGGCCTCGCCTTCGCCCTCACCGTCGGCGTGTTCATCCGGATCGCGTCTGCGCGCGTCGAATTGCCCGCGAAACCCGGCCTCGCCCTCGCGCTCGTGCTGGTCGTCGGCTCGGGCGAGACGCTGCTCAACGTGACCAACCTCCAGTGGGTCACCGCGTTCTTCCTCGTCGTCCACCTCTTCACCCGCCGGCCGGAAAATACCCGCGAGCGTCTCGGTGACCTCGCGGTGCTCACCGTCGTCGGCCTCAACGGTCCCTTCGCCGTGCTGTTGCTGCCGTTCTTCGCCTGGCGCGCGTGGCGGGAGAAACACCTCGACGCCTGGCTCGCGCTCGCGGCGGTTGGCGCGTGTGCGTTGACGCAGGCCACCTTCCTTTCGCGCACCAGCGGGCTCACCTTGCACGAAGCCGCGGAACCGTTTCACCCGCTCGGGCTGCTCGCTACGCTCGGCAGTCGGCTCGTGGTCTGGCCGTTCTTCGGTCCCGCCGCGGTCCGCAACTGGCCGGCGTGGGCCGACGCCCTCGTCGGGGCGGTCGTCATCGGCGGATTGCTCGCCCGCGCGTGGCGGGCAGACACCGATCGTCCGGCCCGCACCACGATCGCAACGCTCTTCGTGCTCATCACGCTCGCCAGCGTGTACCGCGCCCGGGCCGACACGTGGAATCACACCGACATGGCGAACGGCGACCGCTACTTCTTCATTCCGCGGGTACTGCTGACCTGGCTCGTGATTTGGGAGTGCCGCGCCCAGCCGCGGGCCGCCACCTGGCTCGCCCGCCTCGCGGTCGGCGCCGCGCTGGCGTGGCACGCACCGCACTTCCGCTTGCCCGCGCCGCCCGACTACCACTGGGCGCAGCACTGCGACCCGATCCGCCGCGGCACGCCGGCGAACATCTCCACGTTGCCCGAGGGCTGGTGGATCGAATATCCCGGCCGCGCCGCCCCGCCGTGAAGCCGTCGATCCTCTTCCGCACGCTCTGGCTGCTCGGCGGTCTCGCCCTGCTCCTCGGGTTCGGCCGCGAACGGATTCTGGGTTGGATTCCCGCGGCCCGCGAACTGCCGCGTTTCGACGGTGCCACGGGTCGCGCCTGGATCAGCGGCGGCTTTGACCTCGGTGGCCGGGAACACAAACCCGAGGCAGGCCTGCTGCCGGCGGGTATCCAAAACTCCACTTCCTGGGTTGGCGGCGACGAGTGGCAGGGTCGCGCCGAGTCCGCGTGGTTCAAGGCCAACCGCCGCGTGATCAGCGTCGGCGTGAAAGGTTACCCGCAGGATCACGATTGCCGGCTGTGGGCCGAGTTCCGGGCCGCCGACGGTGCGATCACGCGCATCACTTGCCCGCTCCTGAATCCGCGCGAGGCCTGGGCCGTTTGGGAAATCACCACCCCTGGCGGCGCGGTCGCACTGCGCGTGGTCGGCGAGGATCACTCGACTAAGCATGCGGGCTGGATCGCGTTCTCCCACCCGTTCCGCGCCTGGCCGGCCAGCCTCGCCGCGGTGTTCCAAAGCCTGCAACTGCTCACGGCGGCGGCGCTGGTGCTCACCCTCGTGTGGGGTCCGGGGTTGCTGTGGCACGATCGCGTCGTTTCGCCGTCCGGGCGGGCCGTGCTGCTGGTCGGGCTCGGACCGCTCCTGCTCTCGGCCCTGGGCGTCAGTCTCTGGGGCGCGGGATTTTTCGTCTCACCGCAGGCGGCCGGTTTTGTCTTGGTCGGCGCGTGGTGGTTGACGCTCGGCGCGACGGCCCAACGCCGCGGTTTCGATTTCGAGGTCAGCCGGGCGTTTCGCCGCGTCCTCGGCATCAGCGCGCTGATCGTCGCCGCCGTCGTCGCAAAATCGGCATACTCCGTCGGTCCGCAGGGCGAACTCTTCCGCGGCACGGTGTCGCGCAACTTCGAGATGTCGGACCGCATCGACAGCCGCTTCAGCTTCTACACCGTGCAGGCCGCCGCCCACCAATGGGGCCCGGGGTCACCGAAAACCGAACGCTTCTTCGCGCCGTGGACCTTCTTCAGCCGCGGGCCGCTGGCCGGGCTCGCGAGCATTCCCGTGGTGCTGGCGACGAACGGCCGGCCCTCGACGGAGCTGCCGGAAAACCCGTGGAGCCCGTACGACCCCACCGGCTTCGCCGCCTACCGCGTGACGATGATCGTCCTCGCAAGCACGGTGATCGTCGCGCTGTTCCTGATCCTCCTGCCACTGGTCGGGGAAGGCTGGGCCGCTCTCGCCGCCGGCTTGCTCGCCTTGACCCCGTTCGGCGTGCACGAGGTGATGTTCACGTGGCCGAAATGGGTGGCGACGACCTGGATTGTGCTCGGCTTCGGGCTCGCGCACGCGCGCCGGCCGCTCGGTGCCGGTCTCGCCCTCGGCATCGGGTTCCTGTTTCACCCGCTCGCGTTGCTCTGGGCACCGTGGATCGGCCTCTGGTCGGCCGGCCGCAGCGAAACGCGGACCGTGAAGCCGCTCGTGACGACACTCGTGCGTTTCGGCGCAGGCGCACTCGCGCTCGTCTTACCGTGGATGGTCATCGGCGCGCTCATGCCGCACCTGCCGACCACCGTCCTCGCCGGGCAAGGCGGCTTCTTGCGCTACTGGACGATGGCCGACTGGCACTACGCCACATGGACAACCTGGTGGCACACCCGGTGGCTGAATTTCGCGAACACGTTTCTGCCGCTGCACCTGTATTTTTCCACCGACAGCTTCAATCATCCCAAATTCGGCTCCGCCTACGAGGAGTCCGGCCGGCTGGTGAAGTTCGCCGAGGTCTGGTGGAACACGCTGCCGTTCGCCGCGGGCCTCGGTCTCTGGGCGCTCAGTGGCCTCACCCTCGTGCGGGCGGCGCGCGGCTTCGCAGGGGCCGCGCTGCTCCTCGTGATCGGGCCCGCCCTTTTCATCGTCGCGTACTGGGGCATGGATCCGCTCGGCCTCATGCGCGAATGCGGTCATCCGCTGCTCGTCACGTTGATCGGCCTGACCGTGGTCGTCGCCGCGCACCACGGCGGCCGGCTCGAGCGCCTCCTTCGTCACCGCGCCACGCCCTGGCTGCAACTGCCGGAAACCTGGCTGATGCTTTGGCTGACCACGCTGCTCAATCCCGTCCCGTGGGCCGGTCTCTCCGCGCACCTCGATCCGGTCTACCTGACGTTGAATACCACCGCCCTGCTCGCCGCGGCTTGGGTGATCGCACGCAACCGCACCCTGCTGCCTCCCTCTCCCGCTTCGCAGGCTCCAGTTGAGTCCAGCTGGCACCATGTCACGCAACGGTGGCCGGGCCTCTGCAACCGACGCGCCGGCTTGGTCGGCGGCGCGGTTTGCCTCTGCCTCGCGTTGCAGATCGCCGTGGTGATTACACGGCAGCTCACTCCCGCATTCGCCGACCTGCCGGCTAAAACCGCGGGATCGTTTCAACGCGACGGCGAGTTTCCCGGCGAACCACTGGCCGGCGCCCACGGGCTGCGCACCTGGGGCTCGTGGGGCGGCGATGACCTCCACATGGGACGCCTCGAACTCGGTCCCTTCCCCGCGCCATCGACCTTGCGCTTCGCCGCCGGCGGTTACCCGGCGCGCGCCGGCAACCAGCTCTACGTTGAACGCACCGACCCAAAGGCCCGCCTCCCCGTCGCAACCGGCCCCGACATCGGGGAGCGGTGGCGCATGCTGGAATTTGTTCCACCCGCGGATTGGATCGGCCGGCCCGTCGTGCTCGTCGCCGACGACGCGGCCACGCAAATCGGCGGCTGGCTCGCGGTCTCGGAACCCGTGCGCAGCGGCCCCGGCGGCGGCAATGCGGAACTCTGCTCCACGCTCGCCGGCTGGGCGCTGAACGGCCTGCTCTACGGCCTGCTGTGGTTCGCCGCCCTGCGCTGGCTGCATCGCCGGCGTCTCGTCACGGATCCGTGGTTACCGCTCGCGGCCCTCGCGGCGGTGGCCGCGGCCGGCTACCTCACGTTCTTCGCCTTCTTCGCCAGCGCACTCCTTGGGAAACTCACCGCCAGCGTCCTGCTCCTGTTGGGTTTCGCCGGCACGCTTCGCCCCGGATCGACCGACGAAGCCTTGCCCGCCGACGCCCTCGCCGCGCCCCGACTACTTGTGGTGGTCGGCATCTTCTACCTCGCGCTGCTGCACCTTTTCCCTTCGTCGCTGGAGTTTCACGCCCTCGCGGCGAACCGCTTCAATCCGCTCCCCGGCGACAACTCGCTCCCGCACAATACGGCCCGCGAGCTGTTTCGCGGGGCACCGCTGCGCACTCCGGGGGCCGACTGGTTGTCGAGCGACCGTCCGCCGTTGCAGGCGGGTTGGCTGCTGCTCGCGAAGCCAGTGACGATGACGACCGGCCTCGACGAACGCACGACCGACGGCACGGCCGCGGTCTGGTTGCAGTTGGGCTGGATTTTCGCCGCCTACGGTCTGCTCCGGCAACTCGGCTTGCCGAGACCGCGTGCGCTCGCGTGGACCACGTTGCTCGCGGCCTCCGGCTTCTTCCTGCTAAACTCGGTCTACACCTGGCCGAAACTCAGCGCCGCCGCCTTCGTGATCGGCGCCTACGCCGTGTGGTTCGGCGGTACTTCCGCCCCGCTGAGCCGGCGTCACGCGCTCCTCGGCGCCGCCCTTGCCGCCCTCGCCTGGCTATCGCACGGCGGGGTGGCGTTCTCGTTCCTCGCGCTGGCGCCGTGGGTTGTCTGGCGCGCCCTTCGCGGCGAAGGCCGCCACTGGCTCGCCGCGGCGGGCGTGTTCCTCTTGTTCGCCGTTCCCTGGCTGGCTTACCAAAAGTACTACGACCCGCCGGCCAACCGGCTGCTCAAGTGGCACCTCGGCGGACAGATCGAGAAGGACGCCCGCGGAACCTGGGAAACCATCCGGGACGGCTACCGCGCGCTGCCCGCCGGCGAGATCGTCGCGCGGCGCGTCACCAACCTCAGGTATCAGGTCGGCGGTGACTGGAGCGCCTGGCGTGACTTTGCCGTGGATCGCGCGCCGTTCCGGCGATCGGAGGAATTCTTCCGCTCCGGCCGCGCCCTGACCTGGTGGCTGCTCGGCGCCATCGCACTGCCGCTCGCCCTCCTCCGCCGCCGACCCGCCGTGCCCTGGGTGGAGCACCGCTGCCTCGCGGCGTGGGTCGTCGCCACCACGCTCGTTTGGTGCCTGCTCATGTTTCTGCCCGAAGCAGCGCTCATTCACCAGGGTTCATACGCGGCGCTGCTCGGTGCCTTCGTGTTGCTCGCCGCCTGGAGCGAACTCGCCGGTAGCTGGACCTTGGCGGTGGTCGCAGCCGTGCAACTCGCCGCCTTCGTCACGACCTGGCTCTCCGCGACCCCGGTGCTGCGCGACCCACTCAATCCCGTCGCCGCCGGCGTGATGGTGGCGGCGGCGATCGGGGCATTTGCCCTCGCCTTTCGTGAGCAGCAAGTGGTCGCCACCGAAAAAAACCCATCGTAGGTCCGCCCGCTTGCGGGCGCCGTTTGGCCGGATCCGACAACCGCCGCGCGCGAGCGCGCCGGCCGACGCCGGCTGAAGCCCCAACGGAGAAAAGCTGGCCACCCTTCGCCTCGGTCGCACACTGCCCCGGTCCTCTTCCACCATGTCCAAAACGCTTCTCGTCACCGGTTCGTCGGGCCTGATCGGCTCCGAAGTTTGCACGTATTTCGCGCGCGAACTCGGCTACACCGTCCACGGCGTCGACAACAACCAGCGCGCCGTGTTCTTCGGCCCGCAGGGTGATACGCGCTGGAACCAGCAGCGGCTGGCCGCCGAGCTGAAGGGCTTCGTCCACCACGAGGTCGACATCCGCGACCGCGCCGGCGTCCTGGCCCTCGTGAAGCAGGTGAAGCCGCACGTCATCGTGCACACCGCGGCGCAACCGAGCCACGACCGCGCGGCGGCGATCCCGTTCGACGATTTCGACACCAACGCCGTCGGCACGCTCAACCTCCTCGAGGCCGCGCGCCAGGCGACACCGGAGTCGCCGTTCGTGCACATGAGCACGAATAAAGTTTACGGCGATGCGCCCAACCGCATCCCGCTGCAGGAGCTGGCGACCCGCTGGGACTACGCCGACCCGGCGTACGCCCATGGCATCGCGGAGACGTTCACGATCGACCAGTCGAAACACTCGCTGTTCGGTGCCTCCAAGGTGGCGGCCGACGTGATGGTCCAGGAGTACGGCCGCTACTTCAACCTGCCGACCTGCGCCCTGCGCGGCGGCTGCCTGACCGGCCCGAACCACACCGGCGTCGAGTTGCACGGTTTCCTCAGCTACCTCGTGAAATGCAACCTCGAGGGTCGCGAGTACAAGATTTTCGGGTACAAGGGAAAACAGGTCCGCGACAACATCCACTCGCTCGACGTCGCCCGCTTCATGGCGGCGTTTGTCGCCAGCCCGCGCGCCGGCGAAGTGTACAACCTCGGCGGCGGCAAGGCCAACTCCTGCTCCGTGCTGGAGGCCTTCAAGATCGCCGAGCAGTTCTCCGGCAAACCGCAGGTCTACACCTATGTCGACCAGGCGCGGGCCGGCGACCACATGTGCTACTACAGCGACCTGCGGAAGATGCGGGCGCACTTCCCGGGCTGGGATCTCACCCAGTCGCTGGAGGAAACCATCCGCCAGATCGTCGAATCCTGGCGGAAGCGAAATAATTCCTGAAACACCGCGCGGAACCACGCGTCGAATGCGGATGGCACCTTGCGGCCTCGGGCCTCCCGCATCCGCTTCCACCATGCTGCTCCGCCTCGTTCTCCTCCTCGCCGTCGCCGCCCCCGTCCTGCGGGCGACCTCCGTGGTGGCGCCGACGTTCCCCGAACTCGTGGCCGAGGCGGAAACGATCTTCCGGGGCCGCGTGACGGCAGTGACCGCCCGTCGGGTCGAGCGCCCCGACGCCCCGGGCGCCCTGATCAAGACCTACGTTACGTTTGCCGTTGAACGGGTCCTCAAAGGCCGGGCCGGGCCGACTCTCACGCTCGAATTCCTCGGCGGCACCGTCGGGGAAGACCGCCTGGAAGTCAGCGGTATGCCGGTCTTCGGGCGCGGCGGACACGATCTGGTGTTCGTTCAAAAGAACGGCGTGCAGTTCTGCCCGCTCGTCGCGATGGGCCACGGCCGCTACCGCGTTGAACGCGATGCGACCGGCTCGCGCGACATCATCGCGCGGGACAACGGCGCGCCGCTCACCGATCCCGGGGAGATCGCGCTGCCCCTCACCGCCGTGCCGGCACCCTTGCGGGCCGCCGCCGCCACGCGCGCCCTCTCGGTCGATGCCTTCGAAACGCACATCGTGGCCGCGCTGGACAAACTCGGGCTCAAGCCCGTCCAGGATTGAAAATACCGCGCCTGAAATTTCCGGGGGCGCTGGCCGGCGTGGTGGCCGCGATCATCGGCCTCGCGGCCCCTCTCCCCGCGTACGACCTGATCGGTTCGTCGTGGCCCGACGGCAACATCGTGATGCAGCTCCAACTCGGCCAGCCGTCCTCCGCGCTCGTCGACGGCGACCCGGATTGGGCGACCGTCGCCGAGTCCGCGCTCAACGAGTGGAACGGGCAGATCGCTCGCTCGAAATTCACCGTGGTCCGCGACTCGACGGCGGCGGTCGCCCGCGGCAACCGGATCAACAACGTCGTTTTCCGCAGCGACATCTACGGCCAGGCCTTCGACTCGCGCACGCTCGCCGTGACGCTTGGTTTCACGAGCACCACCACGGCCCGGGCGACGGAGAAGGACGTCATCTTCAATTCAAACCGCACCTGGAATTCCTACCGCGGGGCCCTGCGGAGCACATCCACCGATTTCCGCCGCGTCGCCCTGCATGAGTTCGGCCACGTCCTCGGTCTCGACCACCCCGATCAGGCCACGCCCGTCCAGTTCGTCGATGCGGTGATGAACAGCACCGTCAGCAATGTGGAAACGCTGCGACCGGACGACATCGCCGGCGCCCACGCGCTCTACGACACCGGCGGAGTTGCCGCCTCCCCCGTCATCTTAGCCCAACCCCAGAGCCGCACCGTGCGCGTCGGCGAAAGCTACACGTTCAGCGTCACCGTCAACGGCAACGGCCCCTTCACCTACGCGTGGGCCTTCCGCGCCGCCGGCTCGACCACCTTGGAATCCTTCCCGCTCGCCACCGGCCCGAGCTACACGATCGGGGCCGTCGAAACGGCGGACGCCGGAACGTACACGGTCACGGTGCGCAGCGCCCTCGGCAATCTCGTCAGCAATGCAGCCACGCTCACGGTGACGCCCGTGACCTCGAGCCCCGAGACCAGATTGGCCAACATCTCGACCCGCGGGATCGTGGGCGGCGGCAACAGCGTCCTGATTGCCGGTATCGTCGTGGGCGGTACAACGCCCAAGAATGTCTTCGTGCGCGCGGCCGGTCCGGCCCTCGCCGCCTTCGGGGTCACCGGTGCCCTCGCCGATCCGACGTTGTCGATCGTCGACCAAACCGGCGTGACCGTCGCCCAAAACGACAACTGGGAAAGCGACGGCCGCGCGGCCGCGAACTCCGCGGCGGCGACTCGACTCGGTGCATTTCAATTTCGCGCCGGCAGCCGTGATGCGGCCGTCCTCCTCACGTTGCCTCCCGGCAGCTATACGGCCGTCGTCAGCGGCGTCGGCGCCGCCACGGGCGTCGCTTTGGTGGAAGTGTACGACGCGGATCCCGACGCCGCGGTCGCCCGCACCCGCCGCCTCGTGAACATCGCCACCCGCGGCCAGGTGAGCGGCGGTGACAACGACCTCATCGCCGGCCTCGTCGTCTCCGGGCCCGGCCCGCACACCTACCTGATCCGCGCGGTGGGACCCACGCTGGCGACCGCGCCGTTCAACCTGACGGGCGTATTGAACGATCCCTTCCTGCAACTCTACCAAGGCGAAACGCTGCTGCGGGAAAACGACGACTGGGACACCACCCGCGCCGCCCAACCGGCCCTCCGCGACGCCGCGACGAAGGTCGGCGCCTTCCCGCTGCAGGTGCGGCGCGACTCCGCGATGATCGTCACGCTTGATCCCGGCAACTACACGGCGAAGGTGAGCGGATTCGAGGGTTCCACGGGCGTCGCCCTGGTGGAGATCTACGAGCTTCCCTAGGCGGAGCTACCGGTTGAGCGTTGGGAGTCCTCTCGCTCGGATCTTTCAACTTTCAACTTTCAACGGCCCGCCTCCGGCTGCGCGTTGCGCGGGCGGCCAACTTCTAGATTCCTTTCATCCGTCCCGTGTGTTTCGTGGGGCCTCACCATGCCCGACTTCAAACACTTCTTCGGCGTCGCCCCGTCCGATCAGAACGCCCTCGATCTGTTCGCGGGCGAGTGGTCGTCGCAGCCGCCGGCGAGCCGGCCCGAGTTGAAGGCCGGAGTGACGCCCCTGTTTGACGATCCTCGGATCGCGTGGGCGAATCACCGGCTGACGGAAATGGGCTTGGCCGGCGGCGTGACCAACCGCGAGGTGCTGGAGCTCGGGCCGCTGGAGGGTGGACACTCCTATCTTCTCGATCGCCTGGAGGTGAAGTCGGTCACCGCCGTGGAGGCCAACGCCCGCGCTTACCTGAAGTGCCTGATCGCAAAGGAAACCTTCGGCATGCCCCGCGCTCGGTTCGTGCTCGGGGATTGCCTCGAGTTCCTTAAGCAGACCGACCGTCACTTCGACGTCGGGATCGCCTGCGGCATCCTGTATCACCTCACCAACCCGGTCGAACTACTCGAACTGCTTTCGCGGCGGTGCGACTCGATCTACCTCTGGACGGTTTTCTACGATCCCGAGTTTGTCGCGAAGAACCCCGTGCCGGGCGCGAAGTTCTCCGAGGCGCTCAGCATGGAGACGGCCGGCTTCAAGCACACGGTGCATCGTTTCAACTACGGGCCTTCCCTCGACTGGAAGGGCTTCTGCGGCGGGGGCGATGTCTACAGTTACTGGATGGAAAAACCCGAAATTCTCGGGGCGCTGCGGCAGTTCGGTTTCACCGACTTCCGCACCGAGGAACATCCTAATGTCCACGGCAGCGCCCTGATGGTTGCGGCCCGCAAGGCCTGAGCCGCGCCCAATCCGACCCTAATTTGACGTCGCGCCACCGGCAGGCACCCTGTAGGTCTCAAACCCGATGAAGGGCCCGTTTTCCAGTCTCGCGTTACTCCTCCCGCTCGCCGTGGCGACGGCCACGGGTGCGGTCGCGGAAAGGCCCAAAGGTTTGTCGGTGGACTCCCCGTTTGCCCCCGCCGGCGCGCCGGCTGCGGCGGGGGTGACCATGTCGAGCGAGACCATCGAGTTGGCCGGCGTCACCACGATCGGCAAAGACACGAACCTCGTTTTTTTCGACAAGCTCGCGAAGAAAAGCCACTGGCTAAAGAAGGGCGAAACCGCGGCCGGTATCACACTGGTGAATTACGACGCCGAGCAGGAAAAGGCCGTCGTCCGCCTGAACGGCGCCGAGAAAGTGCTGCAGCTGCGCAAGGGTAAAGGCACCACCGGCCCGGGTCACGTCGTCGCCGCGGTGCCGACTGGATTCAACACGCCGGAGCCCGTGACCTCGACCGGGCTTCCTGCCGCCCCTCCGCCGCCGGTTCAGGCGGTGCCGAGCGGTCCACCGACTCCCGAGACGCAGGCCAAGCAGGAGACGGAGGCGCGCATGCTGGTGAGCGATTTGCTGGAGATCGGTATGGCGCAACGCCGAGCCTACGAAGAAGCGCAGCGCAGGGCGGCAGAGGCCGGCGGCGGCAACAGCGCAGCCCCCACGCCGGCGGCTCCGAGTCCGGAAGCACCGCCACCGCGGCAGCCATAGGACGAGCGCCACGTAAGCTCCCGTCGCTGCGAGCGCCCGCGAGGGCTTGCCCCGTTGAGCGAAACATTTCCAGCCACTCGCGGGAGATCGCCGCTCCCCCGGAAGTCCGATTCCTTCGGACGATGGGCAACGCGCCTACGCCCCCGGCTTCGTTCCCCAGCCGTAAACCCAGAAATTCAGCCGACCGGCGACGTGCACCTCCGCAAAGCCGGCGTGGGTGAGGAACGCCTGAATCTCCGGCTGCGACGAGCACTTTGAAATCTGCGCGGGCCGCTCCTGCGGCTTAAACCCAAGTCGGCTTTCCTCGAAAACCGCCCAACCGGCCGGCGAAGCGATGTCGACATTATCGCAGTAAAACCGCCCGCCCGGCTTCAGCACGCGTTTCGCCTCGAGGATGTAATTGTAGCGATCCCACTCCTCGAGGTGCATGAACACGACCGTGGTGTAGACGACATCCACCGACGCATCGGCGATCGGCTGCAGATCGTAACCGGAAACCTCCTGCAGCCGAATATTAGGCAGCCCCAGCAGCCGGCGACCGGCAAGGCGGAGCATGTTGGCCGACACGTCGCAGCCAATCCACTGTTTCACGAAGGGCGAAAGGACGCGTCCGACGCGGCCCACCCCGCAGCCGATTTCAAGAAAAATGTCGTCGGGCCTGACCCCGACCGTCTCGCGCAAAATGTCGATCGTATCTTCAGCGTCGGCATGAAACTTCTCCTCGTCCGTGTAGCCCGACACAACAAGGTACGCGTCCCTCTTGGACCCCGAGAGGGAGTTCCAAACTGATTTGTAGTCGCCGCGCAGCTTGCTCATGCCGGGCGAGACAACGGACCACGGCCGACATCGTCAAAGCGCAATTAGTCTGTCGCGACGGCTCCTCAACGCACTGCCCGCGACAAAGCTTTACTCGAAATTCAGCGTGTAGAATCGAAGCCGGACTTTCGGGATATAAGCCTCAACCAGCGGCCATTCGGTCCGGATCCGAATCACGGAAACCCGGTGGGAGGCGGGGAAAGTGCCCCCATGCGCGAGCCTCACAAAGTCCTCCGCTGCTCTTGCAGACTGAATACCGACTCCGACCGTTCCTCCGATCAAAGGGCTCACCAATAAGCCGCCTGCAGCGACTGCCGGCAAAAGCCGATAATCGGCTTGAGCCCCACTCGCGAGATCGACGTTCACGGTAAGCGCGGGCAGCTTGAAAGCTGCGGCTAACAATGCGCCCAACAGGGTCCGCTCGATTTCGATCTCAGCCCAAAGCTGCCCGGAATGGGCGGGGAGTTCCAGAGGCTCCCCGAAGCGCAGCTGAATCTCCGGCAGGTCCAACCGTCGGATTGTCCGCGGGCGTTCCGAGCGAACCAAGTGCACCAACGGACCAGTCGCTTCCCTTACGTCGTAATTAGCCAGGATAAAAGGCCATGATTGGCCGTCGTCCGTTGACGGGTATCGGTTGTCGATACAAACCGCCTCCATCAGAAGATTGGGAGGCCAGATCCGGCCATCCCGGTCCCCGGCGTTGAGACGAGCAAGGGACTTCGAATAGGCGCTGTAACTCTGAATCACCGGACGCGGAGAATACGGGATGCCATGAGCATACAGGATAGCCTGACGGTAGGAATAGATGTCACAGGGCCCCGCTATTCCTGGCAGCGGATAATCCGCCCTGATTTTCGCTTGGGCGCCGAGTCGATCGCGATCAAGCGCCGACTTCGCTGCCGACGGATCCGAAAGATTCCAAAGCCTTCTGAAGGCGCCGCCATAAAATTCCTGAAAATGCGCAGCGGGCGTCTGTCCTGAGAAATACTGCCGCAAGGAGTAGGCGTACCCAGCAAAGCAGACCGGCAGCACCACGGCCGCCATAAAAATCAGCCGACGCCGATCCGCATCTCTAGCACTTGCCAACAACACCAATAATCCCATCGCCGGCAGGACGAACATCGCCGTCGGAGCATGAGCAAAATCGTGTCGCACAAAACCGGCCTTGAAATGGAGGAAAAGTATAAAGCAAAGACCGCACCAAGGGATGAGGTGAGAGGAAAGCGGTCTGCGTCCTCGGCTGGGCAGAGACAAGGGCACAGCGAAAACCAAAACCAGCGCCACCACCCCGAAGGCCCCGATTTCCCGCAACGGATGGAGGCAGGCCTCGGCCGCCATCGCCTCGGTGTAGCCACCAGAAATCGCGATACTGGAGGTAATCCACGTCGAAAAATCCCCCCACTTTTGACCGCTGAGCATCCACCACGGAACCAGCGCGAGCAGGAAAATTAGCGCCGCTGTCGGAAAGCGACGACGAATCAGGACCTCTCGCCACACCAAGATAGCCACGAGGCCGCCGGCGAGGACGAAGTGCGTAAACTTGGTGAGCGCGATACCGGCGGCGACCACGGCAAAAACAGAAACCTCCCATCGCTTGCGGTCGGGCTCCTCAAACAAGCCAAGGTAAAACCAAACGACCAGCGGCAGCGAAAATGCCGAATTGTCAGACGAAAGCGCCGGCGGAAGCACCAAAACGAGGGAAAGCAGCCCGAGCCAAGGAGCGAATCCGGCTCGCCGGAGCAGAAGCCAAAAACCCCATCCGGTCGTCGCGCCCACGACCGCCCGAAACGCCAAAACGAAGGCGAACGTCCTCGGCTCGTACAACGGCGTGGTAACAAATCCCCAAGGCCCGTACGTAAAGACAATATCCCGGCCGAATCTCCACGGTTGGAAAAAAGCGTCGTGGAGCACCTCCATCCAAGACGGATCCAAATTATCACTGGCGGTCACAAACTCACGAGTCGCCCAAAGAACCGCTCCTAAGCCCATAAAAACCAAGGGTCGCCCCACGGCTGCGAAACTCAGTGGCATCACACGCCGTTTGGGAGCAGTCTTATCGCTCGTTGGTAATCGTGGAGTCACGACAACGCGCTCCGTGCGGGGGACTGCGTCGTAATGCCTGTCGAAGTACAGATCGTAACAGAGAGGCAACGCACACGGCAACGTACGGCTCCCGGCCAAGGAAATGCAAGGCCCTCGCCGCCCGCTCTTGCGAAGCGACGCAAACCAAGAGCATCGCTCGAAAAGTTGAAAACAACTTCCAATGCCAGTGGCTTTCGCTATCTATCCGCCCGATGCGTATCCTCATCTCCGGTGTCTGCGGCTTCGTCGGGAGCACGCTGGCGCACGCCTTCGCCCAAGCGGGCGCCGGACATGAGATCGTGGGTTTCGACAACTTCATCCGGCCCGGCAGCGAGTCGAACCGAGCCGACCTCAAACGTATCGGCGTGAAGCTGTTTCACGGCGACCTTCGCGCCGCAAGTGACCTCGAGACGCTGCCGGCGGTCGACTGGGTGATCGATGCCGCCGCGAACCCGAGCGTGCTGGCCGGCGTCGACGGCCGGACCAGTTCCCGCCAACTCATCGAGCACAATCTCGGCGGCACGGTGAACCTGCTCGAGTTCTGCAAGCAGCACCGCGCGGGCTTCATTTTACTCAGTACGAGCCGCGTGTATGCCATCGCCCCGCTCGCCGCCCTGCCCGTCGTGGTCGAGGCGAACGCGTTCCGGATTCCGGCCAACACAGCAAACCTGCCGCACGGCATTTCGGCCGCCGGGGTGACCGAAGACTTTTCCACGCAGGCGCCGGTGTCGCTCTACGGCGCGACGAAGCTGGCGAGCGAGGCGCTGGCCCTCGAATACGGCGAAACCTTCGGCCTGCCGGTCTGGATCAACCGCTGCGGCGTCCTGGCGGGCGCGGGTCAATTCGGCCGCGCGGACCAAGGCATCTTCGCGTACTGGATCAACGCCTGGCTCGCCCGCCGCTCCCTGAAGTACATCGGCTTTGGCGGACACGGCCATCAGGTGCGCGACTGCCTGCACCCCCGCGACCTGCTCCCGGTGTTGGAACGACAACTGGCCGCGCCCAAACTGAACGCGGTGGACCGCGTCGCCAACTTCGCCGGCGGCACACGTTCCGCCATGTCGCTGCGCCAACTCAGTGATTGGTGCGCGGCCAACCTGGGGCCCCACAGTGTGGCGGCGGACTCGAAGCCGCGTCCTTTCGACATTCCCTGGATGGTCCTCGACTCGGCCAAGGCGGAACGACTGTGGCAATGGCGGCCGACGACCGGCCCGCAGGAGATCTTGGAGGAAATCGCGGCGCATGCGCGGACCCATCCGCAGTGGCTCGATCTTTCCGCGCCGTTTTGATTCTTCGTCTGCCCCATGACCCCGTCCGCGCCCCTCACCCTTTTCTCCGTCGTCATTCCCGCCCGTGACGAGGAGGAGTCGCTGCCTTCGACGATCGAAGACATCTTCACGATATTCACCGCGGCGGGCATCCCCCACGAGATCGTCGTGATCGACGACGGCAGCCGCGACGGCACGTGGGCGGTGCTGCAGGAGCTGAAGCGGAAATTCCCGACCTTGGTGCCGACGCAAAACGCGAGCGGCGCGAACGGCTTCGGCCGCGCCATCATCTGGGGCCTCGATCACAGCCGGGGCGACGCGGTGGTGATCATGATGGCGGACGCCTCGGACTCACCGCACGATGCGGCGAAGTATTGGCGGATGTTGAACGAGGGACACGACTGCGCGTTTGGCAGCCGCTTCGTCTCGGGCGGCGAAGTGATCGACTACCCGCGGGTGAAGTTATTCGTGAACCGTATCGCCAATTTCCTCGTGCGGATCGGCTTCAACATCCCGCTCAACGACACGACGAACGCGTTCAAGGCCTACCGCCGCACCGTGCTCGACGGGTGCCGGCCGTTCCTCGCCCCGCACTTTAATCTCACGGTCGAGCTTCCCCTCAAGGCGATCGTCCGCGGCTACACGTTTGCCATCACCCCGATCTCGTGGCGCAACCGGAAATTCGGCGTCGCCAAACTGAAGATCAAGGAAATGGGCAGCCGGTATTTCTTCATCTGCGCGTACGTGTGGCTGGAAAAGTATTTCAGCCGCGGCGACTACCGGCGCAAGTAGTCGAAGGGTGTTTCCTGCGCGACGTGCGCGCGTTTCTACGACCTGAATAAGCGCTTGTTTCAAATCCACCGGTGAGGTTTTCTCCCCAGCTCTCATGATCTACTTGCTCGGAGGTTCCGGTTACGTCGGCCACGCCTATCAGGCCCTGCTTACGCGCAAGGGCATTCCCTTCCGCAATCTGCGCCGCGCCGAACTCGACTACACCAACGTCGACGTCTTGCGGACCGCGCTCCTGCGCGACAAGCCGCAATTTGTCATCAACGCCGCCGGCTACACCGGCAAGCCCAACGTCGACGCCTGTGAACTGCACCGGCACGAGTGCCTCTTCGGCAACGGCGTCCTCCCCGGCATCCTCGCCGAGGCCTGCACCGCCGCCCAAGTGCCGTGGGGCCACGTTTCCTCGGGCTGCATCTACACCGGATCGCGCGCGGACGGACGGGGTTTCACCGAAACCGACACCCCGAACTTCACCTTCCGCACCAACAACTGCTCGTTCTACAGCGGCACCAAGGCCCTCGGCGAAGAGGTCCTCGCCGGCAAGCCCGACGTCTACATCTGGCGCCTGCGAATCCCCTTCGACAACATCGACAACCCGCGCAACTACCTGACGAAGTTGCTCCGCTACAACCGGCTGCTCGAGGCCACGAACTCGATTTCACAGCTCGAGGAATTCTGCGCCGCCACCTTCGCCTGCTGGGAAAAGCGCGTGCCGTTCGGCATCTACAACGTCACCAATCCCGGACAGGTCACCACCCGCGAGGTCGTCGACCTGATCAAGCAGAGCGGAGTGTCGAACAAGGACTTTTCGTTCTTCAACGACGAAGGCGAATTCATGCAGATCGCGGCCAAGACCCCCCGCTCCAACTGCACCATGGACTCCAGCAAGCTCGCGAGCGTCGGCATCCAGATGACCGAAGTCCGCGAAGCCGTCAGCCGCGACCTGCGCCGCTGGCAGAAGGCCTGATTCCCCGCACAACACCCGTCACGACCTTCTCCCCGCATGAACATCCTCGTCACCGGCGGCTGCGGCTTCATCGGCAGCAACTTCATCCGTCAGCGCCTTCTCGAGAAGAACTCCCCGCTGCAGAAGCTGGTGAACCTCGACGCCCTCACCTATGCCGGCAACCCCGCGAACCTCGCCGACCTCGCCGGCGATCCGCGTTACGTTTTCGCCCACGGCAGCATCGGTGACGCCGCCCTCGTCGCGCAACTCTTCGCCGATCACGCGATCGACGCCGTCGTAAATTTTGCCGCCGAGTCGCACGTCGACCGCTCCATCGATTCACCGGAACCGTTCATTCAGACCAACGTCGTCGGCACCCTGCGTCTGCTCAACGCCGCCCGCCTCCACTGGGCCAAGTTGCCCGAACCGAAGAAGTCCGCCTTCCGCTTCCTGCACGTCTCGACCGACGAAGTCTACGGCACGCTCTCGGCCGCGGATCCGGCGTTCACCGAAGAGACGCCGTTCGCCCCGAACTCCCCCTACGCCGCCTCCAAGGCCTCGAGCGACCACCTCGTCCGCAGCTACCAGCACACCTTCAAACTGCCGACGCTGACGACAAACTGCTCGAACAACTACGGGCCGTTTCACTTCCCGGAAAAACTCATCCCCCTCGTCATCCTCAACGCTCTCGAAGGCAAGCCGCTCCCGGTCTACGGCGACGGCATGCAAATCCGCGACTGGCTCTACGTCGAAGACCACGCGGCGGCGATCTGGCTCGTGTTGCAGCAGGGCCGCGTTGGCGAGACCTACAATATCGGCGGACTGAACGAGAAGCCGAACATCGAGATCGTCCAGACGATCTGCGGGCTGCTCGACGCCAAGTCGCCGCGCGCCGACGGCAAACGCTACATCGAACAAATCACCTACGTCGCCGACCGCCCCGGCCACGACCGCCGCTACGCGATCGACTGCACCAAACTCCAGCGCGAGCTCGGCTGGAACCCACGCGAGTCGTTCACCACGGGCATCGCGAAGACGGTCGACTGGTACCTCACCCACCGCACCTGGGCCGCCGATATCACCGCGAAAAAGTACGCCCGCGAGCGGCTCGGCACCGGCTGAGCCCATTGCAAATTGCGGATTATTCAAACCTTCCACCCCCAACCGCGCTTAACTTCTTCGCCGCCGTGTCCTCCCATCCGCAAACCGCAATTCGCAATTCACCATCCCGGAAGGGCATCATTCTGGCCGGCGGCTCCGGCACCCGGCTCTACCCGCTGACCATCGCGGTCTCGAAGCAGCTGATGCCGGTGTACGACAAGCCGATGGTGTACTACCCGCTGTCGGTGCTGATGCTGGCCGGCATCCGCGAGGTGCTCGTCATCTCCACGCCGACGGACCTGCCGCTTTTCCGCAAACTCCTCGGTGACGGCGCCAATTTCGGGCTAACTCTCTCCTACGCCGAGCAACCCAGCCCGGATGGTTTGGCCCAGGCGTTCCACATCGCGGCCGACACCGGCTTCCTGAAGGACGAGCCGGCGGCCCTCGTCCTCGGCGACAACCTTTTCTACGGACACGACCTCGTGCGTTCACTCGAGCGCGCCGGGGGCCGCGAAAGCGGCGCTACGATTTTCGGTTATCACGTCGCCGATCCCAAAAGCTACGGCGTCGTGGAGTTCGCCGCCGACGGCCGCGTGCTTTCACTGGAGGAAAAGCCCGCGCAGCCGAAATCCAACTTCGCCATCCCCGGCATCTATTTTTACGATGCCGACGTGGTCGCATTCTCCCGCCGCCTGAAGCCGTCGAAGCGCGGCGAACTGGAGATCACCGACCTGAACCGACTCTACCTCGAAGCCGGCAAGCTCCACGTTGAGCTGCTCGGCCGCGGCACGGCCTGGCTCGACACCGGCACGCACGACTCCCTGCTCGAAGCCGCGCAGTTCGTCTCCGTCATTGAGAACCGGCAGGGTTTGAAGATCGCCTGCCTCGAGGAAATCGCCTGGCGCAAGGGCTGGATCGATCGCGCCGGCCTCGACGCGAACATCGCGAAACTCGGCAAGTCCTCGTACGGCGCGTACCTCCGCCGGATCGCGGACGAAAAGTTGTAGGCGCGGCTTTACAGCCACCGCCGACGCGGGCCACGCTGCTCCCGCGTGCTGGTTAGTTTTGTCATCCCCCTTTTCAACTGCCTGCCCCTCACGCAGGCCATGCTCGCGAGCCTTCGTGCGACCCTGCCCGCCGGCCTGAGCCACGAAATCATCTTCGTAGAGGACGGCGGCACCGACGGCACGCGCGCGTGGCTCTCAACGCTGCAGGGCGAACCTTTCCGGGTTTTGCTGAACGAACGCAACCTGGGCTACGCCGCCGCCAACAACCGCGCGGCCACCACCGCCCGCGGCGACTATCTCGCCCTCCTCAACAACGACCTCATCCTGCAACCAGGTTGGTTGGAGCCGATGCTCGCCGCCCAACAACGGCTGGGGCCGCGCGCCGGCTTGGTCGGCAACCTCCAACGCGACGCCAAGTCCGGCATCATCGATCACGCCGGTCTCGCCATCTCCACCGCCGGCAAGCCCGTGCACGTGCGCGCCGCCCCCCACCGCCTGATCCGCTGGTTGCAGCCCGAGCCGGTCGTACCGGCCGTAACCGGGGCCTGCGTGGTGATTCGCCGCGATCTCTGGCAGGAACTCGGCGGGTTCGACGAAGGCTACATGAACGGCGGTGAGGACATTGACCTCTGCTACCGGGCCCGCGCCGCGGGACGCGTCAACGTCGTCGCAACCCGCAGCGTCGTGCGCCACCACGTCAGCTCCTCGCCCGGCCGCAAGGCGCGTGACGAAGAAAACTCCCGTCGGCTCGCCCGGCGCTGGCAACGCGAGTTCGCCGCCGACGCCATCCGGCCTTGGTGCCGCGACTATCTTGCGCAGGCCGTCGCCTGTCCGCGTTCCCGTGAATACCGGCTGGCGCTCGCCGCCAGCGCGTTTCTGGCCGGACTGCGCCGCAACCCGCCGGCCGAGGCAGTCACCGGGGTGGCACACGGCATGGCGCGGGAGCTTGCCCGCTGGGACCAAATGTTTCCCCGGTAATTTCCGGAATAGAACGGTCGGCCAACTGGGCCGAACGCTCCTACGCCTAGCGACGTTTGAGCGCAGCCAGAACGTAAGCCCAAGGCGCCCTCGCCCTCGCCATCGGCAAAAATGCGGCAATCACCGCGCCAGTCCCAGTCTACGGACCACTCTGCACGATCTGCCGCACGACGGACTGCGGCCGCTGGTTGATCGTCAGGAACATACGGCCGATGTACTCGCCCATCAGTCCGAGCATCACGAGCTGCGTGCCGGAAAAAATCAGGACCACCGACATCGACCAGCCCCAGCCGTATTCGGGGCCGATGCCCCGCATCCATAGCCACGCCACCACACAGATCGCGATAAACCCGCAGGTGGCGACCACCAAGCCCAGGATCGTTGCGACGCGCAAAGGGAGCACCGAAAAGTTAATCCAGGCGCTCAGCCACAAGCGCAGCAACCGGCCGAACGTGTAAGTGCTCGTGCCCGCCTTGCGCGGCTCATGATGCACCGGGAGCGAACCAATGCGTTGCGTGACCTGCAGAATAAGCCCGTCGATGTAAGGATAGGGACCCGCATAACCAACCACCTGCTGCGCGACGAATGCGCTCACACAGCGAAAGCTCGAGAGGTAGAACCCGTGCGGTTTGTCGAGGGCCCAGTCGGTCATCCGGTTGGTAAACCAACTGCCGAAATTCCGCCAAGCCGAGTGCTGTTTCTCCTCGTAGTGGCCAAACACCACATCGAGCCCGTGCTCCTTTGCCTGGCGCCAGAGCCGCACCGCCTCCGCCGGAGGATTTTGTCCGTCGTCGTCGAGATTGACGATGTGCGCTCCACGCGCGTGGCGCCACCCGGTGAGCACGGCGTTGTGTTCGCCAAAATTCCGCGCGTGCTCGATCAACGTGATCGGCACCCGCGCGTGACGAACCAACTCGCGCGCCACCGCACTGGTCGGCTCCCCGCTGCCGTCGTGCACCAAGATGATCTCGTGTCCGCCTTCAATCGCGAAGCCTTCGATTTCACGGACCACCCCGGCAATGGTTTCCGCGCTGTGGTAGAGGGGTATGACGAAACTCAACGCGAGATCTGGCATCGCGAGCGATTACCCCCGAACCGGCCGCCGAGCGCAAGAATTCACTCGGCAGGCGCCGCTCGTCGGATTGGAAGCTTTCCATCCCCGACGCCGTCCCCTAACGTGCCCGCCGCCATGCCCCTCGCCCCCTCCACCCGTCGTCGTTTCCTCCAAAACTCCGCCCTGTTGCTCAGCGCGCCGTTGATTCTCCCGAGTCGCGTCTGGTCGCAAACGTCCGCTCCGAGCAAGCGCCTGACGCTGGGCTGCATCGGCATGGGCAAGCAGATGAAAGGTCACCTGGGTGCATTCATCGGCCGCGATGACGTCGAGGTGCTCGCGGTGTGCGACGTCGACACCACGCGGCGCGAAGCCGCGAAGCAGCGGGTCAACGAAGCGTACACCAAGAAGGCCGGCGGCACCTACAAGAGCTGCACCTCCTACAATGATTTCCGCGAGGTTCTCGCCCGCAAAGACATCGATGCCGTCGTCATCGCCACGCCCGACCACTGGCACGCCTACATCGCCATCGCGGCCGTGCGGGCCGGCAAGGATGTCTATTGCGAGAAGCCGCTCACACACAACGTCAACGAAGCCGTCGAACTCCTGAAGGCCGTGCGCAAGGCCAACCGCGTTTTTCAAACCGGCTCGCAGCAACGCTCGTCCAAGGAATTTCGGGTCGCCGCCGAACTCGTCCGCAACGGCGTTATCGGCCGCGTCCACTCGGTCAACGTCTCCTTCGGCGATCCGGCCAAGCCGTGCAATTTGCCGGTCGAACAAATGGAGCCGGGCCTCGACTGGAACCTCTGGTGCGGCGGCGCTCCGCTCGTGGGGTACAGCTCCGTCCTCAGCCCGCGCGGCATCCACGACCATTTCCCGAAATGGCGCGACACGTGGGAATTTGGCGGCGGCATGATCACCGACTGGGGCGCCCACCACATCGACATCGCCCAGTGGGCGCTCAATGTCGACGGCAGCGGCCCCGTCGAAATTCGCGCCCCCCAGAATTGGGAAACGGCCAAGCGCGGCGCCCAACTCGTCTACGCCGACGGCACCGTCCTCACCCACGTCAAGGGCAAGGGCGTTTCATTTTACGGCACCGAGGGCGAGATCCACGTCAACCGCGGCAAGTTTGAGTTCATCCTCGACGGCAAGACGCTGCACAAATTCTGGGAAAAGGAGGTCGATAAGACGACCTCGATGGAGCGCGAGGTCACGCTCACCGAGCGCGAGCACTTGGCTAACGCCAAGGTGAAGCTCTACAACAGCAAGAGCCACTTCCAGGACTTCCTCGACTGCGTCCAGTCGCGCAAGCAACCGATCTGCGACGTCGCCATCGGCGCCAGCTCGGCGATCGCCTGTCACCTCCTGAACTTCGCCTACCACTACGGCGCGAACGTGCAGTGGAATCCACAGCGCAACAAATTCGCCAGCGGCGGCAGCAGCAAATGGCTCACGCGCGACCGCTACCGCGACGGATGGAAGGTCTAAGGCGAGCCGTCTCCACCGGCGCCGCGGTTCTACTCGGGTTCGCCGGCGTATCCTCGATCGGCCGCGGCGCGGAGCCGCACCAGATCGGCGACGGCGCGGTCCACGCCGTGCAGTTCGCACCGTCACAGGCCGCGGGCGAACTCATCTACGGCGTCACGTATCGACTCTGGTTGCCGCCGGGAGTGAAGACCATCCGCGGGATCATCGTGCACCAACACGGCTGCGGCGAAGGCGCCTGCAAGGGAGGAGAAACCGCGGCCGACGACTGGCATTGGCAGGCCCTCGCCCGGAAATGGGACTGCGCCCTCCTCGGTCCTTCCTACCAACAACCCGAAGGCGCCAACTGCGCGCTCTGGTGCGACCCGCGGCACGGCTCCGGCCAAACCTTCGAACGGGCCCTCAGCGAACTCGCCGTCACGACCTCCCACCCGGAATTGAACCGCGTCCCCTGGGCCCTGTGGGGCCACTCGGGCGGCGCGCAGTGGGTCGGTACGATGCTGCTACTCCACCCGGAGCGCGTCGTGGCCGTCTGGTTACGCTCCGGGGCGCCCGCGCTTGTCGCCTCACCCTCAACCGAATGGCCCGGGCTGGAAACGCCAGACGCCGCGCTCGCCGTGCCCGTGATCTGCAATCCCGGCCTCAAGGAGAAGACCCACGAGCGTTTTCAGCGCGCTTGGAACAGTGGCCTCTCGTTTTTCCAGAGGACCCGGGCCCGGGGCGGCTTGGTCGCCTTTGCGCCGGATCCGCGCACGACCCACGAGTGCGGCGACTCACGTTACCTCGCGATTCCGTTCTTCGACGCGTGCCTCGCGCAACGTCTGCCCCGGATCGCCGGCACCGCCGGACCATTGGGCGCAATGGACGCCACCACCTCGTGGCTCGCCCCGCTGCAGGGCGACCAGGCCAAACCCGCGGCCGCATTCACCGGCCAACCACTCGTGGCCAACTGGCTCCCGAACGCCGCCGTCGCCCGCGCGTGGCAGGACTACGTCACCACCGGCACCGTCGCCGATCTGACGCCACCTCTGCCGCCCACCCATCTCAGCGTGACGGCCGGCGGCGAAATCACCTGGACCGCCACGATCGATTTCGAAAGCGGTCTCGGCGGATTCATCATCGAGCGCGACGGCCGTGAAGTCGGCCGGCTGCCAGAAAAGCCCTCGACCCAATTCGGCCGACCCCTGCTGCAGAAAATGTCGTACCACGACACCCCCACGCCCCCGTGGCCGCAGCTGCGCTGGACCGACCAGACCGCCGATATCGCCACCCAGCCGGAGTACCGCGTGATCGCCGTCAACAGCGCGGGTTTGAAATCTCCGCCCAGTAGTCCCGCCCGACGGCCCTGAGTTCCTAATTACCCTATCCATGCACCGCCTTGCCCTGATCCTTCTCACGCTGCTCAGTACGCTTCCGCGCGCCAGCGCCGCGCCGCAACCCGCCAATCCCTTTTTCGCCATGGACAACATCGCCCGTGGCGGGCCCGACGTCGCGCCGGCCATGCTGCGCGATCTCGGTTACGACGGCTTCGGCGGTCGCGTGCCCGACGAGACCATGGCCCCGGCAATCGCAGCGAAGGGCCTGACGTTTTTTAACGGTTACCACGTAATCAATTTCGATCCCGCAAAACCCGCGCTGGATGAAAGCCTGCGCGGGTGGCTCACCGCCATGCGGCCGCACCATACCGTGCTTTGGCTGGCCATCAACAAAGTGGCCGGCCCCGACGGAAAGCCGCGCGCCGTATCGTCGGCTGAAGCCGATGCCTTTGTGCTCACGCAGGTCCGCGCCATCGCCGATGCCGCCCGGGCCAATGGCGTAAAGGTCGCGCTGTATCCGCATACCGGTTTCTGGCTCGCCCGCGTCGAAGATGCGTTGCGGGTCGCCGACCAGCTCAACCGCGCCGATGTCGGCGTGACCTTCAATCTTTGCCATTGGCTGAAGGTCGAAGGCGGCGAGCGCGACCCTGCCCCCGTACTGCGGGCGGCCCTGCCGCGGTTGATGTTTGTCACCATCAGCGGCGCCGACGCGGGCGACTCCCGTACGATGGGCTGGGACCGGCTGATCCAGCCGCTCGACGCGGGCAGCTACGATGTGGGCGCCTTTGTCCGTACCGTGCGCAAAATCGGCTACCAGGGTCCCGTGGGCTTTCAGGGTTTCAACATCAAGGCCGACCCACGCGAAGTACTGACGCGTACGATCGGCGCGTGGCGTCGCTTTCTCGGCGAGGAATCGAGGTAGCCTGCAGCCCGCCGCGTGAGCGGAGGGACGCAAAGCGCCGGATATCCCTGCGCTCACTCGCCGCGCTTCGCCACGGGAGCGGACGAGCGGTCCGGATTTATGTGCGCCATCTCGCGGATACCAGACCCTAGAGCCTCACGCGTCTCCGCCACGCCCGGCTTAGTCCCGACCCGCGCCGCCGCCCGCTTGACCCCGCCGGCATCCCCGGAGCACCTTCAGGCGCGTGCAAAAGGTCGTCATCGCGAAACCCTACCGCTTCGTTCCACCGCACCGGGGAAAGTTCTGGTGGTATGCCTTGCGCCCGATGCTTCGCTCGTACCTCCGGCGCAACTCTGGCATCGTCAACGTGGAGTGCCGTGGTACCGAACGACTCGCAGCATCGATCACTGCCGGGCATGGCATCATGCTCACGCCAAATCACTGCCGTCCCTGTGATCCGTTTGTCCTGGGTAATCTGTCGCTCGCGGTAAACCGTCCGTTTCACATCGTGGCGAGCTGGCACCTATTCATGCAAAATCGCATGAACTCCTTCCTCCTGCCTCGGCTTGGTGTGTTCAGCATTTATCGTGAAGGCACGGACCGTGAGGCCCTGAAGGTGGCAATGCAGGTTACGGCCGAGGCTGCACGGCCGCTCGTGATTTTCCCCGAAGGCGTGATTTCACGGCACAACGACAAGCTCAACAACCTGATGGAGGGCACCGCGCTGATGGCGCGGGGGGCGGCGAAGCAACGCGCGGCGCTTAACCCGCCCGGCAAGGTCGTGGTGCATCCCGTGGCAATTCGCTATTTTTTCGACGGAGATATCGCTCAGACCGCGCCGCCAGTCCTCCGGGCCATCGAGCGTCGGCTCACGTGGCATCCGCAGGACAATCTTCCGATCAAGGATCGCATCGCGAAGATCGGCGAAGCCTTGTTGGCGCTGAAAGAAGTCGAGTACTTCGGTGAACCGCAGCCGGGCCCGATCGCCCCCCGGTTGCAAAGCTTGATCGACCGGATCCTCGTGCCCTTGGAGGCCGAGTGGGTTAAGGGCCGGCGGGAAAGAGAAATCGTCGCCCGTGTTAAGCTTCTGCGTATTGCCATCGTCCCGGACCTAGCGAACGGGAATCTCGGCGAAGCCGAGGTGCAGCGACGGTGGCGGCACCTGGCCGACCTGTACCTCGCGCAACAATTGTCCCTCTACCCGCCGGACTACCTCGCCGCAGATCCAACGCCCGAGCGTTTTCTGGAGACCATTGAGCGCTTTGAAGAAGATCTCACCGACGTCGCGCGGATTCACACCCCGATGCGGGCGGTCGTCGAGGTCGGTCAAGCGATCGAAGTCTCGCCCGAGCGGACCCGGAGTATTGAAGGCGACCCGTTGATGCTATCCATTCGCGAGCAACTTGAGGCCATGTTGGCGGGCTCGCTCGCCCGCGACAACCGGACACACTCCCGCCCTATATCCCCATGAAATCCCCGCTCCTGCTGTGCTGCTGCGCGCTCGTCGCCCTCAGCTGCGCGCTCACCTCTGCGTTCGCCGCCGAAACCCGAAAGAAACTCGTGATGCTAATCGCCGAGCCCGAATACGACACGGCGCGCACCCTTCCCGAATTTGCCGCGGCCCAACTGGCCGCGGATTTCCGCGTGGTAATCGTCACCGGCTCCAGCGCTGCGGGAGAAACCGCCTTCTCGAACCTGCAGGAAATCGCGGACGCGGATGTCCTGCTCGTGAGCGTACGACGCCGGACGCCGCCTGAAGCGCAACTCGCAGCCATCCGACGCTACGTGCTCGCCGGCAAACCGGTCGTCGGCATCCGCACCGCGTCGCATGCCTTCGCCCTTGCCAAGGGCCAGAAACCGACCATCGGCAACGCCGACTGGCCGGAGTGGGACGCCACCGTAATCGGCGGCAATTATGCCAATCATCATGGCAAGGGGCCTCCCGTCGTAATAACCCAAAGCGGGGCGAATCACCCGATTCTCGACGGCGTGACACTCCCGTTCAGTTCCGAATCAACCCTCTACCGCAATACCCCGCTGCGCGCCGGAGCGGTTGCGCTGATCACGGGTACGATTCCAAACCAACCGGCCGAGCCGCTCGCCTGGACATTTACCCGCGCCGACGGCGGCAAGACGTTCTCCACCTCGCTCGGCGGGCCGTCGGATTTCAAGAACCCAGCCTTCGTCCGGCTCCTCCGCAACGGCCTACTTTGGGCCGCTCGCTGAGCCGCGGGCCCTCAGGTCTTGACCACGGGCGGTGCCGCGGTCGCCTCTTCGATTGCCTGGCGTAAATCCGCCCAGCGAAACGGCTTCAAGACCACTGCCACCGCCCCTAGGCCTTTCGCCAAATCGAGATAGTCTCGCCCGTCGATGTATCGGCCGCCACCGGACATCGCCAGAACGCGTGCGCCGGGATTCGTTTTCCGCAATTCGGTGATCACATCAATCCCGTCACCGTCCGGCATCAACATATCAGTAATTGCGAGGTCGAATGACTGCCGCTGAATCGCCGCACATGCTTCGGCGCCGCTGCCGACCAACACCACGGTATGCCCCGCCATCGTCAGCCACTCGCGCAACAGGAACCGGATCTCCTTTTCGTCGTCGGCAACTAAGATGGACAGGGAGTTCATGCGCTGGGCCCATTGAGAGGACGCTCCCCGGGCTTTCAAGCGCGGTCAGCGGACTCGATCCGAATAGTCGGTTACAAACCAAGCCCCGCCCCAAATCGGGTTTGAATCGCACCCTCCGCCTGACTTCGATGCGGCTTCCCATGCCCCTACCCTTCCGCTGCGGCGCCGGCATTGCCGCCCTGCTCCTGCTTTTGCCTGCACCCGTGCGATCCGCCGAGCCCCGGGGCGCCTCCGCCCTGACCCAGGAATTTTGCGTTAGCTGCCACAACCAGAATCTCGTTGGTAGTCCGGCGCCCAATTTGCTCGACCCACTGTGGACCAACGGCGGCAGTGACGACGCGATTTTGCGCAATATCCGCCAAGGTTTTCCGGCCTCGGGTATGCCAGCCTTTGCCGGCGTGCTCACCGAGCCGGAGATGCGCTCGATCATCGGCTATCTGCGGAGCCTCGCGGTTGACTATGCCGCCGGCCGGATCACGCATCCGACACAGCCCAAGTCGCTGCAGCTGGCGACCGAACTCGCCGGCATGCGGATCGAAACCTACGTGGCCGACTTGGAAACGCCGTGGGGCATCGCATTCCTGCCCGATGGCGGAATGCTGGTCTCCGAACGCGAGGGCCGGCTCCGCCTGATCCGTGCCGGAAAACTCGAACGCGAGCCCGTTCGAGACTTGCCGCGCGCTTTCGTCAAACAGGACGGTGGCCTGCTGGACGTTGCGATTCACCCGGACTTCTCACGCAACCGCTGGATTTATCTCGCCTACGTTGAGGCCGGTATTCGGGCCGATACGTCAATGACCGTCGTGATCCGCGGGCGGATCAGGGAAGGTCATTGGGTGGACCAGCAGGAAATTTTCCGTGCTCCGCCGGAACGTTATTACTCCGGGCATATTCACTACGGATGCCGCTTCTTGTTCGACCGCGCCGGACACCTTTTCTTCACTATCGGCGATCGGGGCCACTCCGAAGACGCACAGGACCTCGCCAGCCCGTGCGGTAAAATCCATCGCGTCATGGACGATGGCAGAATCCCACCCGACAATCCCTTCGTGAATCAAACCGGCGCCTGGCCCTCCATCTGGACGCTGGGTAACCGACACCCGCAGGGGCTGATGTTTCACCCGTTGACCGGCAAGCTCTGGGAATCCGAACACGGGCCGTCCGGAGGTGACGAAGTCAACCGCATCGAAGGCGGACGCAACTACGGCTGGCCCGTCGTGTCGAGCGGCACGGATCGCCGCATGCAGTTCCTTCCGGAAAAGTCCGGGATGGAGTCACCGCTCGCCGCCTGGACGCCGTCAGTCGCTCCCGCCGGGATCGAGTTCTACACCGGAGACAAGGTTCCGGCTTGGAAAAACAACCTTTTCGTCGCGTGTCTCGGCGGAGAGCAACTCAAGCGCCTGGAAACAAACGGCGACCGCGTCACGCACGAGGAAATCGTATTCAAAGGTCTGGGGCGGGTGCGCGATGTCGTAACCGGCCCCGACGGGCTGCTCTATCTTGCAATGAACACACCGGGCCGGATCGCACGGCTGGTACCCGACGAATCCGTCGCCAAAGCGAGCAACGCGAACCCCAAGTCGGCGGGCACCGTTTTACTCAAACCGTAGTTAGCGGCTTCAAGCCCTGCTCGATCGCGGCCCGCCGCGGCTCCAGGAACGGCGGCAGGGCCAGGCTCTCGCCGAGTTTCGCCATCGGCTCGTCCGCGGCGAAGCCAGGACCGTCGGTCGCAATTTCGAAAAGAATGCCGTTGGGCTCGCGGAAATACAGGCTCCGAAAATAGAAGCGATCGACAGGACCACTGGAAGGAACGCCCAGAGCCGCCAGCCGTTTTCCCCACGCGTCGTACGCGTCGCTGTCGGGCGTGCGGAACGCCACGTGATGAACACCGCCCGCACCCGACCGGGCCGCCGCGACACCGGGTTCATGCAGTACGTGCAGTTCCGCCTGCGGGCCTTCCGCACCCATATGATAGACACGGAATTCACTACCCGACCCAGAACCGTCAGTCTTTCGCTGCGCAAACTCACGCCCGCGCCGCATATTCATCACCTGCGTCAGTAATACGTCGGTGGCGCGCCAATCTGGGACGCTCAGGGTGATAGGCCCCAAGCCGACAATTTGATACTCGGGCGGCACGGAACTCTTTTCCCACGGATTGGCCCGCGGCTTCGATTCATCAACGACCAAGCTCAACCGCTGCCCTTCCGAGTCCTCAAACTCGAGCGTCAGTCGCCCGGCTCGATCAACGGGCGGAAGGTATTTCACGCCCAAATCGGAAAACCTTCTCGCCCACCACGCGAGCGCCGCCACGGAGGCAACCCGCAAGCCGGTTCGAGCTATGCTGCGGGTACCGCGACGCTCCGGGCCAACCGGCCAATCGAAAAACGTGATATCGGTGCCCGGCGACGCAAGACCGTCGGCATAGAAAAGATGATACGCCGAGACGTCATCCTGATTGACCGTTTTTTTGACAAGCCTAAGTCCGAGCGTAACCGTGTAGAAGGCGTGATTGCCCGGCGCGTCGGCCGTCACCGCCGTGAGATGATGGAAGCCGGTGAGTTGCATGCAATCACCGTGCACAACCGCGCCGTTTCGTCCAGCAGGTGGCGCTCGGTCCCCGCCGGTCGCCGGCCGGCCTGGGCAGTGCATGGACGATACAGTGCAGACCAGAGAAACCGCGCGCCATTGCACCGCGCGCGCGGGTTGGCCAATCATAGGCGAACACCGCCATTGCAACCGGAATGGCCACCTTGTTCCGTGGGTGCCAGCAACTGTGACCGGATTTTCCAGAACCGCCGCCATTCTTTCCGCCATTGTATTGGGCGGTCTGCTGCCGCAGGCCCATCACTTTGCGTGGACGATCCGGTGGCTGATCATGGCCATGCTCTTTTTGGTTTTTCTTCAAACCCGTTTCTCGCGGTCCGCGCTCAGTCGCAGCCACCTCTGGCTGCTGACCGCTAACCTCGTGATCGGATTTGTATCGTTTGGCCTAGGCTGGGCGCTGGGCGGACGCGAAATCGCGCTGGCTGCGTTTTTCTGCGGCATAACCCCGACCGCAACTGCGGCACCCGTGATTATTAGCTTTCTACGTGGGCGAGTCGATTATGTGGTCGCGGCCTTTCTACTGACGAACTTGTCCATCGCCGCGCTCATGCCACTGATGCTACCCCTCGTGCTTGGCCACGCGACGCCCGAGGCCTTTGCCCAAGTGGTGGGAAGCGTAGGTCTGGTGGTCTTCGTTCCGATGGGACTCGCCCACCTGGTCAGGGCCGTGCACAAACCGGCGTGCGCGTGGCCGGCCAAGCTGCGGAATGTCTCCTTCGGAATCTGGATCACCATGATGCTGTTGATTACGGCGAACGCCTCGGCGTATATCCGCGATCACGCGAACACGCCGCTCCCACTCCTGCTAAAAGTGGCGGGGATATCGCTTGTCATTTGCGCGGCCAACTTCGCGGTGGGCCGACTCGTCGGCGGCCGCGAATTTCAACGTGAAGCGAGCCAAGCCCTCGGTCAAAAGAACACCACGCTCACTATTTATTTGGCGATGTCCTATGCGAGCCCACTGATCGCCCTCGGTCCGACCTTTTACGTCGTTTGGCACAATCTATGGAACTCCTGGCAACTTCATCGCGCCGGGCGGAGCGAACCGACTCATTAATTCCCGGGAAAGCGGGAATCTTTCTTTTGCCACGACGCCTCTTTCTCGTTCACTCCGGCCCCCAATGATTGAAGTCAAACAGCTCACCCGCGTCTTCCGAACCTATAAGAAGAAGCCGGGTTTTTGGGGTGGAATCACCGGACTTTTCCACCGCAAATTCGAGGAGACCGCCGCCGCGAACAATATTTCGTTCACCATCAAGGAGGGCGAATTTGTCGGCTTCCTCGGACCAAACGGGGCCGGTAAGACGACGACCCTTAAAATGCTGTCGGGACTCATTTTTCCGACCAGCGGAACTGCCCGGGTCGCGGGCTTTGATCCGACTAAGCGGGAAAACGCCTATCGCCGACTCTTTGCGCTGGTGCTCGGCCAAAAGAACCAACTTTGGTGGGACCTGCCGGCAATTGAGTCATTCAATCTGCTTCGCGCCATCTACGCCATTCCGCCCGAAGAGTTTTCGGCAACCTTGGCGGAATTGGTCAAGCTACTGGATGTGGGAAGCAAACTCAACGTGATGGTACGGGAGTTGTCGCTCGGCGAGCGGATGAAAATGGAACTCATCGCCGCCCTCTTGCACCGTCCCCGCGTACTTTTCTTGGATGAGCCCACCATCGGTTTGGACGTGGTTTCACAGAAAGCGGTCCGGCACTTTTTACGTGACTACAATCGGCGCTATCGGGTGACTATCTTACTTACGAGCCACTATATGGCGGACATCCAAGAGCTCTGTGAACGGGTCATTGTCATCCACAAAGGGCGAAAGATCTATGATGGCGCGCTGGACCTTCTGGAATCCAGCGGAGGCGCCCGGAAGAAAATCATCACTTTTCTACCGGCAGTCGCGGCCCACAGGAAGTTCCCCGAAACCTGGCAATCCCAGCATGCGACGACGACGACCCGCACGCCGGACGGCAAGTTCACGCTTTGCGTATCCGGGGAAGACGTGGTGGCCGTTTCCCAGGAAATCCTCGGCACCGGCCCAGTCGCCGACATCACGATTGAGGATGTGCCGCTGGAAGACGTGATCGCGGAACTCTTTACCGC
>CAIJFT010000205.1 GCA_903820035.1 uncultured Opitutia bacterium
GCTCATGTTGGCCCCGCGAAAATCGAGCAGGAGGCTCACCTGACCGGCGAGTAGGTTGGGCGCGATTTGGATGATGAAGAACGGCGAAATCTTGCGGAAGCCGCCGGCCTTCCACGTGTCGTGCATCGCCTCCATCTCGGGTAGCCCGCCAAGCCCAACCCCCAGGTTTACCCCCATACGCTCCGGATTCACGGTCGCACGGTGGGCGTCGAGACCGGAGTCCGCATACGCCTCAACGGCCGCGCCCACGCCGAGGTGCGTAAAGCGGCCGAATTTTTTCACATCCTTCTGCGTCAGGGCCTGCGTGACCGGCTCGCTGGCGGAGCCGCGCGGGCGCAATGGCGCCGGCAGCAGCCGGGCCGGATCAAAGTTGCGCACTTCACCGGCGATCTGCGCCGTACAGGTGGCGGCGTCAAACCGCGTGATGCGCCCGATACCGCTGCGACCGGCGATCAGCGACGCCCAAGTGTCGGCGGCGGTATTACCGCACGGCGTAACGGCGCCGATGCCGGTGATGACGACGCGACGGGGAGGAGTGGAGGACGGGTTCTGCATGGGAAAAGAGTTGGCGGCACCGGTCAAAAGGCGCGCATGAAATCACTCGCTGGAACCGGGGGCCGCGGCGCGGCGACAGGCCCGCCGGAGGCCGCGCGGCAGTAATGTTCACGCAACTGCCGGCGCAGCGCCTGCAACATCGCATCACTCGCCGCACGATCCTCGGTCGCCCGCGCGAACAGCAGGCCGCCGACCAGGGAACTCATGAGCTGCGTCACGCGCTCACGATTCACGCGAGGATCGGGCTCGAGCCGAAGGGCCGCGGCCAAACGATCCAAGTGCAGCCCGAATCCACGGGAATAACCGGCGCGGGCGGCGCCCGGCAGGCGGATCATATCGGCGCCGACCGACACCACCACGCAGCCCGAACCCCGGTTGTCGCGGTGCCGCGTGCCCAGGTAGCTGTCGATGAGCAAACGGGCCCGCGCGCCGGGAGTCGGCGCCGCGGCGATGCGGGCAAGATTTGGCACCGCATCCGCAAACGCCGCGGCACAGGCCTCGGCAATCAGCTCCGACTTGTCCTGAAAATGCGCATAAAACCCCCCGTGGGTCAGCCCGGCACGCCGCATCACCTCGTCTACACCCGTTTCCGCAACCCCATGTTCCCGAAATGCTTGACTGGCAGCATCGAGGATCCGTCGGCGCGTCATTTGCTTGTGGGCGGGCGGGTAGCGCATCGGGTTGCAGGCAATGAGATGACGATCGTCATACCAAGACAAGACGAATTTCCAAGCGCGCCGGGTCGCCCGAGGCGGGCTTTGACTTTGCCGGCGGCGGAGCTTTTGCTCCCGACCCTTTTCACCGCCCCCGTCGCCGAGCCCACTATGCAGCAGCTTCACGCCTACTGGCGCATGGAATACATCGAGGCGCCGCGCTATCCGGCAAAGATGCGGAAGCCGTTCACCGAACTGCCCGCCTTGGGCAACGACCGCGAGGCGCTGATCGTGCACCGCTCGAAGCTGAGCTACCTCGTCCTCAACCGCTTTCCCTACAACCCGGGCCATCTGCTCGCGGTGCCGTTTCGCGAGGTGGAGGCGCTGGACGCCCTGACGACGGCCGAGCGCGCCGATCTCTTCGAGGAAATCATCCTCGCGCAGCAGCTGCTCCAGACCGCGCTCAGGCCAGATGCGTTCAACATCGGCTTCAACCTTGGGGCCGCGGTCGCCGGCGGCAGCATCGCCCACCTGCACGGGCACATCGTCCCACGCTGGAACGGCGACAACAACTTCATGCCCGTGATCGGCCAGGCCCGGATCCTCCCGCAGGCGCTCGACGCGACCTGGGAAAAACTCGCCGCGGCCGTGACCCAGCTCGGCCCAAAGCCCCGCGCTCGGCGCGCGAAACGGCGCTGAGCCGGACGCGCGCTCCCTCCCCTCGCCGCGGCCAAACCCTCCCGTCCCCTTCACCCGCTTGCCCTCGAAGACCCTCCATTTTCCGAGTCCCCGCCACGCCAGCGCACTTTATGCGGCGCGCGAGGAAAACCTCGTGTACGCCGAGCGGGCCCTCGGCGTGAAGCTCGCGACGCGGGACGACTGGCTGAAGATCGACGGACCGCCGGAGCGGGTTGCCGTCGCGGAGGCCCTGTTCGGCTTCCTCGACAAGGCGCGCGGTCAGGGCATGTCGATCCGCACGCCGGACTTTCATCGCATCTCGGATACGTTTGCGCGGGGCGAGGGAGCGAACCTGCAAAGCCTGCTCGACGAGCCGTTGGTGATCGCCACGAACCGAAAGACGATCATCCCGAAAACGCTCGGTCAAAAAATGTACCTGCAGTCGATGCTCGCGCACCCCGTGGTGTTCGGCATCGGCCCCGCCGGCACCGGCAAGACCTACCTCGCCATGGCCGCCGGGGTAAACGCACTCCTGAAGAACCAGGTCGAGCGCATCATCCTCACGCGCCCGGCGGTCGAAGCCGGCGAAGCCCTCGGCTTCTTGCCGGGCGACCTGCGCGAAAAAATTCTCCCCTACCTCCGCCCGCTCTACGATGCGCTCCACGACATGCTCGACCCCGAGGACGTCGCCCGCCTCACCGAAAAAGGCGTGATCGAAATCGCGCCGCTCGCCTACATGCGCGGCCGCACCCTGTCGCGGGCGTTCATCATTCTGGACGAAGCCCAGAACACCACGCCGGAACAAATGATGATGTTCCTCACGCGGCTCGGCGAAGACTCGCGGATGGTCGTCACGGGCGACATCACGCAGATCGACCTCCCGCGCTCAAAGGCGAGCGGACTGCTCGAAGTGCGCCACATCCTGTCCGATATCCCGGGCATCGATTTTCACACCTTCAGTGGCGCCGATATCGTACGTCACCCGCTGGTGGGCAAAATCATCGCGGCCTACGACGCGTACCGGAATCCCATCACCAACCGCAACGGCGGTGAGGAGAAGGTCTGACCCGAACCCCGTTGACCATGTCCGTTCGCAACCAGCTCAAACTTCTCGTCGGCGGCCTCGCCGCGCGCCGGACCGCCCCGGCACCGGGTAGTTCACCGATGCGCGACTTTCTTGAGCGGAGTCGCCTGGTTGCCGCAAGTATCTTCCTCTGCACGGTCACCGCCATCGTGTTCATCAGTTCGGCCGGCATCAGCACGCTCAACGCCCCGCTCCTCGTCGACCAGGTCGCCACCACCCAAATCAGCGCGCTCGTCCCCTTCAACTACGAGAGCGTCGTCAAGACGCAGGCGGCGCGTGACCAGTTTCTCAACCAACTGCCGCCCATCTACCGCCTCAATCCGGAGGCGCTCCGCCGCTTCGAGGCCGCCGCCCAAAAACTCCTTGGGCAGCTCGCCGCCTTCGAACTCGCCAATCCAACCAACCCCACGCCGCTCCTCAATCGACGCCCCGAGCTCAGCCGCATCGCCGAGACCTTCAACTCCCACGGCGCCACCTATCAGGCCACGGCAGAGGACATCACCGCCATCCTCGCCGCCGGCGAAGCCAAAACGCGCGCAGAAGTCTTCGACAACGGGCTCGTCACGCTGCGCGACATTTACGCGGAAGGCGTCGCCGATGCCTCCCTCGGCCAACTCGGCACCGGCGGCGCCATCCTGTTCCAGATCTCCCGCGCCAACGGAGAGGTCGGCCAACGCCCCGTCCACTCGGTCGAAGACGCCCTCACCATCCTGCGCGTCAGCGTCGCCGCCGCCAACCTTTCACGGCCGTCCGCCCAGGCATTCTTCCGCATCTTCCGTTTCGGCCTGAGCCCCAACGTCGAGTTCGACCGTGCCGCCACGACCGCCCGCCACACCGCCGCGTCGAACACGATCAAGCCGGTTTCCGTCAGCGTGGTCCGCGGCCAGACGATCGTCGAAGCCGGCGAACGCATCACCCCCGAACAGCACGAAATGCTCGTCGCCCACCGGCAATACCTGCGCAGCCACTCCGACAGCGAATGGCGCGAGGGGCTCACGCTCTTCGGTCGCGTGCTGCTCGTACTCGCCATGGTCGTCGCCTCGCTGATCTACATCCGCATCGAGGATCCGGAGACGCTCAACAGCAACGTCCGCTGCGCGCTCCTCGCGCTCGTCGTCATCTTCAACCTCGCCCTCGTCCGCGCCAACTACTCGCTCGGCGGCGCCGATTTTTTCATCCGCGACGGCTCGTGGGCCTCGACTTTGCCGTACGTCGCGCCGACCGCCTTCGCCCCGCTGATCCTCGCCATCCTCATCAACGCGGGCGCCGGCATCTTCATGGCGCTGCTCGTCTCGATCTTCACCGGCGTCATCTACGGCAACCGCCTCGACCTGCTCGTCCTGACGTTCCTCGCCTCGCTCGTCGCCATCTACTACGGCCGCGAGGCCCGCCGCCGCGGCCGCGTCGTACGGGCCGCGGGCGCGGGCGGCCTGACCGTCGCCGCCTTCGCCGCCCTCATCGGCATCGCCAACCAAACCCCGCTCGAAACCCTTGTGCGCCAAATGATCGCCGGCCTCGGCACCGGGTTAATCACGGGCATCGGCGTCGTCGGCCTGCTGCCGATCCTCGAGTCGCTGTTTAAACGCACCACCGACATCACGCTGCTCGAGCTGACCGACTACAATCACCCGCTCCTCCGCCGCATGCAACTGGAGGCCCCGGGCACCTACCACCACTCGCTGGTCGTCGCCCAGTTGTCGGAAAACGCCGCCAACGCCATCGGGGCCAATCCACTCGTCGCCCGCGTCAGCGCGCTTTTCCACGACGTCGGCAAAACCGAAAACCCGCAATTTTTCGGCGAGAACCAGCGCGACCGCGCCGATCCACACCTCAATCTTACGCCCGCCGAGTCCGCCCGTATCATCCGGCACCACGTTCCGGCCGGCGTCGAACTCGCCCTTAAACACGAACTGCCGCGCGCCGTCATCGACGCGATCCAGCAACACCACGGCACGACGCTGGTCCGGTATTTTTTCCAGCGCGCCATCGACGCCGCCCGCGGCCCCGCCGCCGGCCCGCGCAAACGCAGCGTCCCGCCCGACGCCTCCACCCCGGCCACGCCCTTGCCGCCGCTCGACGAAAGTGACTTCCGATACGAAGGCCCGAAGCCGCGCTCCAAGGAAAGCGCGATCATCTCCCTCGCCGACGGCGTCGAGGCCGCATCCCGGTCCCTCCGCCAGATCACGCCCGAGGATTTGCAGGACACGGTGAACCGCATCGTCGGCGAACGTATCGCCGACGGCCAACTGGACGAAGCCCAGCTGACCCTCGAGGAAATCACCCGGATCAAAAACAGCTTCCAATTCACCCTGCTCAACATGCTCCACTCGCGCGTCGCGTACCCGCCCGCCGACAAGCCCGCATTGGAAGCCAAAGCTTAGCGCGCCCGCTTTCCGCCCCGTCCACCACCCCCGTGTCCCGCGAAGTCGCCATCGCCAATCAGCACCCGCTCCTCCGCCTCAACCGGCGGGACGTGACCCGGACATTCGCCACCCTCGAAGCGGAACACGCCACCATCGCCCCAGGCCGACCACCGCTGGCGCCGGGCGAATTATCCGTCGTCTTCCTGACCGACCCGGCGTTGGCGGAGTTACACCAGACGTTTCTCGACGACCCGACGACGACCGACGTCATCACCTTTGCCGGCGATCCCGCGCTCGGCACCGCCGGCGAAATCTGCGTCTCCGCCGACACGGCGGCCGCCTACGCCCGCGCCCACCGGCGGGACTTCAAGGCCGAACTCACCCTCTACCTCGTCCACGGCTGGCTACACCTCGTCGGCTACGACGACCTCGAACCCGCCAAAAAGCGGGCCATGCGTCGCGCCGAAGCCCGGGCCGTACGCGCTCTGGGTGAAGCCGGAGTCCGCCCGGAGTTTCTACTGCGCAAATAATCGATCGCGCCGGCCCGCGGGCGCCCCGCGCAAAAACCCTTTGCGTCCGAGGCGCGGAACGCGAGTCTCGGCCGTCCGCAATGTCCTCCGACGCTTCGAGTTCAAACTCCCATCTGGTCAAGTTCCGGAACGCCTTCCTGTCCGGGGCGCTGCTGCTCGCCCCGCTGATCGTCACGATCTGGGCCTTCCGCGCAGTCATCGATCTGATCGGCGGCACGTTTCGGCCGCTCTACGAACACAGCCTACCCGATTCGCTGCAGGGCATCCCGTTCCTCTGGGACATGGTCGCGACGGTCGTCGTGATCCTGCTCGTCACGGCCCTGGGCTATTTTTCGAACTACGTTTTTGGAAAATATTTTTTCAGCATCGGCGAGCGCGCGATCCAGCGCATTCCGGGCGTCAGCGCCGTCTACAACTCGGTGAAGCAGATCGTCTCCACCTTCGGCTCGTCGAACCGCAACCTCTTCAACAAGGTCGTGCTGGTGGAGTTTCCGCGCAAGGGTGTCTGGACCCTCGGCTTCCTCACCAACAAGGAACAGGGCGAGGCGCAGGCCGTCGCCAAGCTCGAGTCGTGGACGGTGTTCGTGCCGACCACGCCCAATCCCACCAGCGGCTTTCTCCTCGTCCTCCCGCGCAGCGACATCGTCGAACTCGAGATGTCCGTCGGCGACGCCATGAAGATGATCCTTTCCGGCGGCGCCGTCATGCCCGCCTGGCCGGCCCCGGCCAAGGTCGTCACGTCGCACTGAGCCCGTTCCCGTGCCCGCGCAGTCGCTGCAGACCGACGCGTTTGTCCTGCTGAAACGTCCGCCGACCGACTCGTTTCAAACCCTCACCGTCTTCGCGCCCGAGCATGGCGCGCTGCTGGCGCTGCAACGGATCGGCCGGAAATCGCCCGCGACCTCCGTGGTCCTCGATCTCTTCGACGAGGTCGCGCTGCTGCTGGAGTCGTCGAACCAGGGCCGCACCTGGTTCATCAAGGAGGCCCGGTTGATCAGCCGGCCGGTCGACATCGGCCGCAGCTACGAAGCGCTCCTGCTGGCCTCGACCCTGGCGGGTTTGATCCTGCGCAATCCGGTCCATGAAGACAGCCGCACGGCCGTGGGCGAACTGCTGCGGGGCGCGTTCGCCGCGTTTGCCGCCGGGCTGCGGCCCGACATCGTGTATTTTAAAAGCTTGTACCGTTTTGCCCGCGACGAGGGCTACCCGCTCAAACAGCAGTGGTTTCCCTCCCTGCCGGCGCCGGACCGCGCCGAAGTGGCGACGCTGCTCAACCGGCCACTCGCCGACCAAGTCGCCACGCCCGAAGTCGTCCAACGCCTCCTCCGCCGCCTGGAGGACTACCTCCGCGGCCATACGGAAGTGCTGCTGGAGTGAGCGGTGATTAGGGGAGGCGGGGCGTCGCCGCCCCACGCAACGCCTGGCCTCACCTTCGCGGAGCCGCGTTGGCGCACCGCGACAACGTCGTTCCTCCCTCGGGCCACGCTTTCGCGGGGGGCTCAAGCGCAGCTCCGGTTCATTCCGAATCCGGCGGGCAACAACCGCCAAACGTGTGGCCTTCGTCGCGTTCGTGTGTTTCGTGGTCCGCCTGCATGTTATTCGATTTGGAGCAACGGACGGCCGCGCTGAGCGTGGGCGAGTTCGCCGGCTTCTCGCTCGGGCCCCGTGACGCCGGCGAAGGCGGCGCCGCCGGGCTCTGGCGCGCCCAGCTCGGCACCCATTGGCACAACGAACTCCGCCGCCAGGCCGCCGCCACGTACGCCGACGCCGCCGAATTCGAAATCCCGATCACCGGCCGCATCGTGCACCGCGGCTGGACCCTCGCCCTGACCGGCCGCATCGACCAGATCATCCGGCGGGGCGCCGGCGCGACGCTGCGCGAAATCAAGTCCGTCACCCGCCCGCTCCCCGCCGACGAGTCCGAACTCCGCGCCGACTACCCGGAGTATTTTGTCCAACTCGCCACCTACGCGGCCCTCACGCGCCTCGGCCTCGCCGGCGACGCGCCCTTGTCGTCCGCGCGGCTCGAGCTCGTGTTCGTCGAGGCCGGCTCGGGGCTCGCCCAGACGCTCGCGCTCACGCCGGCCGACGACGGACTGTTCCGCGTCCAACTCGACCGCGTCGCCGAGTTCCTTGATCTCCGCCGCCGCGCCCGCGACCGCCTGCGCGGCCTGCGCTACCGCCCCGCGTTTGCGACCCCACGCCCCGGCCAGGAAACAACCCAGGCCGAACTCACCGCGCTTTTTGAACGCCGGCCCCTGGTGTTCTTTGAAGCCCCGACCGGCTTCGGCAAAACCGGGGTACTTCTCGAATTCGCCCTCGGCCAACTCCGCTCCGGCCACTTCGACCGCGCGCTTTACCTGACCAGCAAATCGACCGGCCAACTCCAGGTCGTCCGCACGCTGCAGGCGATGACGGCCCCGGGCAACTTTCACGGACCACGTGAAAGCACCGAGAACGCGACCACCGCAGGCCTCACCCCCGCCACGCCCGGGCCCGCGCGCTCCACTCTCAGCGTTCAAGGCGCAACGACACCGGTCACCGCGTGGCATGTGCGCAACAAGGGCGAGCACTGCGTCAACGCGACTTTCCACTGCGTGCGCGAGACCTGCGGCTACCTCGCCGAAGCCGCCTCCCGCTGGGCCAAGAGCGGACTCGCGCGGTTCTACCTCGACGACGACCACGCGCGCGACCTCGAGACGTTGCGCGCGGCGGGCCGAGACGCCCGGATCTGTCCGTACGAGATCACGCGGACGGCGCTCGCGTTCAACGATGTCTGGATCGGCGACTACAATTACGTTTTTGCCCCCCGCAACCGCGGGCTCTTTTTCGAGCAACCCGGCTTCGCCGCCGCGCGCACGTTGCTCATTCTGGACGAGGCCCACAACCTGCCGTCGCGTGTCGCCGATGCGTTCTCGCATGCGTTCACCGCCGCCGAGGCGTACGCGGTGCGCGACGAACTCCACCGGATCCGCCCGCCGGCGAATCTGCTCAGCGCCTGGGAACATTGGTGTCACTACCTGCAGCACCTCCGCGCCCGGGAAATACTCTCCGCCGCCGAGGAAGACGACGCGCGCCACCTCCTCGAAGAAATCGGCAAACACCTGCGCGCCGTCGCACTCGACTTCGCCCAACTCGGTCCGGCCGCGGCGGCCGCGCTGTGGTCCGTGCCGGCACTCCTCGACGAACTCACCACCACCCACTTGCCCCGCCTCTGGTGGAGCCCGCGGGACGCAGAGCTCACCCTCACCTGCCTGGACGCCGCGCCGGCGATCGGCGCCACCCTGCGCGAATTTGGCGGCGCGGTTTTGGCCAGCGCAACCCTGACACCCATCGACGGTTTTGCCGCGGCCTGCGGTCTCGACGCGCCACCGGAAGCCACCCCGCCCCCGCCACCCGCGCCGGAACGCCTGGGCGGCCTGAATAAGCGCGATACCCGCAAACTCTTCCGGCAGCTCACCAGCGCGTCCGCCCTCCTGCAGGTCGAGGAGGCCCGCGCCGCCGCTTCGCCCGCGCTGCTCCGCGCCCATACGCCGTGGCGCGACCGCAGCTACGACATCGCGGTGGACGTGCGCGTTGACACGACGTTTCAACACCGCTCACGGCACTTTACGACGACCGCCGAAACCGTCGCCCGGCTCCGCCACGCCGCCCGCGGTCCAATCGCGGTTTTTTTCCCGAGCTATGCCTACGCCGAATCAATCCGGGGCGAACTGGCCGGGCTCGCCGCCGGGATCCGCGTCGCCCTTCAGCCCCGCGTACGGGACCTGGCCGCACAGACGGCTTGGGTGGAGGAATCGCTCCGCGCGGCCGACGCGCTCTTCCTGGTCGTTGGTTCCAGCTTCGCGGAAGGCATCGATTCCCTCGGCGGTCGCGTCACCCACGCCATGGTGGTCGGTCCCGCCCTGCCCGAGGTCAACGCCGTCCAACGCGCCCGGCTGGCCGAAGCCACGCGACAGGGTTGCGACCGCGAAGACGCCTTTCGCCGCGTCTATCAAATCCCCGGCATGACCAAGGTAAACCAGGCGCTCGGCCGCATGGTGCGGGCCCCCGGCCAGCGCGCGCGGATTGTGCTGCACTGCCGGCGCTTCCTGGAACCGGCCTACGCCGAGCTCCTCGCCACCGAGTACCAAGGGGGCATGGCGGTGGCGGACGATCCAAGCCTCACCCACTGGCTTGAAGGCAGGGTCGAATCAGCTCCACTGCCCGAGGAAAACTTCCGCTAGCCTCCCTCCCTGCCCTATCGTAACGATTTTAACCCAACTGCGTCTCGTCCCCGCCGAACCATGCACCCGCTCCGCTTCCACCCCCGCTCGAACATTGTCCGCTCACTGTCCGGACTTAAGGCCGGACTGGTATTGCTCACCCTTCTGCTTCCCGCGGGGAACGCCCTCGCTCAAGGAGGAGGCGGCGGCGGTGGTGCAGGCGGCGCGGGCGGCGGATCCTTCAATCCAGGCGGCGGCGTAGTCATTGGCGGCGGCGGGGTGAATGCCGGAGGCGGCGGGGTGATCGGTGGTGGTGGCGCAACCATCGGCATCCTGCCCATCTTTCCATCCTTTCCGGGCCAAGGCACCGTGGTCGACACGGGCCCGCGCATCGTCACCAGCAGCGGCATCTTTGCCGGCCAATCCACCCAAGCGAGCGTCGTCGTCCCCGCCACCACGACCGCCGCGGGTACACCAGCGGCGACCTCCACCTATCAGTGGAGTATCAGCGGCGGGCGCCTGACGAGTGACACGACCAAACAGGCGGTGACGTTTTCCGCGGACAACCCCGGCGCCGTTTCACTCAGCGTCGTCATTACGACCGCCGGCGCAGCCTCCAGCGCAACGGCCACCGTATCCGTGCTCGCACCGGAATTGACCGGCACCATCTCCACGACCGCCACGGTGCCCACCGGCAACACCACGTTTTCCGCCTCGGTTCCGGCCGCCCAAAGCGGCGACCGGAACTTTCGCTGGTCCGTCAGTGGCGCGGGTGCGGCGATTGCAGGACAGGCCACCGGCAACACGGTCACCATCCGCCCCGGTCAGCCCGGACTGCTTGAGGTTAACTGCGACGTCACGATGCAGCAGTCGGCCACGCTCACACTCCGTTCGTTTGTGAATGTCGCCGGCAGCGGCCCCGCGGTGGCGATCACGGTCAACAACGGCACGGGCGGCGGCACCTATCCCGCGGGTTCCCGCCTCGACATTTTCGCCCTGCCCCCGCCGGCGGGACAAGTCTTCGACCGCTGGACCGGCGACACCGCGGCACTCGGCAACGCCGCCCTCGCCCCGGCCCTCGCCCATACCGTCATCACGGTACCGACCAGCCCGGTCACGCTGACCGCGACCTATCGCACCGTCGAAACGTGGACCCCGACCGTCGTCACCGGCTTCAATCCCATCACGCCGGGCAGCCCGAGTGGCACGACGCTGACCTACACCGTACCCAAGGGAGCGCGCGGCGTCGTTTTCCTGCTCCATGATACCGGCGGCTCGACGGCGAACTGGTTCTCCTCCCCCGAAGCGAACTCCCTGCTCCGCGATTTGGTGGCCGCCGGCTATGGCGTCGCCGCCCTCAACTCCGCGAATCGCACGACCGCCACGTGGAGCTCGCTCACCACCCTCGCCACGAATCCGGACGCCGCAACCATCGCTGCCGCCCACGACCGCTTTATCCGCGACGGAGCGCTCACGCCGGCCCAACCCGTTTATCTCCTCGGCCTCGCCGCTGGCGCCGACGCCGCCGCCCGATACGCCGACCTGCTGGCCAACGCCGGTCGGGTGATCCGCGGAGTGATCGCCTACTGCGCCAACGGCGGGGCCACGCTGCCCGTCACGACCCGGATTCCGCAGTTTTTCGCCCTCGCCTCCCACGATGCCGTCCTCGGCACAACCGGCCTCGCCGATGCCCAGAACAACGTCCAACTCCTCACCGGCCGGGGCATTTCCGCGTCGGTCGTGAGTAACGCGACCGCCCCCGTTCACCCGAACCGCTTCCGCGTACTCGGCCTCACCGCGGCGGGCTTCACCGCCGACGATGCCCGCGCGATTTGGACCGCGGTGAAGAGCGCCGGCCTGCTCGACGCCAATAATTTCCCTAAGTCGACCCCGACCGCCGACGTCATCCGCGCCCTCTTGCCCGCCGCCTACCAAAGCCGCGCCGCCGATGTCGCCGCCCAAATCGCCGTGGCGTACGGAGCCCAGGAATTTTTTAGCGACGCCAACGCCCGCGTCATCAACTTCCTCAACGGGCGCACCGCCAACACTCCGACCCCCGCACCCGGCCGACTCGTCAACCTTTCCACCCGCGGCCAAGTCGTCTATGTCGGCGACGCCTTCACCGTCGGCTTCACCATCACCGGCCCTTCCCGCGCCACCGTGCTCGTCCGCGGTATTGGTCCCGGCCTGACCCGGTTCGGCGTGCCCGATGTCCTGGCCGCCCCCCGCCTGGAAGTGCGCCGCGGCACTACGCTCATCGACGCCAACGAAGGCTGGGATAAGATCGCCAACGCCAACCAAGTTTCAACCGCTGCCGCCTCGGTCGCCGCCTTCGCCCTCGCCCCCGGTGCCGCCGATTCCGCCCTCCTCCTGCCACTCGATCCGGGCAGCTACACCGCGACCATCCGCGGCATCAACGGCACCACCGGAGAAGCACTCGCGGAAATCTACGACCTCAGTCGTAACGAATCGCGACTGACCAACCTCTCGGTGCTGTCGCGCATCACAACCGACGGCGACTTACTCATCCCCGGCATTGTCATCGCCGGCAACAGTCCGCGCACCCTCGTGGTCCGGGCGGTGGCCCAGGGACTCACCGACCTCGGTGTTCCGGCAAGCAGCGTACTCGGCGACGCCCGCATCGTCGTATTCAACGGCCAGCGTCAGGCCGTGGCCAACAACAACAACTGGGCGCAGGGCGGCAGCGAGGCGTTGAGCGCCGCCTTTCCGGCCGTCGGCGCCTTCCCGCTCCGCGCTGCGAGCGACGCCGCGATTCTCGACGCACTCGCCCCCGGCAGCTACACGTTGCAGGCTGGCGCCGCCCCGATCGGCAACGGCGCCGCCGCCGGACAGGTCAATCAAACCGGCGCCGTCCTCGTCGAGGTGTACGAGGTCCCTTGATACCGACTGAGCCCGCGCCCTGAACCGGCGGCACGGCCCGAGCCGGGCCCGTTTCAAGGGCTCTCGTGCAGCGGGCGGACCTGAAGTGTACCTCCCGCCGCTCGCCTACTTCCGGGGCGCCGGCGCCTCGGGCATGTCACCGACCTTGATTTCACCGGAGGCCTTATCGACCTCGAGCACATAGGTGAATGGGCGCCCGGCCGGCACCACCGTCGGCGCCCGGCCGGCGATTTCCATCTGCGCCGAACCGCGCACCACCTCGAGCGTGCCCACCCCGAGCCCGAGATCGGACATGCGCACCATTGCACGCAACGTCGCTTCGCCCGTGCGCAAGGTCCCGGCCGGTGTCACCAGCGTGAACGTCGAACCGCGCGACACCTTCAACGGCTTCACCGTCACGGTCACCGCCCCCCGCACCAACCGGAGCTTCGTGCGCGAAAGCGTCGGCTCCTCCTTCAAATCGGGATACTTCAACGATCCCGTGACGGGAGCCTGGCCGAACTCCTCCACCTCGAGCTCCGCCTCGGAGGCGAGTTCCACCAATACCCCGTTGGACAACGCCAGCCCGAGCGCCGTCTTGCGGCCCGTCACCAGCGTGGACCCGACCCGCAGTCGTTCGTCGGCCCGGATCGGTTTGCGTTCACCCCCCGCGGTGATGAACGCCTCGCCCTGCAGCGAGGTCACCCACACCGCCCCCAGCCGCGGCAGTTCCAGCTCCGGCCCCTGGCCCCGCAACGCCGCCATCACCGCGATTCCGACCGCGAGCCAACGGGAGGTTTTCATGCCCCTCGGGGTAGTGGAGTGTCGGGTACGGGCAACCCTATTCCCGGCCGGGGCCCGGTCCAAGGGCCGCCCGGCCGTCGCCGCGAAACTTGATTCGGCGCCGGCCCTTTGCATTCTGCCCGCCGTGTTCTCTCTCCGCCATCCGCTCCTGTTTTGCGCCCTGGTGTTTTGTACCACGCTCCGTGCGATGCCGCACGGCTCCACCCCGTTGGACCTGCGCGCGTTCACCGCGGCTGCCACGAGCGACGGACTCGTCCCCGGTTCGTTCGCCCCGAACTTTCGTCTCACCGACGCCCGCGGCGCGACCCATGAACTCGGCTACGAATCGACCGCCAAGATCGTCGTGCTCGTATTCACCCGCAGCGGCAGTCCGCGCGCCGTGCAGACCGGGGCCGCACTCCGCGCGCTGCGCAGCCGTTTCGCCACGAGCGACGTCGTCCTCTGGCAGGTCGATTCCAACCTCGGCGCCAGCCGCGTCACCGTCGATGCCGAACAAATTCTCACCAACAACGACACCCCGGTGCTGATGGACGATGCCGGCCTCGTCGCGACCGAGCTCGGCGCCACACGGGAATTGGAGACGTTCGTCTTCGCCAACCCGTCCCTCGCCCAGCTGATGTACCGCGGACCGCTCGACAACGCGGCACCGACCACGCTCGCCCCCGCCACGGAAAACTACGCTGCCGATGCCATCACGGCCGTGCTCGCCGGCCGCAGCGTGACCAAGCCCCGCATCGAGTTCCCCGCCAACGCGCCCACCCTCGACCTGCCGCCCGCGCCCGCCTTCGACTACGCCACCGACGTCGCCCCGGTTGTGCTCCGGCGGTGCGTTTCATGCCACTCGCCCGGCAACATCGCGCCGCATGTCTATGCCAAATTCGACGACCTCGCGTCGCGTTCGTCCCAAGTCCGCGCGGATATGTTGCAAAAGCGCATGGCCCCCTGGCACGCCGACCCGGAGTGGGGCACCTTCACCAGCAGCGCCGCCCTCACCCCGGCGGAGAGCGCCACGTTGCACGCATGGGCCCGCGCCGGCGCACCACGGGGCACCGGGCCCGATCCGCTTGCCACGACGACCGCCCCGGCCGGCGGCGATTGGCCGCTCGGTCAGCCCGATCTCATCCTCACGCTTCCGAAACAAAGCATCCCCGCCACCGGGACGGTCGACTATCGCTACCTCACCCTCGACCTCACGGTGCCAACCGAGAAATGGCTCCGCGCCGCCGTCGTGCGGCCCGGCAACGCGCGGGTCGTGCACCACGCGCTCGTGTTCGAGGGCTCGCAAATCGATCTGCTGCTCGCCGCCCTGAGCTCGGGCCAATTGCCCGGCCTCGGCGGATTTTTCACCGGCTACGTCCCGGGGCTTGCGCCCACGTGGTTCCCCGAAAACGCCGGCAAACGCCTGCGGCCCGGCAGCCAGATCACGTTCCAAATGCATTACACTTCGACCGGCCAGCCGGAGACGGACGAGACGCGGATCGGCTTCTACTACTACGACCGTACGCCCGACCGCGAGCTGCTCACCAAGGCCGCGACCAACCTCGCGCTGACCATTCCGCCCGGCGCAAAGGACTACGAACGCACGGCCGCATTCACCCCGTCGACGACCAAGGACGTGATCCTCTACGAACTGAATCCACACATGCACTACCGCGGAAAACGCTTCCGCATCGACGCGGCCTACCCCGACGGCTCCACCGAGACGCTCCTCAACGTCCCGCATTACGACTTCGACTGGCAGTCCGGCTACCGTCTGCTCGAACCCAAGCGCCTGCCTCGCGGGACCATCCTCCGCGCCGTCGGCGCCTTCGACAATTCCGCGGAGAACCCCAAAAATCCCAACCCCCGCGCCACGGTCTCGTTCGGCGAGCAGACCTACGACGAGATGTTCATCGGCTACATCAACTACGCGGAACTGCCCGCCAACACCGCTACGCCGCCACCGGTATTCGCCGCGAATCTTACCGCCCGCACGCGGGTGGGCGAACCGTTCGCCATCGCGCTCAGCGCCACCCACCTTCCGACCACGTACCGCACCACCGCACTGCCGGCTGGGCTCACGCTCGACGCCGTTCGCGGCGTGATTTCCGGCACGCCCACCGCCGCCGGCCGGCGCACCGTGGTGGTCACGGCGGAAAACGCCGGCGGCGCCGCCACGACTTCGCTGGACCTTGCCGTCACCGGCGGCGTCGCCGCTCCGGTCTTTACCCAACAACCCCGCAGCGTTCGCGCCCGGCTCGGCGAGAAAGTCACGCTCACCGCCGCGCTCAGCGCCCCGCCCGGCACCACCTACACGTGGTACTTCCGCGGCGGCGAGTTTTGCAACACCGACTCCCCCGTGCTCACGTTAAACGACATCACCGCCGCCTACGCCGGCGATTACCAGTGCGTCGCAACCCATGCCGCGGGCTCGGCCACGAGCGCAATCGCCTCCCTCTCGCTCGACTTTAGCGGCATGGTCAACCTCTCCGCCCGCGCCAACGTCGGCACCGGCGCCAACGTCGTCATCCCCGGAATCACCATCCGCGGCGAGAAGCCAAAGCAACTCCTCATCCGCGCCGCGGGCCCGGGCCTCGCCGCGTTCGGCGTCAGTGGCGCGCTCGCAAACCCCGCACTCAGCGTCTTCAACGCCGCGGGCGAAAAAATGCTCGTGAACGACAACTGGAACGAGGTCCCCGATGTCGCGACGTTGCGCGCCATGACCGGCGCGCTCGGGGCCTTCGCATTGCCGGAGGGGAGCCGCGATGCCGCGATGCTCGTCACCTTGCCGCCGGGAGGCTACACCGTGCAAGTGGCCGGCAGCGGCAGCGGCGCCGCAGCCCAAGGTGTGGCCATCGTCGAGGTCTACGAGGCCGACGCGAACCCGAGCACGCTCGTCAACCTCTCGTGCCGCGCCCAAGTCGGCACCGGCGGCAACATCCTCATCGCCGGCATCACGATCGGTGGCACGACGGCGAAACGTATTCTCATCCGCGGCATCGGCCCGACCCTTGCGAGCTTCGGCGTGACCGGCGCACTGGCCGATCCCAAGCTCGAAGTCATCCGCCAGGGCGAGACTACGCCGCTGGCCGCCAACGACAACTGGGACGCCTCGCTCGCACCGGTGTTTTCCAACGTCGGCGCATTTGCGCTCACCGCCGGGAGCCGGGACGCCGCGCTGGTCACGACGCTCGCACCCGGCAGTTACACCGTACAGGTCAGCGGCGCCGGCACCTCGACCGGCATCGCCGTCGTCGAAGTGTACGAGGTGCCGTAGCCTTTCCGCGCCTAGTTGCGGGCTGGAAAGCCGGCCCGAACTTAGGCGGGTGTCCCCAGCTTTTTGATCGCTCCGCGGTAGACCCGCCGCCGGGGCGGGCGCTCAGCCGAACTCATGCCGTTGGGAATTGGTGGCTTCGCGTTGGCAGGTCCGCGTCTCCGGAGTCTCCTCCTGGGATTGGTCGCTCAACCCTCAACGCCTAGCTTTCCACGGCATGATCCCGGCTCAAGCCCCCGGACCGACCAATCTAGGCGCAACGAAAGGTTGGGATTATCACTCCAACTCCGACCACCGCGCATAGGCCCGCGCGAGCTCGGCCTCGATTTCGTGCAGGCGGACCGTCGCCTGCGTCACTTCCGTGGCGGGCTTCTTGAAGAAAAGCGGATCGCCCAGTTTCGCCGTGAGGATCTGTTGCTCGGCCTCGTACGTCTCGATTTTTTTCGGCAGCGCCTCGAGTTCCGCGCGCTCCTTGTTGCTCAGCTTGCGTTGCTTCTTGGCCGAGAGGTTCGCCGCCTCGTTCGCCGCCGCTTCCTTGGCCTCGCGCTTCGCCTTTTCCTCGACCGCGGCGAGGGCCGCCGCTTTGGCCGCCCGCTCGCGCTGCCAGTCGTCGTAGCCGCCGATGTAGTCCGAAACCAAGCCGTCGCCCTCGAACACGAGCAGACTGGTGCACACCTCGTTGAGGAACGCGCGATCGTGGCTCACAAGCAGCACGGTGCCGCCGAACTCGACGAGCAGGTCCTCGAGCAGTTCAAGTGTCTCGGCGTCGAGATCGTTCGTCGGCTCGTCGAGCACGAGCACGTTCGCCGGCTTCGTAAAGAGACGTGCGAGGAGCAGGCGGTTGCGTTCGCCGCCCGACAACGCCCGGATCGGAGTACGGGCGCGGGTCGGATCAAAGAGAAAATCCTCAAGGTACGAGATCACGTGCCGCGTACGGCCGTTGACCGTCACGGTCGGGTTGCCGTCCGCCACCGCATCCTGCACCCGCATGCTTTCGTCCAGCTGCGCCCGCAATTGGTCAAAATAAACAATCTCCAACCGCGTGCCCTGCTCCACCGTTCCGGTCTGCGGCGTAAGTTGACCGAGCAACAACCGGAGCAGCGTGGTCTTGCCCGCGCCGTTCGGCCCGACGATGCCGATTTTATCGCCGCGCTCGATGCGGGTCGTGAGCCCGCGCACGATCCAGCGGTCTTCGTAGCGGAAGCCCGCGCCCTCGCAGGAGATGACCTTGAAGCCGCTGCGGTCCGCCTCCTGGGCGGTCATCTTCGCGGTTCCGGTGCGGTCGCGGCGCGAGGCCCGTTCGGCGCGCATGTTCTCCAGCGCATGAATGCGGTTGTTGGCCCGGGAGCGCTGCGCTTTCACGCCGCGGCGGATCCACACTTCTTCCTGCGCCAGCTTCTTGTCGAATTGCGCCCGCTCCACTTCCTCCGCCTCAAGCACGGCCTCCTTGCGGCCGAGAAACGTGTCGTAATCACACTGCCACCCGACGAGCTTGCCGCGGTCGACCTCGACGATCCGGGTGGAAATCCGGCGGAGGAACGCGCGATCGTGGGTCACGAACAGCAGCGCGCCGCCCCACTTGAGCAGGTATTCCTCAAGCCAGAGAATGGAGGCGAGATCGAGATGGTTCGTCGGCTCGTCCAGGAGCAGCAACTGCGGGTCCTCGACCAAGCCGCGGGCGAGCAGCACGCGTCGCTTTTGTCCGGCGGAAAGCGCCGCGAACTCATGCTCGGTCGGCAGGCCCATGTCCTCAAGCAGGCGCTCGACGCGGTCGTGTCGTTCCCAGTCGTTGTGCTCCTCGTAGGAGCCGCCTTCACCCTCAACCACCGTCCGGACCGTGCCGGTGAGACCGACCGGCACCTCTTGGCGCAGCGTTGAGAACACCGCTCCGGGTTGGCGAAAGACCTGACCGAGGTCGGGCTTCATCTCACCCTCAATCACCTTCATCAGCGTGGACTTACCCGCACCGTTGCGGCCGACCAAGCACACGCGTTCGCCCCGCTCAATCTGGAGATTGACGCGATCGAGCAACGGTGCGCCACCGAAGCTCAGGCTGACATCGAGAAGACTGACGAGGGCCATGGGAACCGGTCAGCGTCTCCACCCGTCCCGCCGGATGCAAGGCTCGTCCGAGGAGACTCACACCCGCCGCGGGAAGCGAAAGAAAGCCAAGCCTTTGAGCAGGAGGTCGGGAAGAATATGAGCCATCTCCCCGCCCTCCCCGATCTTGTTTTCCCCCGCTTGCGCCTGGCTTTCTACGTTCAACCTTCAACTCGGCGCTACCGCGGCGCCGCGGGCTAGAACAGCTGCTGCTGTTGTAGCGCGTCGCGTTTTTCCGGGTTGAGCGTGCTCAGCGCGAGCAACTGCATCGTCGAAAGCGAGGCAACCTGGGGATCGCGCGCGAGGGCGGACAGCAACAGCGCACCGGCGAGCGCATCATACAGCGCGGCGTGGTAGTGGCGTCGCTCGGCGGGGCAGTACACCACCGCAAGCGCGTTGAGCTCGGTCTGCAGGTCGGCCGCTTGGATCAGCGACTCGAGCCCGCCCGACTCGAACCGGGGAAACAGCTGCGCGTAGAGTCGCGCGGTGTCGATCCACGGACCCCAGTCGGCAGTCCGCTGCCCGGGGCGCGCGAAATCCGGCACGCTGCGGGGATAGGGCCACACGGATTTCAACAGTCCGTTCTCGGCGCCGGCATAGTGTGCGGCCAGCGGGCCCAACTCGCGCAGGCTGGAGAAATACGTCCACTCATCGGCAAACGGTTTCTGCCCGTCGAGCGCTTCGGCTAGCAGGCCGTGCACCGCGGAATCCTCCTCGCGGACCCGGCCGGTCGGCGCGCAGAGCCGCGTGCGCGTGGAGACGACCCGTCCCCGGAGCACCTCCACCACGCCGAACTCGAGGATCCCCGAAGTTCGGCTGCCCTCGAAGTCGATGAAGAAAACGGTCTGCTCAATCCAAGCCATGGCGGAGGACGAAAACCACGAAACCCCCGAAATCCAAACTCCGTTATCGGGATTTTTTCGTGTGTTTCGTGGGTTTCGTGGTTTCAACCTCAGGCATGGACCTCACGCCGTACCGCCCGTTCTTGTTGGAGCTCGCCCGGGAAAGCGGCGCCTTCATCGCGCCGCTCTTCCGGCAACCGGGACTCGCGGTGGAGTCGAAGTCCGACGCATCACCCGTGACGGTCGCCGACCGGGGCGCGGAAGAGCTGATGCGCCACCGCATCGCCCAAAAATTCCCGACCCACGGCATCATCGGGGAAGAGTTCGGCCGCGAGCGCGCCGACGCGGAATTTGTCTGGGTCCTCGACCCGATCGACGGCACGAAGTCCTTCGTCAGCGGCGTGCCGCTCTGGGGCACGTTGATCGCATTACTCCACCAGGGCCAACCGGTGCTCGGCTGCATTCATCAGCCGATCCTCGGCCAACTCGTAGTTGGCGACGGACAGACCACCGAGTTGAACGGCCGGCCGGTGCGTTGCCGTTCCACGCAGCGGCTTGAAGACGCCACGCTGGTGACGAGCGATCCGCTGAATCCGGCCAAGTATCAAAACGGCGCGCGCTACGACGCGCTGCAACAGCGCGCGAAACTCGTGCGCACCTGGGGCGACTGCTACGGTTACCTGCTGGTGGCGACCGGCTGGGCGGATATCTCCGTGGATCCAATCATGAACCCGTGGGACATCGCGGCGCTGATCCCGGTGATCCGCGGCGCGGGCGGCGTGATCACGGACTGGCACGGCGGCGCGGCGTATCCGGCGGAATCGACGATCGCCTGCGCAACCCCCGCCTTGCACGCCGCCGTCCTGGCCACCCTGAAGGGTTGAGGCGGGACCCGAGGTCCGATCGGGTCTTTTGCGGCGTACGAGCGTTTCCCTTCAGCCCGATGGGGACAGCGAGCCCCACCCTCGACGCGAACCGAGGGTTGCGGTGAAAACCGTTACGGCTTCGGTGGCATCGCCGGAGTCGCCGACCCGGCCGCCGCGGCGCGCTTCACCTTCTGCTCCTCGGCAAATTCCTTCGCGATCTGCTGGACCTTCGGCATCGCCGCCATCACGCGCGGGATCATCAGCGCGTTCATCTTCTCGGCGACCTCGGGTTGCTTATCCGAAAAAATCTGGCCCGTCGGTGAGGCATAGAACGCCCCGAGCGACTGCAATTGCTCCTTGGAAAAAACGTCCGCGTACACCTTGGCGACTTCGCCCTTCATCTCGTTGAAGTTCAGGGCCGACATGATCTCGTCGAGCATCCGCTTCTGCAGCGCAACCACGGCCTCGCGCTCCACGCCAGGCGCCTGAAACTGGCCCATCATGCGGTCGATCATGGTGCCCTGCTGCTTGCGTACGCCGGCCATCGTTTTCTCCATCATCCGCTCAAAATTCATGGCGTTCAGCACCGCCTCGGCATCGGCCGCTGTCGCCGGGGTCGCAAGGGCCGGCGCATTCGAACCCGTTGCGTCCGCCACAAGGGTGACGACGAATACCTTCCCCGCGCACTCCAATTCCAGTTCCCCGGTCTTCGCCCCATAGGCCTTGATGGTGTAACCGGCAAACTCGTCGCCGATCCGCAGGAACGAGCTCGCCTTGCCGGCCGCGTCCACCAGCACGAAACGATGATCCTTGCCGACCGTAAGGGTCGCATTGAAAAGCGGCACGGAGTCCGCGGCGCGCAGAGCGAGCGCGGAGAGGAAAAACAGAAACAGCGGGAGACGTTTCATGGTAGGGCGAAACGTGATACCCGCGAGACGCCGGGGCGAGCGCGAAAGAACGCGGCGCCTGCCGCGGCAATCGCTACCTCATAGCTGCGTTGGAGCCGAAAGCGCAAACCGTGACCCCGCACGTGGACCACGTGGTCGCGGCGCGCCAACGCGGCGACGACGGATATTCAGCGGCGGCGGGCCGGCTTGGCCTTCGCCTTGGCCGGCGCCCACTCGGCGGTCACGCGCGAGGTAAACCCGCCCCGCGCCTTCCACTCCGAGATGATCGCCAATGAACGCGGCTGCAGCACGCGACCAAGGTCGTCACAAATCTTGTTCGTCACCGCCTCGAAGAAAATGCCCTCGCTCCGGTACGCGTGGAAATAAAGCTTCAGCGACTTGAGCTCGACGCAGGTCTTGTCGGGCACGTAGCGGACGGTAATCGCCGCGAAATCGGGATGCCCCGTGATCGGACACACCGACGTGAATTCGTGGTGGGTATGCTCAATGACGTAGTCGCGCGCCGGCGCGGGATTCGGAAAAGTCTCGAGGATCTTCAGGTCGGCCATACGGAAAAGTAGTGGGAAGTGAATAGCGGGTAGCGAGTCGAAATGAAGCGGCGGGACGAGGGCGTTTCCCGATGGTGACCCGCCCGGCGGGCGATTCGTCCTGACCTCCATGCCGCGAGCCCGCCCAGCGGACGGGCCTACCACAAGCCCCCGCCCCCCCCTCACGTCGCGGTCTCGGTGAAGCGGCTCTCGCGGATGACGGTGATCTTGATCGTGCTCGGGTACTGCAGCTCGGACTCGATGCGTTTGCGGAGTTCCTTCGCGATCTCACGGGCGCGGTCGTCGGTGACCTCGCTCGGTGAAACCACCACCCGGATTTCGCGACCCGCCTGGATCGCGAACGCCTGCTGCACGCCCTCAAGGGAAAGCGCAAGTTTCTCGAGTCGGCCGAGGCGCTGGATGTAGCCGGTCATCGACTCGGCGCGGGCCCCCGGCCGCGCGGCGGAAATCGTGTCGGCCAAAATCACCAGCCCCGCGTAAACCGTTTCGGGCTTCACTTCCTCGTGGTGCGCGGCGACCGCGTTGACGACGATCGGGGTTTCGCCAAAGCGCTTGATGAACTCGGCACCGATCACCGCGTGGCTGCCCTCGAGTTCGCCGGGAACACCCTTGCCGATGTCGTGCAGGAGGCCGGCGCGTTTGGCGACATTCGGATCGAGACCGACTTCACTTGCAATCAGCGAGGCGAGAAACGCCGTTTCCACCGAGTGATCGAGGACGTTTTGGTTGTACGAAAACCGGTACTTCAGCTTGCCGAGCAACTGGATGATCTCAGGGTGCAGGCCGTTGATGTTGAGCTTCGACACGGCGTCCTCACCGGCCTGCGTGCTCGTCAATTCGATCTCATCCTGCGCCCGCTTCACGAACTCCTCGATCGAGGCCGGGTGGATGCGACCGTCCTTCACCAAGCCTTCGAGCGCCACGCGGGCGATCTCGCGGCGGACGGGATCGAAGGACGAAACGAGGACCATCTGCGGCGATTCGTCGATCAGCAGGGTGACGCCGGTGGCGGACTCGAAGGATTTGATGTTGCGCCCCTCGCGGCCGATGATGCGCCCCTTCATCTCCTCGCTCGGCAGCTGGATGATGGTCGCGGTGAGGTCGTTGTTCGGTTTGCTGGAAATCCGTTGCATCGCGGCGATGAGCATCCGGCGGGCTTCGTTTTGCAGCTCCTGCTCGGACTTCTCCATCGTGGCCCGGCGCAGGGCGCGGAATTCATCCTGACACTCGAGCTGCACCTCCTCGCGGAGCTGCTTCTTGATTTCGTCGGCATCGAGCTGCGACACACCTTCGAGCCGCTTGCGCACACTCTTGGACAGGGCCCGGATCGCATCGCGCGCCTGCTTCACGGCGGCGTTCTCACGGTTCAACCGCTCCTGCCGCTGTTCCAACTGGTAGTCGAGCAGGGCAAGGGACTCCTCGTGGGCGCGGATCTCGCGCAGGCGCACGTCACTCTCGATCTCGCGGCGGTCAAACTCGCGATTCAGCTCGGCCCGCCTGTCCTGGATGTCGGCCTCGGCTTTTTGCCTGACCTCCTCGGCGGCGACGGCGGCCTCACGGCGGGCGACTTCCACGAGTTCGGCCGCCTGTTCGTGCGCGGCGCGACGGGTATGCCGCGTGAGGGCCCAGACCACGAGAAAGCCGATACCGCCACCGACGACCAAAGCCACCGGGAGCGACCAGTCAAAGACGTCGCTCTCGGCGATCAGAAACGCGAAGTCGGCTACGCATGCTGACGTCAAGGAAGCGCGAACCGTATGTCCACGCCCCCAAACCTCAAGCCTTCGTTCGTGAGCCTACGGGGTGCCTCCGTAGGTCAGCGCGCTCGCGCGCTCGGCAGCGCTCGCACGCGAGCTGACCTGAGGTGGATTCCGCGCGCCCGCACCGAAAAATCCGGCTCCAAACTTGCAGCGGTGGGTCAAGCCGGCTCCATTCGCCTGCCTTCCGCTCGTGAACCTCCCCGCGTCCATTGAATCCCTGAACTTGTTTAAGCCGACCACGCGGTCGACGTGGGACTGGTGGACTCCCCTGGCGATCCTCGGGCTCGGGGTCTTTGGCGTGGCGTTCATTTACTCCGCGCAGTTTTCCGTGCCGCACCCGAACACGACCGGGCTGCTCGGGCTACTAAGATACGACTGGTTCAAACAGGTGGTTTTCCTGGGTTTGGGCGGCTGCATCTATCTGGCTGTGTCGCTGGTCGACTACCGCTTTTGGTTCAGCATTTCCCACTGGTTTTATGGTGCCTGCATGGTGCCGCTCCTGATCGTCCTGATCCCCGGCGTCTCGGGTGACGTCGCCTCCCGTTGGGGCGCGCAGCGCTGGATTACCCTTGGGCCTTTTTCCTACCAGCCCTCGGAAACGGCTAAGATCGCGGTGCTGCTGATCACCGCGAGCATCCTGATTCACTCCAAAATCGGCACGGTGCAGCAGTCCCTGGGCACGTTGGGGAAATTGGCCCTTGCGGTGGGTGCGCCCATGTTCCTTATCTGGCTTCAGAACGATCTCAAGTCGGTGATCGTCATGCCCCCCATGGTCTTTTCCATGCTCTACGTTTCGAAGCTGTCACCCCGATTCTTTGTGGGTGCGCTCGGCGCGTTTCTGATTTTGGTGGGGCTAGTGGCTTGGGACAGCGTGCGTTACGTCACGTTCATGGATGCCCACGGCTACTCGTACATGGCGGACCGCGGGAAATTTCAGGAGTCCGGCCAGGCGATCGTCCCACTGCGCGACTACCAACGGAACCGCATTCTGACCTTCGCCGCGCCCGAGAAAATCGACCCGAAGGGCGTGGGCGCCTCGTACAATTTGCAGCAGTCGCGCATCTCCGTCGGCAGCGGCGGTCTTTCCGGCAAGGGCTGGACGGACGGCACGCAGGCCCAACTCGGTTACCTGCCGCGCTCGGTTGCGCACAATGATTTCATCTTCGCGGTCATCGCGGAGGAAAAAGGATTTCTGGGAAGCCTCACGGTCCTGGGCCTGTTTGGGATAGTGTTGTTCAACGGCATACGCATCGCCGGTTCCTCTCGGGACCGGCTGGGCACCTTGCTCGCCATTGGCGTCACGGTGCTCTTCACGGTGCATGTGTTTGTGAACATCGCCATGACCATCGGGCTGGTGCCCATTACGGGCATACCGCTTCCCTTCATCAGCTACGGTGGCTCTTTCGTGCTTAGTTGCTGCTTGCTGCAAGGACTGGTCCAGAGCGTCTGGCGATTCCGGAAGGATTTCATTTGAAATCCCCCTCGCTATTGACCGCCCTGCCAGAATTTCCTGCGCCGCAACTTCTGCATGCCGGGGTCGCCGTGTTTAACCCACACGACAACCGCCATGAGCGAACAATCACACCCCTCCGGCGTCCCTCAGGACGTCGCCTCTAAATATGACGAAGAACTCGTCAATCCCCCGCCCCAAACGGAATCCGCCCCGGTCAGCGCCGACGAATTAAAATCGGGTGCTGCCGAACGGGCCAAAAACCGTCCGCTGCTCCAGAAAATCCTCGCGGTCTTCCAGAAAGAAAAGGGCTCCTACCGCGAGCTGATCATCAACTCGGAACCGCTCGAAAAGCGCGTCGCACTGCTCGTCGACGGCCGCCTCGAAAAGTTCGAGATCGAACGCGAGTCCGATAGTCGCATGGTCGGCGGTATCTACAAGGGCCGCATCAAGAACCTTGATCCGGGCCTCAAGGCCGCGTTCGTCGACATCGGCTACACCAAGAACGCGTTTCTCCACTACTGGGACATGCTGCCCGCCGCCGCCGACTCCTCCGTCGAGGTCGTGCGTGTGAACAAAAAGAGGAGCACCCCCGACCGCCCGGCCGAGCCGACGGTCAAGGACATCCCCCAACTCTACCCGCCCGGCAGCGAAATCGTCATCCAGGTCACCAAGGGCCCCATCGGCACCAAGGGACCACGCACCACGACCAATCTTTCCCTCCCCGGCCGCTACCTGATCCTCACCCCGTTCTCCGACGGCTGCGGCATCTCGCGCAAGATCGAGGACCCGCAGGAGCGCAAGCGGCTCAAGGGCCTGATCAACGAACTCACCCTACCCGAGGGTGTAGGCGTCATCGTCCGCACCGCCGGCGAAGGCAAAAAGTCCCGGTACTTCGTCCGCGACCTGCACATCCTCCTGAAGACTTGGGAAGACATTCAGGCCAAGATGAAGAGCGACCGCGCCCCCGCCTGCCTCTACCAGGAGCCCGACCTCGTCGAACGTACCGTGCGCGACTTCCTTACCGAGGAAGTCGACCGCGTGCTGATCGACAGCAAGGATGACCACGAGCGCACCCAGAAGCTCGTCGCGCAGATCTCCAAGCGCAGCGCCGGCAAAATCGCGTTGTACAAAGACAGCATCCCGATCTTCGAACGCTTCAACATCGAGCGCCAGATCGAGCAGACCGGCCAGCGCAAGGTTCCGCTCCCGTCCGGCGGCGAAATCATCATCGACGAAACCGAGGCCCTCATCGCCGTCGACGTCAACACCGGCTCGCACAAGAACCGGGGCGGCGACGAGAAGAACGTCATCTACGCCGTCAACCTCGAGGCCGCGGCCGAAATCGCGCGCCAGATCCGGCTCCGCAACCTCGGCGGCCTGATCATCATGGACTTCATCGACATGAAGGAACGGCGTCATCGCAACGCCGTGTACGAGAAGATGGTCGAGCTGATGTCCTCGGACAAAGCCAAGAACCACATCCTCCCGATCTCGCAGCTCGGCATCATGCAGATGACCCGCCAGCGCCAGCAGGAGAGCTTGTCGTCCAACCTCTACACCGACTGCCCGTACTGCCGCGGCCGCGGCATCGTGAAGAGCGCCACGACGATGTCGGTCGAGTTGCAGCGCAAGCTCAGCTCGGTCGTCCGCCGCCTGCAGCTCCGCAACGACGGCAAGGAGTACTCGCTCCGCGTCTTGGTCCACCCGAGCATCCTCGAGCGCCTCCGCAGCGAGGACGCCGACCTGCTCGTGCGCATGGAGAAACTCTTCGGGGTGAAATTGGCGTTCCGCGCCGACCTCAACTACCACGTCGAGAATTTCAAAATCATCAACGCCATCACCGGCGAGGAGTACCGGTAAGCGCACACGAGCACACGCGCTTACCCGCGCGCGTATTCCGCGAAGGCCTTCAAGGCGGCCCTCAACCGGGGCCGCCTTTTTCGTGTCCCGGTTCGGGCTTCCGCAAGTCTCCGCGCGAATACCCAGGTCACGTCGGAAATCTGCAACTCGCGTACGAAATCCGCCAAATGGAGGCGGGGCGTCCCCGCCCCGCGGGAACGAGTCGCCTTTCGGTCCCGCGGGGTGATGTCACCTGACCTCCAAGGCAGGAACAACGAAAACGGGACCTCCCTTTGGGTACCCGGCGCAATGGCAGAAGAAATCGCCGCCGCGACGCTGCACGCCGCATCGCCCCATGCC
>CAIJFT010000206.1 GCA_903820035.1 uncultured Opitutia bacterium
ATCTTCGCCGACGAGATGGTCTATATCCATGCCGCCGGCCGCATCGACACGAAGGCGGGTTACCTCGCGATTCTCGCTGGAGGAAATTTGAATTACGTCACGCTGCGCTATGACCCGGCGCCGCGCATCACGGTGGCCGGACCGGATACGGCGATGGTCACCGGGCGCGCCACGATCGAGACCAAGAACAAGGCCGGTGAGATCACCAAGCGGGTGCTCACGACGACGACCGTGTATGTCCGGACCGCGGCGGCTTGGCGCGTGGTTTCATATCAGGGCACACCGGTGACACCCTGACTTGGACTCGGGCGGTTGAGCGCGGGGCGCGAGAGCTGAGCGAACATGGTCAGGGTGGGGCGCAGACCCCTCATCCCTCAGCTCTGGCGGGAAGATCCCGACTTAGCGCGGTTCCAAGATTGCTGTCGCCGTGTGTGAGCCGGAGGCGAAAACGTGGTCACGCCTGAGGACCACGTGGTCGCTGCGCGCCAACGCGGCGGCGCTCTTTCTGGAAACGCTCTGGCGTCCCGCGGCTCACGCCGCGGGCTACGGGAGCGGCCGGTCGATGGGCTCACTTCAGCGTGGCGATCGGCACGGCGTCCATGTCGCTGAAAACCTGATTGTCGCCGCCCATGGCCCAGACGAAGCGGTAGGCGCCGGTGCCGGCGCCGCAGTGGATGGACCACGAGGGCGACATCACCGCTTCGCGATCGCGCACGATCACGTGGCGGGTGGCCTCGGGGGTGCCGAGGAAATGAAAAACGGCATCGGCGCCTAGGTCGAAGTACAGGTAAAGTTCGGAGCGCCGGCTGTGGGTGTGCGGCGGCATCGTGTTCCAGACGCTGCCGGGCTCGAACTCGGTGAAGCCCATGACCAGTTGGCAGCTCTTCACGCCGTCGGGATGGATGAGTTTGTTGATGCGGCGGCGATTGGCCTTCGCCGGATCGCCGATCGGATCCGTGCGGATATCGGCGCGGCGCACCACCGCGGTCGGGTGCTTGGCGTGGGCGGGGGTGCTGACGAAGTAGAATTGGGCCTGGCCCGCCGCGCCGTTGACGAAGAGCACGTCCTTTTCCCCTTGGCCGATGTAGAGGCAGTCGAGCGTCCCCAGCGCGTAGGCGGTGCCGCCGACCTGGACCAGGCCTTCGGCGCCGAGGTTGAGGATCCCGATTTCGCGCCGCTCGAGAAAATACGCGGTGCCGGTCTCCTTGGCGGCGGGCAGGGGCAGCGAGGTTGTCGTCGGCAGTGCTGCGCCGGTGATCATGCGGTCGAGGTCGGTGTAGTGGGAGGTGATCGCCCCGGGTTGAAACAGGTTGCCGAGGAGGAAACGCGCGCGCAGTTCGTCGGTGGCGAGCGTGTTGGTGGCCTCCGGCGTGGGGAAATAGTGCAGCTGCATGGCGTGAGTCTGCGCAGGGCAGGAGTGGGCGCGAGCCTTTGGCGCGTGGTCGTCACGCAACAAAAAGCCCCGCAGCGCACGAGGCGCCGCGGGGCTTAGATTGAAGCGACGGACTTTCCGGTTAGAACGTGCCCTTCACGCCGAGGGTGTACTGCACGCCGAACTCCTCGCGGCGGTAGGTCCGGCTCCAGCTCGGGGTGACGACGGGGGCGTAGCGCTGGATGTCCTGCGCGACGTTGGTCAGGTTGCGGGCGTTGATGAAGACGCCGAAGCGCTGGCTGTAGCGGTACTCGAAGTTTACATCGGTATAGATGCGGGGCTTGAAGTATTCGTAGCCGCCGGGGGCGAACGTCTGGGCGCCGGCGCGCTGCCGACCGCGGTAGTTGAAGTTTGCCTGGGCGCTGAACTTCGGTTGGCCGTATTTCACGCCCCAGCTGCCACTCGAGGAGATGAAGTTGCTGAAGTCGGCGAGGGTCGAGCCCATCAGGTGCATCTGCTGGCCGTTGGCATACACCGTGAAGTGGTTGTTGGCCCACGCGGGGAGGAAGCCGGCGGAGATGACCTGGGAGTAGTTGAACTCGATGCCGGTGAGGCGCGCGTCACCGATGTTGAACTTCGTCGCGACGGTGAAGTTGCCGTTGGCGTACAGTTGTGCGTCGGGCACGCTCAGGGCGTTGAGGACGTCCAGCGTGGCCGGCACCGACTGGCTGCCGATGAAGTTCGAGAAGTCCTTGCGGAACGCGCCGACGGAGAACACGCCGGTCTTCGAGAAGTAGTACTCCAGCGAGATGTCGTACGCGTTGGTCTGGGTCGGATCGAGGCCGACGTTGTTGACCGTGATCGTGCCGGAGGTGGCGGAGGTGTCGGGCACCGCAATCGACGGGATGATGTTGCCCATGTCGGGGCGGCCGATCGAGCGGGTGGTGGCGGCGCGGGCGATCAGGTCGGGCGCGATGTTGTAGGAGAGATCCAGGCTCGGGTAATAGCCTTCATAGGTCCGCGTGGTCCGTGCGGCGCGGATGCCGTAACGCGCGGCGGCGGCGGCGACCGGATCCGTGATGCCCTTGGCGGCGTTTGGATTGTTGGTCGGGCCCTGGGCTTCGTCCTGGGTCTTTTCGAAACGGACGCCGGTGACGATGCGCAGGCGGTTGTTGAGCAGGCGGCCGTCGCCCATCAGGTAGGCGGCGCTGATGCGCTCCTTGAACCAGAGGTTGTTGGTCGACATGTTCTGGATCAGCGTCGCGCCGGACGGAGCGGTGAAATAGTCCGGATGCTCCTTGTAGAGCTTCCAGAAACGGTAGGCGTCCGGCACCGGCACCTGCGGCGTGCCGTGGAGGAACGCCGAGTTCGAGTACTGCGGGTCGGTCAGATCGTACAGCGACACGCGGTCGTCGGCGGTGTTGGCGGCGTGGTCGGGGCCGACGAAGGTCATCGCGCCCGGGTTATCCTTGCGGATGTCGCGGACCTGTTCGGTGACCTGGATGCCGGCCTTGACCGCGAGTGGGAAGCTCACGTTGAGGTCGCGGCGGGCGTTGAACCGCGCGGTGCGGAACACGTCGACGGAGTCGGCCGGGTTGGTGCTGGCGGTGCCGACGTTGTAGTTCGCGGGATCGGCGAGGTTGATCGAGGTGGCGCCGGTGTTGTTCAGGACGGTGACGCGCGGCACGAGGTAGCTGCCCTTGTCGAGATCGTCGAAGTTGACCGTCGCGGCGTTGATCGCGTTGGCGGTGGGGTTGCCGCGGAGGTTGAACTGCGCGTTTTCAAAGTGCTGGTCCTGGTAGTCGTGGTAGTGGTTCGTCGCGTGCGAGAACGACAGGCCGGCGTCGAGGCGCCAGATGGGGCCGGTGTGGCGCCAGCTGACCTGCGGCTGGTAGGTGTAGCCGTATTTGTGGCGGAATGACGTCGCCATGTTGACCGAGCCGGCGCCGAGGCCGCCGTGGAAGAACGTGCCGTTGGCGGCGTCGAAGGACACCGGGGCGACGTTGCCGAGCGTGTAGGTCACGGGGCGGTTGGAGAACGAGGCGTTGTAGAACGCCCATTGGAAGTTCGCCGAGAGGACGTCGGTCGGCGTAAAGCGCCAGTCGAGGGTCGTGCCGACGGATTCACGCTGGTTGTTCTTCGGGCCGTCCTGGATCTGGAACGAGCGGAGGACCGGATGCTCGGGCGAGGAGCCGACCTGCGCGCCCGTGCTCGGGCCCCAGTTCACCTGGTCGCGGTGCTGCGGGTAGAAGATGTTGGATTCGAGCAGCGTCAGGGTGTAACCGAAATTCTTGGTCACCGGCGCGGTGTAGGTCAGGTCGAAGCCGGGCTTCACCTTGCGCGAGGCCTCGTTGGTGGGCCCGCGGGTCTTGCCGAGTTCCTTCTCGTCGCCGTTGGCGCTGACGAACGCGCGGTAGTTGAGGGAGGGCTTCGAGCGCTCGAACGCGCTGCGCGGCACGAGATTCACGGAGCCGCCGAGGGCGTTGGCCGAGACATCGGGCGTGCGCGACTTCGAGACTTCGATGCGGGACGCGTTGTTCAGGGAAACCTGCTCGAGTTCCTGCGTGCGGCCGGCGCTCGAGGAGTTGGCGCTGGCCATCGGGTTGCCGTCGATGGTGATCGGGGTGTAGTTCGCGGCGACGCCCCGCACGGAGATCGTGCGCGCATCCGGCGAGACGTAGTCGATGGTGACGCCCGGGAGGAACTTCACGAAGTCACCGATGTTGCCCTCGGCGATGTCGCCGAACGCGTCGGTGTTGACCACGTTCTTGATGCCGCCGGCGAAACGCTGCTCGTTGATGGCGATCGCGGCCGCGTCCATTTCGCGCTGCGCGGCGACCGTGAACGCGTTGAGTTGGAGCACTTCGCCGCCCGTGGCGGCATCGGTCGCCCCGCCGAGGTTGACGTCGCGCGTCGCGGACTGCCCCGCGCTGACGCTGATGGACACCGACTGCTCGGGCAGACCGGTGTAGAATATCTTCACGCGGGCGGTGCCGGCGGGCACGCCATCGAGCCGGTAGCGGCCGGCGGCGTCGGTGAAGGTTTGCAGGCTCGTGCCTTCGACCACCACGCGGGCGTTGCCGAGGTAGGAGCCGTTGGTCGCGTTGAGGACGCGGCCTTCGATGGTGCCGCTGCCCGCGGTTTGCGCCGCGAGGGAGGCGAGGAGCAGGGTCGAAACCGCCCAAAGGCGGCCGAGCCCGGCGAATGAAGACAATACGGTTCGCAGGTTCATGGAGGTTTTGGTTCGGGGAAAGCCGGCGGCCACGCCGTCGGCCCAGGTCAAGCCGTGAGGTATAAACGGACAGCTGTCCGAGAAAAAGCGGCATTTCAGGTAATTTCTGCCAGACAGTCCGGTGAACGTGCCGCGGTTACGCCCCGGCGTTGGCGCACGCTCCCGCGGTCGGGGGCGGAACGTTGACACGTTTGCCGGCTGGCGGGCATGTTCGCCACCTTCCGCCGTGCCGCCCCCCCGCAAGTCCGAGGCCCCCGCTTTCATTCGTTCCACCGCCGACTTTGCGCGGCATGTGGGCCTCGCTCGGACCACGGTTTCCCGGGTGCTCAACGGCCAGCCCGGTCTGAAGCAGAAGACGATTGATCGCGTGCAGAAGGCGCTCGCGGAAACCGGTTTTACCCCCAACGCCCACGCGCTGCACCTCAAGGGCAAGCGTACTTCGATGATCGGCATCTGCGTGGAGGACCTCGCGACCCCGCCGGCCCTGCGGAAGTTGGCGATGTTGCAACGCGTCCTTCGCGCCCGCGGATTTTCGTCGTTGATCGAAGTCTGCACCCCCGGGGCCGGGCGCGACGTGGTGCGGCATTTTCAGTCGCTGCGGGTCGAGGGCGTGGTTTTCATCGGACACTTCCTGCGCGAGGAAATCGAGGCGCGGATCGCCGAGCTCAACGCCCACGGCACCCCGCATGTCGTCGTCGACCACTTCGGGTTGCGCAACGCCCACACGGTCGCCCTTGACCGCGCGGCGGGGATGGCGGCCGTCGTCGAGCACCTGCTGGATCTTGGTCACCGGCGCTTCGGCCTGCTCGGGATTGGCAAGGGCCCGGTCAGTCGCATTGATCGGCCGACCGGGGTTCAAGCGGCGCTCCGCGGGCGCAGGCTCGATCCCGCCACCTGCACCGTTACCCTCGACCACTTGCATGAGCGGAAAAACGACTTCGACTTCGGCCGCCGGCTCGCGGCGAGCTTCGTTGCCCTGCCGGACCGGCCCACGGCTTTTCTCGGCCTCAATGACGAGATCGCGATTGGCGCGCAGCGCGGGTTTCAGGAGGCCGGGCTCAGGGTGCCGCGCGATCTCTCTGTGACGGGTTTCAATAACCAGGACATTTGCCAGATGACGTCACCTACGCTCACGACCGTCGATCAAGGCATCGAGGCTACGGTAGAGGCCGCGGCTGAACTCCTGCTGGCGCAACTGGGCAAACCGCTACCCGCCCGGCCCGTCGTGCGCACCATCGTGCCGCGCTTGGTCCTCGGCGAGTCGACCGGTCCCGTTCGCGGCTAGTCTTTGGGTTGTGCCGCCCGCGATGAGAGCCGCGGGACGGTCCGGTGGTTTACCACTCCGTTGCACGCGAACGCTCGAAGCGGTGCGAAACGAAACGCTCCGACTTCGCGACCTTCCTGCTTCGCGTGAACGTGGATTGCCCAAGCCCCCCAAAAAACGCCCGGCGGTCGGGGCTTACGGCTTCGGCTGCAGCGCCATCGCGCGGCCGTGCACGGCCGGCCAATGCGTCGCCGGAATGATCGGACCCATGTGGCTCACGGTCTCCGCGCCGATCAGCGACGCGAGATTGCCGGACGCGTCGAGGGACCAGCCACGCAGGTGGCCGAAAAGAAATCCCGCCGCCCACGCGTCGCCGGCGCCGTTCGTGTCGACGACATCCTTCACGCGTACCGGCTCAATCCGGTGCAGTGCCTCGTCGCGCGCGATCCACGCCCCGTCCTTGCCGACCTTTACCGCCGCGAGCACGCCGTGCTGCGCCAGCCGGCGTGCGAGGTGATCGAAGGGCGACGTTTGGTCCTGAAACAGCGCGCGGATCTCGTCCTCGTTGGCGAAGACGATGTCGAGCCCGCGGCGGAACTGGCTGAACAGCCAGTCGCGCGACGCGTTGACGACTTCAAATGACGACAGGTCGAGACTCGTCGTGCATCCTGCGGCGCGCGCGGCGGTCAACACCGCCTCGGCCAGCGCTTGGTTGAACACGAGGTAGCCCTCGATGTGCGCGTGGCGGCAGCCCTGAAAATCGGCGACGGAAATATCCTGCGGCGCCAGCGTCATCGCCGCGCCCAAGTGTGTGCGCAGTGTGCGCTGCGCGTCCGGCGTCACCAGTGCGAGACAGCGGGCGTTGGCCGTGGCGCCGCGCTTGAAGCGGCTGCCGTCGACTCCGGCTTGCTCGAACGTGCGGTGATAGGCGCCGGCGATCTCGTCGTGACCGAGCTTGCCGAGAAAGGTGGAACGCAGGCCGAGCCGGGCGGCGTTGAAGGTCGCGTTGGCCGCCGAGCCGCCCGTCGCGTGCACCGGCGTGTGGTCCAGCAGCGTGAGGATACGCTGCATCTCGTCGTGGTCGACCAGGACCATCCCCCCCTTGTCGCCGGATACGTGCCGGCGGAGGAAGTCGTCCGGCACGCGGGCGAGCAAATCCATGATGGGGGAACCGACACCGATCAGGTCAAACGTGGCCATGGGAAAATCAGCCGCTGACGGTCAAGCTCGTCGCCAGCAGCGGTTCGTCGTCGATCTCGATCAACAGCGCGTACTCGCCGGGCTGGGGGAAGGAGAGGTTGCGGATCTCGTTGATGAGATTGATGCGGTGCAGCGGACTTTGCGACTCGAAGGTCCGCTCGAGGAGCGGCTGCGGCTGGGTCGGATCCAGGCCCATCGAGATGCGCACCTTGTGTTCGCCGGACGAGCAATCCGTGAGGGTGAGAAACCACACCATGAAGGGGTGCGTCACCGGAAACTGCCCGGCCTGAATGTTCGAAAATATTCCCAAGATCGTGTGCTTGCCGGAGCCGGGGTCGATGTGGACGCCGTCACAGGTGAGCCAGGCGAGGAGTTGCGGCTTGGAATGCAAGCGCACAGGAGGGCGGGCGCGGGGATGGGGGGCAAATGATTTTTCTTGGAGTTCGCGCGGCGGCGCGGCTTGGTCGGGTCGTGCCGCTGGCCGAAATCGTGACGCAGACTTGGTATGCCGACCTGAGCGCTTATCCGCCCTGGCTTCTCGTGCTCGCTGGTAGTTTCTCGCTCGCGCTCGTGATCTGGATTCTGATCAAGCTGATGAAGCTCGCGCTCTGGCTCGCGTTATTCGGGGTCCTGATCGGCGGCACCGCCTGGGCGATTTGGTTATTGTTGAATTGATCGGCCGGTGCAGCGGCGCGCCTCGCGTCGTCGATTCCGTCCACGCCGTGCGCACGAATTTCTGAAAATCGGACGGGCGGGCGTCGCCCGTCCGCCCCTTTCGTGCGATTTCTCCGTGCGGGACGAACTTTGTCTTGCGCGTGGAAATCACGACCCTTCACGCTGGTCCCCCGTGAAATACATTTTCGTCACGGGTGGTGTGGTTTCGTCGTTGGGCAAGGGCCTGACGGCGGCGGCGTTGGGCGCGCTGTTGGAGATGCGCGGGCTGGTGGTCCGCATCCAAAAATTCGACCCGTACCTGAACGTCGATCCAGGCACCATGAGCCCGTTTCAGCACGGCGAAGTGTATGTGCTCGAGGACGGGGCGGAAACCGACCTCGACCTCGGTCACTACGAGCGTTTCACCAGCGGCAAACTCTCCCGGCTCAACAGCCTCTCCTCCGGTCAGGTCTACGAGGCCGTCATCCAAAAGGAGCGGCGCGGCGACTACCTTGGTAAGACCGTGCAGGTCATCCCGCACGTCACCAACGAAATCAAGTCGCGCATCTACGCGGGCGGGAAGGATGCCGACGTCCTCATCACCGAGATCGGCGGCACCACCGGCGACATCGAGGGCCTGCCGTTCCTTGAGGCGATGCGCCAATTCGCCCTCGAGGTCGGTTCAAAGGATGTTCTTTTCATCCACGTCACCCTCGTGCCGTTCCTCAAGGCCGCGGGCGAACTCAAGACCAAGCCCACGCAACAGTCCGTCGCCAAGCTGCGCGAGATCGGCATCCAGCCGCACGTGCTCGTCTGCCGCACCGACCACCCGCTCGACAACGACCTGCGCGACAAACTTTCGCTGTTCTGCAACGTGCCCGTGAAGGCCGTCATCGAGTGCCGCGACGTCGACCACTCGATCTACGAATTGCCGCTCGCGTTGCAGAAGGAAGGCATGGATCAGCTCGTCCTAGATCTGCTCGGGCTGCCGAATCCGCCGCCGAAGAAAAACATCTGGGAGGAAATCGTCGGCCGCATCCTTAACCCGAAGCACGAGGTCACCATCGGCGTCGTCGGCAAATACATCGAGCTGCAGGACGCCTATAAATCCGTCTACGAGTCGATCACCCACGCGGGCATCGCCAACCACTGCAAGGTGAACATCCGCCGCATCGACGCGGAGGACGTCGAGAAGAAGAACGGCCTCAGCGTCCTCAAGGGCCTCGACGGCATCCTCGTGCCCGGCGGTTTCGGCGACCGCGGCACCGAGGGCAAAATCGCGTCGGCGAAGTACGCGCGCGAAAAAAAGATCCCGTACTATGGTCTCTGCCTCGGCCTGCAGATCGCCGTGATCGAATTCGCCCGCAATGTCCTCAAGCTCGCCGGCGCCAATAGCACCGAGTTTGACCCCAAGCCGCCGCACCCCGTCATCAACATGATGGAGGAGCAGAAGAAGATCATCGACAAGGGCGC
>CAIJFT010000207.1 GCA_903820035.1 uncultured Opitutia bacterium
CCCTCCCTTGGTACGCGTAGGTACTACTATCCTCTGGTCTCCCTCCCGCACCCGTGTTTCCGTCCCGCCCGTCCTTCGCTCCGTGAAAAGGCTTCCCACTCTCCCGCTCCTGCTGCTCGCCGCCGCGCTGTTTCCAGCGGCGGCCTGCGCCCAGGATGCAGCCTGGCCGATGTTCCGCGGCGAACCCGCCCTGCGCGGTCTCGCCACCGGCACGCTGCCCACCGCACCACAGTTGCTGTGGACCTACGCCGCGGGCGGGCCCGTCCGCTCCTCCGCCGCGATCGCCGGCGGCCTGGCGTTTCTCGGCTCGCTCGACGGCACCGTGCACGCGATCGACACCGCCACGGGCAAGAAGGTTTGGTCTTACAAGGCCGAGGACGAGATCGAGGCCACGCCGCTCGTGTATGAGGGCACGGTTTACGTGGGCTCGGCCGACACCAACTTCTACGCGTTCGACGCGAAGACCGGCGCGCTGCGCTGGAAAACCCAGACCGGCGACAAGATCCTCGGCGCGGCCAACTGGCTGCGCGACACCGCGGGCCGCATGCGGATCGTCGTCGGGAGTTACGACGGCAAGCTCTACGCGCTTGATCCCGTCGACGGGAAGGTCCTGTGGACCTACGAAACCGGCAACTACATCAACGGCGCACCCGCCATCGCGCAGGGCAAGATCGTCTTCGGCGGCTGCGACGCGCTGCTGCACGCCGTCGACGCGGCCGGGCAAAAGGTTTCCCAAACCGAGGCGGGCGCCTACATCGCCGGTTCGGTGGCCGCCGTGGGCGATCGCGTTTACTTCGGCCACTACGGTGAGGAAGTGATGTGCGTCGACCTCGCGGCCGGCACCGTGCTCTGGCGCTTCCGCGACCGCGCGTTTCCCTTTTTCTCCTCCCCGGCCGTCACCGAAACCCGCGTGCTGATCGGCGGCCGCGACAAACGGCTCCACTGCCTCGAGCGCGACACCGGCAAACAGCTCTGGGAGTTCGCCACCCGGAGCAAGGTCGACAGCTCACCGGTCGTCTGCGGGGAAAAAGTCGTTTTCGGCTCGGACGACGGCCGGCTTTACATCGTCGCCCTCGCCACCGGCAAAGAGGTCTGGTCGTATGAAATCGGCAAAGCCCTCACGGCGTCTCCCGCCGTGGCCGGTGGCCGGATTATCATCGGCTCGGAAGACGGCTCGGTCTACGCCTTCGGAAAAAAATCATGAGCGCCACGGAAACCAAGAAAAACGAAACCACCGCGGGGAATTACTTCGTCTCGAATTATCCCCCCTTCTCCTTCTGGACGCCCGAGCGCGTCCCGGAAGCGCTGGACGCCCTCGAGCGCCCACCGAGTCCCGGCACCGGGCTCGGCCTTTACCTGCACATCCCGTTTTGCCGGAAGCGCTGTCACTTTTGCTACTTCAAGGTCCTGACCGACGTGAACTCGGAGCAGGTCGCGCGCTACGTCGACGCCGCCATCACGGAGCTCAAGACCTACGTGACGAAACCGTTCCTCGGCGGCCGCAAGCCGGACTTCGTGTACTTCGGCGGCGGCACGCCGTCGTACCTCTCGGCGAAACAGTTCACCGATCTCACCGACCGGATGAAGGCCCTGCTGCCGTGGGATCAGGCGCAGGAAGTCGCGTTTGAATGCGAACCCGGCACCGTCACCGAGCAGAAGCTGCAGGCGATCCGCGCCACCGGCGTCACGCGCCTGAGCCTCGGCGTGGAAAACTTCGACGACCACATCCTCGAGATCAACGGCCGCGCGCACAAATCGAAGGAGATCGAGCGCGCTTTCGGCTGGGCCCGCGCCATCGGCTTTCCGCAGATCAACATCGACCTCATCGCCGGCATGGTCGAGGAGACCGAGGAAAACTGGCTGCGCTGCATCGAGAAGACCATCGCCCTCGCCGCCGACAGCGTGACGATCTACCAGATGGAGGTGCCCTACAACACGGGCATCTACAAACAGATGAAGGCCGAGGGGAAACTCGTCGCGCCCGTCGCCGACTGGGAGACCAAACGCCGCTGGGTAAAGTACGCGTTCGGCGAACTCGAGAAAGCCGGCTACACGCTCTCCAGCGCGTACACCGCGGTGAAGGACCCGGTGCGCACGAAGTTCGTTTACCGCGACAACCTTTGGACCGGCTCGGACCTGCTGAGTCTCGGCGTCGCATCGTTCTCGCACATCGGCGGGACGCATTTCCAAAACGAACACGACTTCACCGCCTACCTCGGCAAGGTCGCCACGGGGGCACTGCCCATCTATCGCGCGCTCTCCCCGACGGCCGAGGAGCGGCTGATCCGCGAACTCGTGCTCCAGCTCAAGCTCGGCCACATCAACCGCGCCTATTTCCAGAAGAAGTTCGGGGTCGATATCCGCACGCACTTTGCCGAACAGCTGCAGAGCCTGGAGCAGGAAGGCTTGGCTGCGTTTGAGGGCGACACGCTGCGCCTCACGCGCGACGCGCTCCTGCAGGCCGACCGCCTGCTGTACCGCTTCTTCCTCCCGGCCCACGCCAACGCCCGCTACGCATAAGGGCTGGATCTCCGTCATGCCGCGCGCAGTGCGTTCTGTAGGCCCGGCCGTTGGCCGGGCGCCCGCCCACCGGGCGAGCCTGCATACTTCACCGGCATAAGCCCCGCCGGGTAGTCGCGCATGCGCATCGTCCAGATAACGCCCGGCACGGGGAACTTTCAGTGCAGCGCCTGCCAACGCGACCACGCGCTGGTGCGCGCGCTGCAGGACCTCGGCCACGAGGTCACACTCGTGCCGCTGTACCTGCCGTTCGTGACCGACGAACCGGGCACGGCCGCCGCGCAGCCGATCTTCTACGGCGGCATCAACGTCTACCTGCAGCAGAAGCTCGCGCTCTTCCG
>CAIJFT010000208.1 GCA_903820035.1 uncultured Opitutia bacterium
AGCGACGGGGTAATCCAAGGCAGGAGCTTAGCCCGCGTACCAGCTTCGGCCGCCTGCGCCTCATACACCTTCTCCCGCGCCATCTGCACATCGAGGTTGTTGGCCCCGGCCAAACGCAACGCGGTCGGCAAGTCGATAATCCCGTCCCGCGGCACAGCCGGAGCAACCTCCGCCGCCGTCAAACGCGCCGCCGCACAGATCCATATCAATCCGAGTCGCACGCGGTTCATTTGACCTCCACGGCCGTGACCGATTGACCGGAGGTAAGCACCACCTTGCCGGGAATAATGACCCGGGCATTCTCCGCGATGCCCTCGAGGATCTCCGCATTTACCCCGTCGTTGAAACCGGCTTTGACCGCCACGCGGGTCGCCTTGCCGTCCGCGAACGTAAAGACAAACGCCGCCGCTTTCTCCCGGATAATCGCCGCCGCGGGAACCAGCAGGGCACCCTGATGCAATTCAACCCCGACCTTAATACTGGCGTACATTCCCGGCCGCAGCCCGAGGTCGGGATTCGGCAAATCGGCTTCCACGGTCAGGGAGCGAGTCGACTCCTCCAGCGCGCCAAAATGACGACTGACCGTCGCGCGAAACGTTCGGCCGGCAAGGGACTCCGCCGCCACGATCACCGGCTGCCCCAGCTTGATCCGAGCCGCCTCAATTTCCGGAACCGCCACGCGCGCCCGAATTGTCGAATAGTCCATCACGGTCACGATCGCAGCCGCCGTCGGATTGCTGCCCGCAGTGGCTGCGGGTACAAATGCCCCCACATCGACGAAACGCGCCGTCACCACGCCGGCAAACGGCGCGGTGATGCGGCCGAAGCCAAGCATGGCCTCGTTCTGCGCGGCCGACGCCAGTGCGATCGCCACCTTCGACTCCGCGGTCTCCAGCGCCTGCGGCGTGATGAGGTCGGGCGCCTTGCTCCGCGCTGAGTTCAGCCGGCCGAGTTCGGCCCGCGCAATACGCACCTCGGCCTCGTGGCGCACGCGCTCGGCGACCAGTTCCGGCATTTCAATTTCGGCGAGGCTCTGCCCCGCCGTGACGGCTTCACCTTTGTCGACGCTGATTGATTTCAGATAGCCAGGAAGCTTGGCGTGCAACGTCACCAGCTGATTGGCGCGAAGTGTTCCAGGCAGGGTGACGAAGCGATGGATGTCGCCGCGGCGGGGGCTCGTGACGCCCACCTCTGCCGGGGTCTGAGCCGTCAGGGCACCGACGAACAAAGGGGCAACGAGAAAGAAAGTGCGAAAGGATGGCATGGCGAAAGTTGAAGGAGATTTTAGCGGGAACGTCGGGCGGCGACATGATGTTCGCTGGCCGGATCGTCAGGATCGAGCGAGGGGGAGCGAACCCGTCGGCTGCCGAGAATCGCGAAAAAGGCCGGCAGCACCAGCAGCGTAGCGAGTGTCGCCGCGATCAAACCACCGACCACCGACCGGCCGAGCGGCGCGGTCTGATCGCCCCCTTCGCCCAAGCCGAGGGCCAGTGGCAACATACCCGCGATCATCGCACAGCTCGTCATCAGAATCGGCCGCAACCGGCTCCGCCCACCCTCAACCGCCGCAGCCAACGGATCGGCCGAAACCACGCGCGACTTCTCCGCGAATGTGACGAGCAGGATTGCATTAGCGACCGCCACCCCGACTGCCATGATCGCGCCCATCGCCGACTGGATGTTTATCGTCGTACCTGTGAGCCAGAGGGCCGTCACGATCCCCGCGAGCACGGCGGGCACCGTCGAGATCACGACCAACGCCAACCGAATGGACTGAAAATTTGCGATCAGCAGGAGCAAGATAACGACGACGGAAATCAAAAGGCCCGAGCGAAAGCCCTCGAGGAGCTGGTTCAGCGGCACAACCTGGCCGCGTAAATCGACCTTTGTTTTTGCCTCCGGCAGCGGG